>JAGROY010000478.1 GCA_020439995.1 Verrucomicrobiia bacterium
CGGTGAATGTTAGATCCCGAGGCGGCACCTGCATTGTCAGCGGACGTAGATCAGCAAAGAAGGCATCGACCTCGGCTTGATTGGCCTTTTGAATTTCATATCCTTCATGCCTCACCCGAAAGTAGACGAACTCACCAATAAGCGGTGCGATTCTGTCCGAGATACTGGCATCGCGAATAAAGGCATTGGGGGAATCATTTTGAATCGCCCGCAGATTCACGTGAGAGAGCGGCGTCTGCTCCTGTTCGGTAATCGTTCCAGCGATGTGCGGCACATCATTTGGGATCGTTTTGAAGATTGCGATATCCTGTAGTGAGGGGCGCTGTCCAGGCTCAACAACGCGCAAACGCCCGAATGCATAGGCCTCATGGAGGCCGCGGTAGCTGACCTCATCGGTGCCAATCTCCCTGTCCGTCAGAACTTGAATTCCGACTGCCCGCAATTCCCCTATGCTCTCGTCTCCCAGGTTCTTGATCCTCACTGCCAGATTTCCTTGCGCCACGCCAAGGTTGGCAGCCACGAGATCGAATACCGCGATTGCGTCTTCAGATGGCAGATTGGCATCGAATTTGATCGCAAAAAGACCATTCCGTTCGGCACCCAGCTTCACCTTTGGAAAGTACGAGAACTCGCCATTGATGCATGGAAATTTCTCCAGACACTCGAGGCCCGTAGCCCGTGCAAAGCGCTGATGACTGGAATGTCTCTGGGTATTCAAAAAGTACAGTTCCCGAGCTCCGTCATCTGGGTTCGCTACCACGAATTTCACCACAAACTGAGTGTTCGCTAAGTTTTCGTCATCGAAACTCACATCGACAGACATACTTAAAAGCGTCGATAAATCAGGAATACTCTGGGCTCCGTCTGCCAATTTCACCGTCGATGCAGGATTCAATGGCGAAGTCGACACACCGTCGAGCTCTTCGGAGAAATCATCGACACCATCTTCGTCAAGATCCACAGGAGGCACAAATCGCCCTACGCGATAGTAGCGTACGCCTCGCGTCACGCGAGCGGGGTAAAAATCCAGCATACCATTATTACCGATCGCCCCCGCAACCGGATCTCCGCCCCCTTCAAAAGTCGGCGAGTCACTCTGAAACAACACGTAGTAGGTATAGGAAGCCGATGGAACCGACAGCTTTAGCCGATCTCCTCCGGACATCGTCACTGCACTGATCCTGAAACGAGGATCTTCGACCACCAGCGATTCATTAAAATCGGGAACCCCATCGCCGTCGGTATCGCTTTTGTTCGGATCCGAGGGCGGTCGACTCGCCGAGGCCACTTGCGGATTCTCGGCGCCATCTGGCAGGCCGTCCCCATCGCTATCAGCTATCAGTGGATTGGTCCCTGTGTCGAGTTCGCTTATCCAGATTCCTGCCCCAGATTCCACGTTGTCTCCCAGACCGTCGCCATCAGTATCAGAAGAGGACGGGTTGGTCCCGGCACGGTGCTCCGCAATGTCAAGAAGCCCGTCTCCGTCGAAATCTTCCAAGCCAAGGACTCTCCCATTGCCGTCGGCCCATATTTTTTTGACGTCTTCTTCACTGAGGGCTCGATTCCAGATTGCGACATCATCGATGAGTCCTCTCCATCTTTCTCCCGCCCCATCGCGCTGGCTGCCGATCACGATCGGGCTAATCTGGAAGACGCGGGTGACATCTACAGCTGCGGCTGCCTCAAAATTTGAGTCCACCCACAGCTGTACTTCCTTCTCGTCGGCATCCTCCACGACGACGAGGAAATGAAGGCCTGCTTCCAGAGCATCCGTGCCAATGATCTGACTACCAAATTTGAACTCAATTCCGTGATTTTCGCTTTCGCTTATCCGCCAAGAATCGCTACGGCCTTTGGAAAACAATGTCTGCCCGGGACTGGCTGCGTCTGTACGAAACCACAGAGATACACTCAAGCCTTCACCGCGCAGAACAGAAGGGTTCGATGAATCTTCGATATACTCGCCGCCCCGCAGTTGCGCTGCTTCGCCAAAACCACTCCCTTCCGCTCCCGAAACAAACTCAATTTCACCACCCCTCGCCGTTCCAATGCTCCCGCTCAGAACGTCTTCAAGGCTTCCATCCAGCGGCCAGTGAACTACCAAACCTTCCAGCAGGCCAGAAAAATGTGTTTGTCCAGAATTCTGACCTCGAGCAACAGGCGGTAAAAGCGTCAGCAACAGCAGTAGCAAAGTCACGCATTCCCGTTTTTCGTCCCGGCTTCTAACGCTTGAATTCAATCTCATTTTTGCCACTTCGCAGATTACTGCGAGCGATTGTGACTGGAAATGTAATCTTGTTCAATCTAAATACCAAAGTGGAGGATCGAGTTAAAGCTCGGACTGCTTTCTACCTAATTGAGCCATGGTCGGGCCTGCTTGATCGCGAGCTCGTTCTCTGCGGTAATCTTAAATTCGATCTCGATCGCAAAGTCCTCATCGGCACTGTGGAGCAACTTGAAATGCTCGTGGATTTGCTCAAGCTTGTTCGCCAGATCCTTCGATTGCGCGGAACTCAAGACTCGCTCCCGGCCTCCTTCCAAGTTCGAGTAGCTGAGATAGATCGGCTCATTGGATGTCGAGATTAGACTCTGTTCGGGGATTGCATTCCCCTCGGGATTCGTAACAAGGTTCTCCCCAAACTGCGCGTTCACGTAGTAGATGCCGCTGCTGGGTTCATCGTCGGCGCCGAACAGGATATTCTTTGACACCGCTACGCCGTTGGCGTCCTCAGCCTCAAAGTTCCGGTGCAGCAGTACGCCCATTGCGGCAGCGAAATGATCGATTCGGTAAAAATCCCGCTCCTCAAATGCCCGCAGGTTCCACAGACTGGCGTAAACCTGCCGGATCGACTTTGACAGGTGCCCCTCTTCCCGCTGGTGATGCGTGTAGGAATCGTA
>JAGROY010000011.1:0-24622 GCA_020439995.1 Verrucomicrobiia bacterium
CCATCCCCTGTGGGATGCCTGTGTAGCAGTTTCATTCTGAATGCACACTGATACGATCCACGCGGGAATGGATAGGCGTTGCAATCTCTCAGCGAAGACCCTTATTGATTCGGACTTCGACGAACACTCGGAAGTGATGTCCATCGAATATTTGGAGACAAGATACTGAAGCAGTTTTAACGGTTCGTTCGGGGTTAGATACAATATCGAAAGCAAATTCACAAAAATTTCCTCTATCCGCTCTTGATAAAGTTCATCTTCTTCATGCATCCCCACGTTAATCGCCTTGGAGCGTTCATCAGAACCTCGCCGAATAAGTTGATCGAACACGAGGTGAAAGGACTCATGAATGAAATCATGGTAGGAGCCGACGTGGAAGAGGTGATCTAAGTCGAGTCTGATAAATGTTAGTTTCGGTCGTTCATCAGGATTGCCGACGCCGTCTAATCGCTCAGGCATCACGATTTCATAAACTCTAACCCCCGCCTCAAGAGAGACGTCACAAACGACACCAACTGAATCAAGCCTTGAAGTAACAAATCCTTCTCTGATTAAACTTGCTCCCTTGTCATCTTTCAGGTGATACTTTAGTATGCCAATACCGGCTTTCAGGGCTGCATCTGCGGAAAACATTGCCTGTGCAAAGCTGCCAGGAAAATTTACGGAGATACGCCTAGATTTGGGGCCTTGGACAGAGCATAGACGTAAATCCAAGGCAGATTGAAGAGCGGTTGAAAATCTTGCGATACTAGAAACTCCTTCAGCGTCGATCATCCGTCCATTGCTGAAATAGGCTGGTAATTCGTTAACCAATACGCGGTAGAAAGTGGAAAAAGCATCGTATAAGTCGACTACGAGATCAAAAATATTCGGATTGGCGACGGCAGAAATAAACTGCTTGAACAGACTTTCAATAGTTCTTCGCAGGGCACGAGGCATGCCGTATTGCTTGGGCGCCTCAAGTAGTTTTCCTAGCTTTAGATGACAAAGGGATTCGTTATCATCTAGCGCAGACAAAAAGCCAATTTGCTCTAACTTCCTGTCTAGGGGGGATCTTTGGTTGCTTTCGGGTGGAACGAATAGGAATTGACTAGGGATGGGTACGCTTAGGTTGGACTCAATGCCGACAACTGCCTGATAGGAAATACTGGAAACGCTACGTTACAGTAATTTGTCAACCATAGAATCTATTGAAGACAGGTAGTCGAGTGTCGAAATCAACTTGGGAGGTTGATGGGTAGCGAACTCGTAGTCATGTTGGCCGAGATGGGCTAGATAGTAGGCATTTTTTGGCTCGACGGGAGTGCCGTGAAATACCAAATCTTGAACGTTTGCGCTGAGGCCAGGCGCAAGATTTACCCTAATCGTCGCGGCGACTGCTCCCTTCACATGATGCGTGATAACGTTTAGGGACGCTAAGTCCAATCGAAAGCTCACTACCGTACGAGTCCAGCGCAACACAGGGAAGGAAAGATTTGTCTTCCTGCTTCCATCCAATAAAAGACTGGAATGTAAAGCTCCTGGCTTATAATTATTTGGTCCAGTTGCTTTTCGCTTTCCTTTCCATAAGCTCCAAAGGAATCGGCCAGTCTGTCTGTCAAGACCCTTAATCACATCGCGGGCAGTCATGCAACGCAAAGCGGAAGTAATCGCTCCTGCGGTACTTGGATTGGAGCACGAAACGAAGAAACCTAGCTCCTCCTGTCCTTGGAGGATTAGTGGCGATATAATGAAATCGTCTGAACTTTCGTATAGAGTATCCGACAGTGCAGCATTTGATAGTGCTCGTTTTGCCTCAGACAATCGTGCCGCCATCGCTTGGAGGAGTGTTTCGAGTCGGTGATGCGGATGCCAGGAGTCTGGCATCCGGCTTCGCCGATTTTGATGTGAGAGACATCCAAAGTCTGGAGATCGGCGAGGCAATCTGCCGGGTCGGGCGCAGCGACCATGACTTCAACTTGCGGGTGCCACTTCCCGATACCGTGGATCCCGACATCGCGCGAACCCGACGCGAGCGAGTGATGGATGCCTCCCGGCGTCGGCATGCGACACCGCGAGAGGAAGTGGAGCGCGAATTGTTCGGTGACTAGGAAGAAGAAGCGATCCCGGGGGCGTCTCCCGAATCAGTGCCTCAACCCGATTCCCCGGCGAAGCCGCCGGTGCAAACCGATTCGGCAGCCCCTGATTCAACCGCCCCAGTGGACCCCACATCCACTGGGGCCCCTCACGCAAAGCCCACAGAGGCCAAATCTCGTGAAGTGCTCGATGCACCGGAACCGGATCGCCGAGACTCGAGCCTTCCAGGAAAAGGCGGAAGCGAACATCGGGCACTACAAAATCTCATCAAATCTGCGGCCCAGTTCGTGGGCTTCCGCGCCACCGTCGAGAAGGACATTGGTAGTGGGATGAATGTCGATGTGGTAGCCGAGGACGATGCGCAACGCATTGCCATCGAGATTTCGGTCTCTACTCCAAGCGCTCACGAGATCGGCAACATCCGAAAATGTCTCGAAGCTGGTTTCGATCACGTCATCTTCGCCTGCGCAGATGCCGGGAAACTGAACATCATGTCCAAACTCGTCGAACGTGAGTTTCCAAGCCGTTCAAATGTTCACTGCGTTCTGACGGGGAATGTCGGCGACCTGCTCCGGTTGGCGAAAGGTGCCCCGCCTTCCCCCACCGCCTCGACAGATCCGGTCGTGGCCCCCGTTTCGACGCCGGGCATGAAGCTGAGCCACTCAACCAAGGTGGAAAACCCTGCCATCGCTGCCGAACAGAGGAAGGCAGCGCTCAAAAAACTCACCAAAGCAATGCAGCGATGATCAATCACCCGAATCGGCGCCGAAACGCAACCATTTGAGGACAAATGGCAGTGCCTGTGAACAAGCCAAAGGGAAAGCCTCCGTTCGGATTCATGTGGGGTTCGGAGGGGACGATGGTGCATCATCCGCAGAATGCCCCAGTCGTCCGCTTAGTCTTTGAATTGTTCGTCGCCCACAAAGTAAAGCTGAAGGTAGCCGAGCTTCTGAACGGAATGGGCCACTCGACGGCCACCGGTTCGGCATGGACTGATGTGCAGGTCGATCGCGTGCTTAAGCATACCGGCGCTCGTGGTATCTATGCCATCAACACAACGCGCGTAGGAGAATCCGGCAAACGTGAACCTCGCCCTGAAAGCGAGTGGATCCGGATTTCCGCGGATCCCATCGTCTCCGACGAACTATTTGAGGAAGCTGCAGGCATTCTCAGCAAGAAGCCTGGCACACCAGCGGGAACGATTCAGCGGCGAACAGAACACACGTTCACAGATCTGGCATACTGCTCTTGCGGAGGCAAGATGCGGGTGCCCGCGAGCAATCCCCGATATGTGTGCCCGAATTGCAATACAAAGGTGCCCATCATCGATCTCGAGAACTTCTTCGCCCGCGATCTGGCGACTTTTCTGCTCGAGGACGAAGATTTGCCCACTGATCAGTACAGCGACATCAGCGATCGATGGCTCGATCTGCCGCCTGATGTGAGGAGAGACATCGCGCTCTCCTATCTTGACTCCCTGACGGTCGACAAACAAGAGATCCATTTTGTATACCGAATTCCCTCTTCTCTTAAAGACGCGACATCCATTCGACACACCGTAGCCCCGACAGACATCGATTCCACAGACAGCCAAGGACGCCCGAAATACGTCCGACTCCCAAAAGCAGGCACTTCCTGTCCCTACTCCGCATTCAGTCGATCAAAGCTCAACCAGCTGATCCTGCCGTCGAAAGACAATGATTACGACCCACCCGTGAAGAGCGTTGCCATCACCCAGCCCGGAAAGAAGCGCGGTGTGCGGATGATTGTGCTGTCCAGTCTGCTCAAATTTTTAGAGCAATGTTAGGAATAAGACGATAGGCACCGGATCTGACGTTGCCATTGTTGTTGTCACTTCTGTATGTCGGACGCTTCGATCCTAGGTGTAAATCGCTTGCAGTAAGCGAGTTGAATAAATGGCGGAGAGGGAGGGATTCGAACCCTCGGAACCGGTAAAGGTTCGCATCTTTAGCAAAGATGTGCTTTCGACCACTCAGCCACCCCTCCTTTAGGTCAGCGCTTGCTGGACGAACTTTTTCTACTTAAACGCAGAATCGTGAAGCGTCAATACCGGGGAAGGGGATTTTCACACGATGCGGTGGATGCCAGTGAATGGCAGCTTTTGCTGCGACGAATTGGGCGAAGAATGACAGAGCCTTGAATCATGCTGGAGAAGGGTTGCAGCTTGCACTTTTCGCGGAGAGATCCCATGATTCCAGAATGGTGAAAGAATTTATCCCATTGGTGGAGAGACAGGTAGCTCGGCGATCGGCCGGTCGTGCCTGTCGGCTGTTGCTTACGTTGGCTTTGGTGGGCGGGTTGACCGGCTGTGGGACGGCAGCAAATAAGGGACGGCGGATGAAGGGCTCGCTGGCTCGATTGATGCCATGGTCGGGGAAGAAAAAAGATGCGGATCCTCCGAAAGAGGTGCCTGCCCCCCCGCGCTCGAAAAGTCCAGCCAAGGATGCCGTGAAGATCGGTAGAATCGTTTATGTGCAGCGTGATCAGGGATTTGCATTGATCAGATCGACCTATGGCAACCGGCTTGCTACAGGAACTGAGATCAAAGGGCATTTGGAAAACGGGCAGGAAGCGTGTAGTTTACGGTGCAGCCCCGAGCGAAAGCCTGGCTTTATCGTAGCGGATATTGTGAGTGGCGATCCTCAGGAGAGGCAGCTGGTTTATGTGGACGGTTCGGCAGTCAAAGCGACCGATGCCGGTTCGGTGGCCGTTCCAGGTGGTGGAACTCGAACGTCCCCAATTCCGACGACTATTCCCGGGGTGCCGCTCTCGACTGAAGTAGATTCACTGCCGCCTCTTCCCGATTTTCTCGCGGCTCCTGAAGATCCACTCGCGGCTCCGGGAGCCTCGGTCGACGAGTTGCCCGATTTTCCAATCGACTAGCGACGGTATGCGGTGAAGGTAAACCTCGGATGGAGAACCCCAAAGTTCTCAGGGCTTGTTGGCGGAGAGTGGCTAAACGCTACTTACCGGATAGCTAATTGCTCTTCAGCGGCAAACGGCAAAGGCGAGCATAGCCAAGATCAATCAGCGCGCGCTGCGCTTATCGAGTGGGCGGCTTCGATAATATTGAGGGCGTGATTGCCGATTAGTTCGAAGTGGTTGTTGATGTCGATGTTCAGCATTTCTGCCTGAATGTCTCCATTTTTTTGCATTCGATCAACCGAGTCGCTGTTCAATTGTTTACGCTGATCATCCATCGAGATCTCAAGTTCGTTGGCTTTGCGTACATCGGCCATGGTTACTTCAGAGAATAGCTTTTTATTGCAGAACTGCAGGAACTCGACGACTTCCGAGGAGAAGACTTTGATGCCCTCGAGCATCTCTGGCGAGAATTCCCGTTGCTTCTCGTATTTGCGCTGGGTCATTTTTACCAGGCGGTAAGTACAGTCGCAGATTTCTTCCAGTTCGCTGGCGATGCGAAGCATTCCCGTTACTGCTACTGCGTTATCATCGCTGAGTTCTGCAGCCGAACATTTGATGAGGTAAGTGGTAATATCGTGAAGCATCTGGTCACTCTCTTCTTCCATCAGCTTCAGTGTCATTACTTGCTCCGACATGTCAGTCTTCGGATTGTCGAAGACATCCATGAACCCGGTGAACATCGTTTCAGTGCGCTGGCCGAGACCCCGAACTGCTTTTTCCGCCTCTGGCAGGCTGAGTTCACCGATGTCGACCAGGCCTTTGGAGATATAGGTCAGGCGCTCCAGTTGTGAGTGGCCACTCTTGTCCTTTACCCAGTGTTCCACCGCTTTTGCAATCCACGGAACAAAGCCAATAAGGAGCACGATGTTCGTGAAATTGAAGAGCGTATGAAAGATCGCCAGGTTGAATGCTATAGGCGAAGTTGAATCAGTTGGTCGGAAGGAATCCGGAAGTTGTTCGCCGAGCCAGACAACGATTTCCGTGAACCCATAAAAAACGATCAGCATCCACAGGACTCCGATGACGTTGAAGAGAAAGTGCGCCCGGGCCGCACGTCTTGCATTTACGTTTCCTGCCAGGGATGCGAGCCAGGCTGTAACAGTGGTGCCGATGTTCTCGCCGAGAACAATGGCCGCGGATTCTTCGAAACCGATCCAGCCCCGCATCGCAAATGTAACAGTAATCGCCATCGCGGCGGATGAGGATTGAACGATTAGGGTCAGAAGGATGCCGACGAAGAGGAAAATTAAGACTGAGCCGTAGCCGTGGCCACTCATGTTCTCGACAATGTTCTGAATCCACTCTGCGTTCGCAACATCGACGGGATCCGTGCTCTTCAGCATTGCTTTGACATCCGGCACAGAATCTTTGAGCAGTCCCAGACCATTGAACAATAGACCGAAGCCGATGAGGACTTCGCCAAGATGCTTCCAGCGGTCTTTTCCAATGAAGAGAAATGGCAGACCAACTCCGACGATAGGGATGGCGATTTTGGCGATACTGAATTTGCCGACAGCCGCGATAATCCAGGCGGTCACAGTGGTTCCCAGATTCGCTCCCATAATCACGCCGATCGATTCAAACAGGGTTAAGAGGCCTGCATTGACGAAGCTGACCACAATAACGGTTGTCGCTGAAGATGATTGAAGCAGGCTGGTTGTAAGTAGCCCGGTAAATAATCCGGCGAAGCGGTTTTTGGTCATCGTCGCCATCACGGCGCGCATCCTTTCACCTGCTGTTTTTTGAATCCCCTCACTGAGGATTTTCATGCCAAACAGGAAGACGCCGAGGCTTCCGAGAATCTGTAGGAACAAGGTCATTGATCAGATGGGGGTATTTCAATTGGTTGCGAAATGAGGCAAGTATGAGGGGCGATCCTTGAATTTGTCGACCATTCCTTTCAAATTGTTTGTTGCTCAGGGAGGGGCGAAGTCTATTTGTGCAACAAAAAAGCCCCAGACCGCTGCAGGGCGGAAAGGGGCTGTAATCGAGCTGAATGGATCAGGCGAGTTCTCCGAGTTTCGCCTTGATGGCGTCGAAATTGGGGAGTTCGCCAGGGTTGTCGTTGCTCTCCGCGTACTGAATCGTGCCTTCCTTGTCCACGACAAAGGCCGAGCGCTTGGGAACGCCGCCCATTTCCAGATTTTTAGCGGGCAGAAACGAATCGTAGGCGATTCCGTATGCCTTTGCGACTTCGTGCTCGTAGTCAGCGGCCAGTGACACCTTGATGTTTTCCTTCGTTGCCCAGGCGGCCTGTGCAAATGGATTGTCGCCACTGATCCCGATGACCGTAGCGTTCAGGGAGGTGTAGTCGTTAAGCGTAGCCGTAAGATCGCAGAATTCCTGCGTGCATACGCCCGTGAATGCCATTGGGAAAAAAAGGATCAGCGTGTTCGTTTTGCCTGCATTTTCACTGAGCGTGACGAATGCCGGGCCATCAGCGGTGATGGTGGTGAGTTTGAAATCGGGTGCTTTGTCTCCAACGTTGAGCATAAATTCTATAGTGGTTAAAGTGTTGATTGAGGAACTGTCGTGATCGTAGGCGAGTGCCGCGAAGTGGTCAACCGTTTCGGCCAGTCCGAGCTTGGCTGTCGCCTCAAATCTTGAAATATTGGCCTCAATGAATCCAATAGATCCCGCTTCCGAGGAACGCCGCGTCGTCATTGTCGGTGCAAGTGACAATACTGACCGTTACGCCTACAAAGCGCTGAAAATGCTCAAAGAACAGGGCTACACAGTGCTTCCTGTTCATCCTCGACTGACTGATATTGATGGTGTTGCAGTTTTTTCTGATCTTTCTCAGATCACGCAGTCAGTCGACACCGTCACGCTGTACGTAAATCCCGCGATTGGCGCGACTTTGAGCGAAGCTCTGCTCCGTTTGCGACCGAAGCGAGTGATTTTTAATCCTGGATCTGAGTGCCCGGTGCTGGTCTCTGCCCTCGAAAACACAGGAATAGAAGCCGTGGAAGCCTGTACGCTGGTGATGTTGCAGACCGGGCAATTTTGATTCGCTGGTAAGGCTTGCACTGTGGGAGCGCTTGGTCATAGGCTCCACCCGAATGAAAATCGGATTTAACCTTCTTCTCTGGAGTACTCACATTGTTGAGGCGGACTTTCCTGTGCTCGAAAAACTCAAAGCGACCGGTTACGACGGCGTGGAGTTGCCCGTGTTCGACACTAGCGATTTAGCACATTTTGAAAAAGTGGGCAGTGTTCTAAAGGATCTCGGACTGGCTTGTACAGCTGTCACCGTGTGTCCGGACGAAGAGCACAACCCCATCAGCCCTGATGCGGGCAATCGGCAGGGAGCCATCGAGCATATCAACCGCGTGCTGGACTGTGCTGCCGCTGCTGGTGCAGAAGTGCTATGCGGGCCTTTTTACCAGGTGCTCGGTCAGTTTACTGGAGCATTTCCTACGGAAACGGAACTTGCCCACGCGGCCGAGGTGCACAAGGTCGTCGCGGATCACGCTGAAGCTTTGAATGTCAAGTTGGGGATTGAAAGCCTGAACCGCTTCGAATCCCACCTGCTGAATACCATGGAGCAGGCGAAGTCCTACGTGCAGCGGGTGAACAAGCCTGCCTTCGGCACCATGTATGACACCTTCCATGCGAACATTGAGGAGAAGGATCCGCTTGGCGCACTCAAGGCCAGTCTGGATGTCATCAATCACGTGCACATTTCGGAAAACGATCGCGGCACGCCCGGGAAAGGCCACAATCCGCTGGTGGAAACGATCCAGCTTCTCAAGAGCAACGGCTACGATAAGTGGCTGACGATCGAGGCCTTCGGTGGCGCGCTGCCGGACCTGGCTGCGGCCACCCGAGTATGGCGCAATTTTTTCCCTAACGAGGAGGAGGTCTACACAGAAGGCTACAAGCTGATCCGTGAGACTTGGGACAATGCATAATTGATTCGTAGAATTCTGACAAACCATTCGCCACACCTGCTTCACATGAAATTCCCTAACGGAATCACCACCTCACTGTTGTTAAGTGCGCTGTTTGCGCTCACCTTGCATTCCACTCACGCACAAGAAGAGGGCGGTGGCGATGGATTCACGCCCATCTTCGATGGCAAATCGCTGGAAGGATGGGATTTTGATCCAAAGTTCTGGAGAGTTGAGGACGGTACGATCACGGGTGAATCGACGCCTGAGAAAAAGGTCGAATACAATACCTTCTGCATCTGGGATCAGGGTGAAGTGGATGACTTTGAGCTGAAGCTTGAGTTCAAGTTGACCTCGGAGAAGGGGGGGAATTCGGGAATTCAGGTGCGCAGCTTTCGCCTGCCTGATGAAGGCGGCACCAAGAAGTGGCGCATCGGTGGATATCAGGCGGATTTTGAATCGGGCGACACCTACTCAGGGATCGTCTACGGTGAGGCATTCCGCGGAATTCTCGCCCTGCGCGGTCAGAAGACTGAGGTCGTGCGCGAAGACGGCAAGGTGAATGTGCGTGTCGTCGACTCCTACGGAGATGCTGCTGAGCTGGGGAAGGTAGTGAAGAAAGGCGAGTGGAACACCTATGAGATTGAGTGCAAGGGCTACACGATGACCAACCGGATCAACGGTCAAATCACCGCCCAGGTGACGGATCTTGATGAGCAGGAACGTTTGCGCAAAGGTCTGCTGGCACTGCAGATGCACGTGGGGAATCCAATGAAGGTGCAGTTCCGCAACATCATGCTCAAGCGGCTGTCACTGGCGGATCGCAAGAAAGTCGTGTTTCTTGCCGGAAACCCCAGTCACGGAAGGGGCGCGCACGAGCACCGTGCCGGATGCCAGCTGCTGGCGAAAGAGTTGGAGGCCAATGCTGGTGATCAGCTTCTGACCACCGTCTACACCAATGGCTGGCCGGCGGATCCAACGGCGCTGCAAAATGCTGATGCCGTGGTGATCTTCTGCGATGGGGGCGACGGGCACCTGGCGCGTCCGCACTTGCGGCAGCTGGAGCATTACATGAAAAAGGGAGTCGGACTGGGCTGTATTCACTATGCAGTTGAAATCACCAAGGGCGAGGCTGGAGACCGTCTTAAGGAATGGACAGGTGGCTACTTTGAAACGCATTGGTCGGTAAACCCGCACTGGACGGCAAAGTTCGGGTCATTTCCCGAGCACCCTGTCACCCGTGGCGTCAAGCCCTTTGAAGTGAATGACGAGTGGTACTACCACATGCGTTTCAAGGACGAGATGAAAGGTGTCACTCCGATTCTCACCGCCGTTCCTCCTAAGGAAACACTCAACCGCCCAGACGGCCCGCACAGTGGCAATCCAGCTGTCCGCGCCACCGAAGGTCAGCCACAGCACGTGCACTGGGTGGTCGAGCGCGAAGATGGTGGTCGTGGATTCGGATTCACTGGCGCCCACTTCCACAAGAACTGGGGCGACGACAGCTTCCGCAAAGTCGTTCTGAACGCTATCACTTGGATCGCCAAAGGAGAAGTTCCAGAAGGCGGCATTCCATCGGCCACTCCCACTCAAGAAGAGCTGGAGTCTAATCTTGACAACTGATGCTCAATCCGTGGCTGGCCACTGAGAGCAATTGAGCGGTCAGGCCAGGATATCGCGAATGACGTGCCCGCTGACATCGGTCAGTCGGCGGTCGATACCGCTGTGGCGAACGGTCAGTTGCTCGTGATTGATACCTAACAAATGTAAAATGGTGGCGTGGAGATCATAGCACCATAGCGGCTTGCGCGCTTTCCATCCCCACTCATCACTCTCGCCCACGGCCGTGCCGGGCTTGATCCCGGCACCAGCCAGCCAGGTGACGAAAGTGCCACCGTTGTGATCACGTCCCGCTTGTCCCTGGCTGAAGGGCATCCTGCCGAACTCGGTGGTCCACACTACCAGTGTGTCTTCCAGCATCCCGCGTGACTTCAGATCTTTGATCAAACCGGCAATCGGTTGGTCGACCTGCTGTGCCATGTAGGGGAGTTCGGTGTGGATGTTCGCGTGGTTGTCCCAGTTGTTGCTGGGGCCGCCCGGGCCGCTCCAGATTTGAACAAAACGCACGCCTCGCTCAAGCATGCGGCGTCCCGTGATGCAGCGCCGAGCGAAGTCGGCCGTCTTTTCGCCATCCAGGCCGTAGAGGTTTCGAGTGGCGGCAGACTCTTTGGAAAGATCGAATACTTCCGGCGCGCTGAGTTGCATGCGTGCAGCGAGTTCATAGGAATCGAGGCGCGCTTCGAGCCGTGTGTCAGAAGGGAAGCGGTTGGCGTAGCCACGATTGAGTGCCTGCAGCAGCCGCAGGCCTGCATCTTCGCTCTGTGGTGTAATGTGCGATGCTTCACTGGGTGGGAACAGGAAATTGATCGGCGTTTCGCCATCTCTGCTGCCAGCATTGATCACCGTTCCCTGATGCTTGGCCGGGAGGAAGCCGGCGGAGAAATTCCCCAAGTTATTGTAGGGCAGTCCTTTGGGATCTGGAAGGACGACGAACTCGGGCAGGTTCTCGTTGATCTTGCCCAGCGCGTAGCTGATCCACGCGCCCATGCAGGGGAAGCCGGGCAGGGTGAAGCCGGTGTTTTGCATGTAGCTGCCGAGCCCGTGCACGTTTGTCTTCGACGTCATTGACATCAGAAACGCCAGGTCATCGACGATGCCTGCCGTGTGCGGGAACACGCTGCTGACCCAGCGACCGGACTGCCCGTGCTGCTGGAACTCGAACGGACTGCGCAGGACTTTAAATCCTGGCGAGTTGGTGACGGATTCGACCAGTTGCCCGGCTCCCGGGTCGAACGCCTGATCATGTAGCGCATCCAGGCGTGGCTTGGGATCGAAGGTGTCCATCTGGCTGACGCCGCCATTCATGAACAACTGGATCACCCGCTTTGCCTTGGGTGGGTGATGCAGTCCGCCCCTGAGCGTGTTCGCCATCGCTTCTGAACCTAACATTTGCGCCAGAGCCAGTCCGCCGAAACCGCCGCCAGTGCGCATGAGGAAGTCACGTCTATTCAGTGCTGGATTCATTGCAGGTAAAGGAATTCGCTGCTGTTGATGATGACGCGGCACGCATTTGCCAGACCATGCATCCGTGCATAGTCGGCGACACTTTCCAGCTCCTCCGGCGTTGCTACGCGGGAATACACGCGTACAATTAGCTCGGAGATTTGAGTTTCGAGATCCACGCTCTGGTGTTCCAAGTCAGTGGCGATGTGTTCGGTTTGGCGCACCAGAAAGCGATTGTTCAGCATCGCCAGCGCCTGAAGTGCCGTGGCGGAGTTTTCCCGTTTTGCCGCCAGTTGCGAGGCATCGGGGCAATCGAGTGCCTGCATGAGCGGATCGGGAACGGTGCGGAACACGAAGCGATAGACGCTGCGGCGAAGATTGGCTGGATCATCGGGATCGAAGTTTTGGTAATCGAGCACTGGCGTTACGTGGACGCCGGGACTGGATGTGAACTGCTGCGCCGAAGGCCCGCCCATATGCATGTCCAGCATCCCGGAAAAGCTGAGCACGGCATCGCGAATGCTTTCGGCATCCAGGCGTTGCCGGTTCATCCGCCAGAGCAGGTGATTGTCTGGATCAGTGGCAAGGCCGTCGTCGCGGTCGTCGCTGGCCTGCCCGTAGGTGGTACTGAGCACGATCGCTTTGTGCAACCATTTAAGGCTTCCTCCGCGGTTGCGAAATTCGACGGCCAGCCAATCCAGTAATTCGGGATGAGAGGGGAGCGCACCCATTTTGCCAAAGTCGTTGGGAGTGGTGACAATGCCTCTGCCAAAGTGGTAGTGCCAGATTCGGTTTACGATCGATCGCCAGGTTAGCACATTGTCAGGGTGCGCCAGCCAGTTCGCCAGCGCTCCGCGGCGGTCTCCCTCATCGCTGGTATCAGGGAGATCGAAGCGTGCAGGTAGTCCCGGGATGCACGAGAGCGCGCCGGGTTGCGCTGTGCCAATGGGCGAAAGCACATCGCCGCGGTTCAGGACGTGGATTTCCCGTGGTGTCACCGCTGGTTTGAAGTTGCCTTTGGTGACAAATTGACTGGCGATGGCATAAACCATACCGGGTTCCGGCAGCGCCGCGATTTGCCGGGCCGTGTCCATTTTAACGAATGCTAAAGCGAGTGCCCGGCGCTGGTGGTCGGAGCGCTCAGCCTTTGGAATGGCGAGCAGTTCGGCGATTTCAGGTGGCAGCGGCGCGATGGCTTTTGGATTGGACTCGCCACTGATCGAGATTCGTGGCCGGCCAATGATGTGGCTGCCGCCGTGGAGTTGTTGCAGCTCCACTTTAACGGCAGTGCCGGGAACGCATTCCACCGGTTCGGCCAAAGTGAAAACCGCTTGGTGAGACTTGCCCTCCTCTGGATGGATGCCCCATGCCGACTCAAGGTGCCCGTCGATAGAGCGCCCGATTTCCCAGCCTGATTGATTGAAGTCGGCGGTGGCAGTTTCGATCGCGGCAGGCTTGCCGTCGATCAGCAGCTTGAACTCTGACAGATGCAGATTGCCGTTCGGCGCACGACCTGGGCCGCCTTGCGGCAGGGATGGATCGGTGAGAACCTCTAGTTGTACTGCAGTGATTCTGAAGCCAGGCGAGATTCCTGTGATAGTGTAAGTTTCTTTGTCCGGCGCATCGCCGCCAAACAAAATCGATCCGTCTTCCTGGATCGCGAAGGGAGATCCGCTACTGCAAGTGACGGTTTCGGGCTGCAGAATCTGCCACTGTTGCTCCTGGTCACGCACTCCGGTTTCCCAGGAGTCGAGCGCTGCCTGCACGTCTGGTTCACTCAGCCGGGATTCAGGAAATGTGCCGTCGTCGAGCTGTTGTTGTTGCTCCTGCAGACGTTTGCGCTTGCCGTTCAAGTCGGCGTCTGGCTCAAAGGGACGCTCCACTTTGTCCACACCTGCAAACACCGCCTGCAGCGCGTAGTAGTCCTGAAGTGAGACAGGATCAAACTTGTGGTCGTGGCATCGGGCACAATGCGCGGTCGTGCTGGTGAAGGTTTGCATTGTCGCTGTCAGCATATCGTCGCGGTCGAGATACTGGGCGATCTTCTTGTCGACTGTGCCGTCCTGGATTCCCATTTGCGAGCTTTCGTCCCATGGGCCGCAACCCAGGAATCCGGTCGCCGCCGTTGCCCACGGATCGTCGGGCGCGATCACATCACCTGCGATTTGTTCGCGCAGAAATTCCGCATACGGCATGTCGCCGTTCAGCGAACGTATGAGCCAGTCGCGGTAAGGCCAGGCGTTCGGTCGAATCGCGTCCTCATCGTGGCCATGAGTCTCGGCGTAGCGCGCTACATCCATCCAGTGCCTCGCCCAGCGCTCACCATACCGGGGGCTGGCAAGCAGGTAATCCACGACTTGTTCCCTGGCCTGTGGCGACTCATCTTGCAGAAATGCTGCCAGCTCCGCTGACGACGGAGGCAGCCCAACAAGGTCGAAATACACGCGCCGCAGCCAACTGGCCCGATCAGCCGGAGGAGACATATGAAGGCTGCTCTGATGAAGCTTCTGCGCGACAAAAGCGTCGATCGCAGAGTCGGAAACCTTCGTCACAGGCACTGTCGGTTGCGAAAGCGGCGCCAGACTCCAGTGCGTCTCCTCTGCAATCGCTGTCGAAACGCTTGCAGAGATCAACAGGAGACTGAGTTTCAGTTGCCGCACCCGGTAATCTTACCCGACTTCCGGCCACTCTCAAACAATCCAGCCGGAAAGCCGGAAGGCACCAGGCTTGGTCGGGGCGGAGAGTTCTACGGAAAGGGTTTGGATGGCTCGTTTCCTCAGTCCCATCAGATTCAAGGAGATTCAAGGTGGTTTGGAATTAAATGACTTGCTGTTACAGCATGACCAACTAGCCGAGCCCGCTGAAGCAGATCGAAGCGAACATACGCATGGGAGGGACTCCTCCAGTTCATCAAGAACCACAAGCGCAGGAAGCACTTGGTCAGAAAGCTGGTGTGCGAGCGGTGTGTTTTGGCGTTTTGGCTGGCTTCAGGTTCTTTGGGCGCTATCGTTCCATCTGTGATTTTTAGGAATGGACAATGCTTCCCGTTGCTGGCGATTGGAGCTCTTTGTGTGAGTCTGCTCATTACTTCAGGCTTAGAGGCGCAACCGTCGTCCCCTGAGATTGAATTTTTCGAGAGCAAAGTTCGACCTGTTTTGGCTGAGCATTGCTATGAGTGTCATTCAGTGGAAGCTGATAAGTTGAAGGGGAGCTTGCTCCTCGATTCTGCGCCGGGATGGAAAACGGGGGGCGATTCCGGTACCGCGATCATTCCTGGGCAACCGGACGACAGCCGACTGATCAAGGCTATCGGCCACACGGATCCAGATCTCCGAATGCCTCCCAAGTATCGGCTTGAACCGGATGAGATTGCTGCTCTGCGTCAATGGGTGGCGACTGGTGCCGCTGATCCCCGGGAGGGCGATGGGACGTTGCGGCATAAAGGCTCCAAAGAGATCGATATCGAGGGCGGAAGGAAGTTCTGGGCATTTCGCCCGCCAGTCGCGGTGCCATTGCCAGAGGTCGCGGATTCAAAGTGGCCACAAAGTGAGATAGACCATTTCGTTCTGGCGAAAATGGAGGAATCGCACCTGAAGCCTGGAGCTGATGCGGACAAGCGCACATTGCTCAGACGCGCCTATTTTGATCTTATCGGACTGCCCCCGACTCCAGCGCAGATCCGGGAATTTCTGGACGATCCCCGTGATGATGCTTTTGCTGCAGTGGTAGATGGGCTCCTGGCGCGCCCTGAGTTTGGCGAACGCTGGGGCAGACACTGGTTGGACGTCGCCCGATTTGCTGAGTCCAGTGGCGGCGGGCGCAGTCTGATGTTTCCGCACGCATGGCGGTTTCGTGACTATGTGATCGACGCATTCAATGCTGACAAGCCTTACGATGAATTCATCAAGGAGCACCTCGCCGGAGATCTTCTGCCTTGGGCGAACGAATCGGAGCGAAACGAGCATCTGGTGGCCAGCGGATATCTGGTGCTGGGTGCCATTAACTACGAGCTGCAGGACAAGGAGCTGCTGCGCATGGAAGTGATCGATGAGCAGGTGAGCGCGATGGGGCGGACGTTTTTGGGAATGACGCTGGATTGTGCACGGTGCCACGATCACAAATTTGATCCGATCCCGACGGCTGACTACTACGCGCTCGCTGGGATATTCGGAAGTACGGAGTCGCTGGTTCCAGGCAATGTGTCGGGCTACGTGACGCAGAAATTGAAGGCAGATGTGCCTCCGCACGTTGCTGCCTACCGCCAGGAACTTGCTGAGCTCAAGGCATCTTTGCAGGATGCTGTAGCCGAGCCCGAAATTGCCGACCTGAAGGCCGAATTGAAGGAGAAAGAAAAACAGGCTCCGGGCTACGAAGACCCGGTTGCGATGTCAGTGAAAGATGCGGACGAACCTGAGGACGGTCACATTCACATCCGTGGCGGTGTCAGGAACAAAGGAAGCAAGGTGCCACGTGGTGTGCTGACGGTCGCTCTGCCAGAGGGGCGGTCGGGCGCGTTGCCTGTCAACGATGGCGAAAGCGGGCGTCGTCAACTTTCAGAGTGGATTGCGTCAGCGGACAATCCTCTCACCGCACGGGTGATGGTCAACCGCATCTGGCTGCACCTGATCGGGCAGGGGATCGTGCGCACGCCCGATAATTTTGGCGCAACTGGCGAAATGCCGAGTCATCCGGAACTGCTTGACTATCTTGCGATGAAATTTGTGGAAACCGGGTGGTCGACGAAGGCGATGATACGGGAAATCATGCTCTCACATGTGTATCAGCTCAGCTCGAGTGCATCAACGGCAGCTGGTGATCCAGAGAACCGGTTGCTCACACATGCCCATCGCAAGCGGCTGCAGGCAGAGGCGCTAAGGGATTCGATGCTGGTGCTCAGCGGCAGTCTCGATCCGGCGCGCGGTGGCCGTACCATCAGGAAACTGTCGGACTACGACCTTGGCTATACGTTCGATACCAGTCGCCGCAGTGTTTATGTGCCATGGTTTCGCAACAGCATGCTGGACATGTTCGATGTCTTCGATGCCCCAAATCCGAATCTCGTGATCGGGCGCAGGACAGAGACAAACCTTCCTACTCAGGCTCTTTTTCTAATGAACAGCCCATTCGTCCGCGAGCAGGCGGAGCAATTGTCCAAGCATCTGCAGGGAGAGGGAATGACCCATACGGCTGCATATGAGTACGTGTTGGGCCGACCACCATCGGCTGCGGAGCTTGCTGCCACTCGGCAGTTTTTCAATGCGAACGCTGATCAACAGGAAGCGTGGAATCAGTTCTGCCAGACACTTTTCGCCTGCGTTGATTTCCGCTACCTCAATTAATTGAACTACCTGTAACTTGATCCAAGTCTTCCAATGCTCTCCCGCCGCCAACTTTTAAAAACGACCGCCTGTGGATTCGGTTCCATTGCTTTGAGTGGATTGTTAGGGAACTCCGCCCGTGCCAAGACATTGGCTATGGGTGAAAATCCGCTCGCTCCCAGATTGCCGATGTTTCCAGCGCGGGCGAAGCGCGTCATCTTCCTATTTATGGCAGGCGGGCCGAGTCAGGTCGATTCGTTCGACTACAAGCCCGAACTCTTTGCCCGGGACGGGCAGTCGATCGATTTTACAGGAGTCCGCTTTGGCACTTTCGGAAAGAAGAGTCAGCGCCAGTTGATGAAGCCGATGTGGGATTTTGCCCAGCACGGGCAAAGTGGACGCTGGGTGAGCGATCTTTTTCCCCACATGGCGAAGCACGTCGACGACCTGTGCTTCATCCATTCGATGCATACCGAGGGAGTGGCGCACGGGCCGTCGACGCTGTTCCTGCACACCGGTGCTACCAATCTTGTCAGGCCGTCGATGGGGGCGTGGGTGACGTATGGCTTGGGAACCGAGAACGAAAATCTGCCCGGGTTTGTCACCATCATGCCCTCCGCGAGCAAGGGGGGGCCGCGCAATTATTCGAACGCGTTTCTCCCGGCTGCGTATCAGGGGACTGCGATCGGGCGCGCGGGCTTGCCTGCCAGTGATGCCACCATTCGAAACCTGACGAACGGCTTCCTCAACGATTCAGGACGCACGCGGCAGTTCGATTTTCTGCAATCGATCAATCGGGCGCAACTCGCCGGTCGTGCGGATGATGATCTGGAAGCTGCCATTGAATCGTTCGAGTTAGCCAATCGCATGCAGCTGAATGCACCTCACATTTTGAATATCGACAACGAGTCCGCGGCCACGCTTGAGATGTACGGAATCGGTGACAAGGCTACGGACGACTACGGTCGTCAGTGCCTGCTTGCGCGTCGGCTCGCAGAACAGGGGGTGCGTTTTATTCAGGTGAACTATTCCGATGAGTCGGCAAATCCGCGCTGGGATCAGCACTCTAACATGCCGAAGCATCTCGATCATGCCCGGGCTACGGACAAGCCGGTGGCCGGATTGCTTGAAGACCTGAAGCAGCGCGGGCTGCTGGAGGACACGCTGGTATGGTGGGGCAGCGAGTTTGGCCGGACGCCGTTTTCGCAGAATAATGACGGCAGGGATCACAATCCGCGCGGCTTCACGGTATGGCTCGCTGGTGGCGGTGTGAAGCCCGGATATGCGCACGGCGCGACGGATGAACTGGGAGACACTGCGATCGCTGACAAGGTGCACATGCACGACTTGCATGCCAGCATTCTGCACTTGTTAGGAATGGATCATGAACGCCTGACCTATCCCCATGCAGGGCGCAATTTCCGGCTCACCGACGTTGCCGGGACTGTGGTGAGAGAACTTTTCGCCTAATCCGCAGGATCATTGCAGGATCGAAACCTGCAGTCTGTAGTAGCGCTCTCCAGATGCGATGGGGATGGACGCTTTATAAGTTTGGACAAAGCAGTCGCCTCCGATAACCGCGGGCACTGCTCCTGTCGGTGTCCAGTTCTGGAGATCGGATGACTGCTCAATGCCGAACTGAGTGTGTGCATTGCCAACGTAGCGGGCTTTTTCAAAGTAAAGATCGATCGTAGTATCGGTAATTCCGACCCACAGGACGGGCGCGCCATCATCCACTTTGGCATTGCGACCGGCGAAGAATTCCAGTGCAAGAGGGATGCCGTCATGGTCGCTCACTTCGGTCGGCGGGATCGGCCCGTAGGCGGCGAGCCACTGGGCGTAGGTGGCCTCGATCGAGGGAATGCTGGTCGGGCTCTGACGCGCAAGTTTTACCCCCAATCCTCCACCGTTTGCCGCTGCCGCCTGGATCGCATTCGCTACTTCAGCGGGCGTTGCCAGTGGATTGCAGGAAAGAATATTGATGGCGATGCCACTGACGTATGCGGCAGCGTAGCTGGTGCCTGCCTGATTGGTGCGAAACTGAGTGGTCGAGGTGCTGGCTGCGGTGGGAATTCCAGCACCGGGCGCGAGGATGTCAATCGCCGACCCGGTGTTGGTGCCAAGCGATTTGTCGGAAGTCCACAGGGTGCTGTTTTGCACGTAGGCACCTACGGTGAAGACTTCGTCGAGCCGAGCAGGCGAATAGCCCTCCTCGGGGTCGTTTCCGATTCCATTGCCGGCACAGTCCGTACCGATCTGCACCTCTGAGGCACGGTTTCCTGCGGCGGCAACGACCATCATCCCATCGGCGAAAGCCAGGTGAATCGCGTCTTCGACCTCACAACTGGCCTGGGGAGTTTCACTGGCGAGACTCAGATTAATGACGGATGCGTTGTCGTAGGGATCATCGTTGATTGCGCGGAGCTGATGATCGGTTCTTGCTTTGAGCAGACCATCGAGAACGGCAACGGAAGGGGTGGTCGCAACGGAGCCAAAAATTCCGTAAGAATGCAGGACGATCGGGGCGAGCGAGGCAACACCACCGCGCTGGCCAAGGATGCAGCTGGCGACTGCGGTGCCGTGACCAAGTTGATCTGCAAGATGGGCTTTGCCCGGATGAAGAGAGAGGATCGATTCGTAGCCTTCGGGGACGATCAGCTGACCGGATGCCTGGAGGCTTGAAAATTCGCAATGGGCGGAAATGAGTCCGCTATCCAGAAGGTAAAGGTGCACGGGTTTGGCTGTGAGGGGAGACTGGTAGATCCCATTGGCTGTTCCATCGATTTCGTCGAGCGACCATGGTGTAGCAGTTGAAGCACACGCTGCGAGTGTCGCTTGAGCGATGTCGCCTGACTGGTATAGAAGCAGGGGCTCAGAGCGAACTTGACCACTATTGATCAACGTCCGCAGTCCTGGCAGAGTAAGGATGTCGGCAACGACGGCGATGTAACCGAGATTGTTGTAAACGATCTGTTGGGTCACCCTTCCGCCGACAGCGGGATCGGTGACCAGGGTTTCGAGTCGGACGAGGGTGACGCCGGGATTTGCCCGAATGATGTAGAGTTCTGCAGGTACTGTTGTAAGGGCCAGCAGCAGCCACGTCGCGACTGCGGCGATCCTTCGCACCTTGCCGATCGGGTTGGGAATGGTATGATGCATGGGGATTCTACCGTAGGACGATGAGCAAATTTTCACTATTCTGATGCAATTTTTCGAGACTGGCCCGGAAGTCAGACGGCGTGTCCTGCAGTGGCTTGTCCAGATGCCGATTCTGCTGATTCTAGCTTCGTGCGGGCAGAAGGGCGAGTCGAATATGCCGACAGCTGAGACCTTGCCGGTTACGGACTACGAAGTGCTGCTAGCGCAGTTCGAAGAGGAACTGGCTGCTGCCCAGGAGGCAGCGGATGTGAATCCGAGTGACGGTACGCGGTTTTACGCAGCGCAGGTTCGCACCAATGTAGGCCTCTGCCTTGATGCTCTGGCTCGCCGTGACGAGGCGATCGCTGAACTCGTCAGAGCCGCCTGGGAGCTGCGCGTCTTGCCTGACACTCTCGATGGCAAGTCGGATACCCTCGGTGCATGTGCGGACGGCCTTGGGTTGGCTTATCACGGGGCAGGTGAGCATGAGCTTGCCGAGGCGAGCTTTGTGGAAGCCATCGAGCACAGAGTCGCGGCGAACAACGGCATGGCGACCGTAAGCAAAATCCATCTGGGGAATCTCTATCTCAGCATGTCGCGCTATTCCCAGGCGAGGTCTCGACTGGAGGAAGCGCTTGCAGAAGCGAGGGATCCAGAAGTGATCGTTCTGTGCCACAGTGCGCTCGGGCGTTACTTTCACACCGTTGGCAGCTACGCAGAGGCGCTCGATCAACATGGCGAGGCAGAAATTGCAGCACGGAAGTTGTGGGGCGAAGATTCCGGGCAGGTCGCAGGTATCCATAGCGATCAGGCATCGGCGCTGTTTCGCTCCGGGCGCTATCTTGAGGCGCGCGATCGCTACATGGCGGTTCTCGACTACTATGAGACGCTGGACGACATCGCCGGAATTGCTGCGGTGTTGAACAATTTAGCGAATGTCGATTTACAACGTGGAGATCCCGAATCGGCTGCGGCGCACTTCCAACGGGCCATTGATCTTCGTGTCGAAACCGGGCGCGCCGATGATCCGGAAATCCTTACCAGTCTGTCAGGACTCGGCTATTTGCACCTGTGGAATCGAAATGTGGAGGAGGCGGGACTCGTTTTTGAGGAAGCGGAAAAGCGCGCGCTCGATCTGCTGGGCGAGAATCATCCGCTGACGATCGAGATTCGCCAGGGCATTGGCTACATTGCGCTGGCTCTGGGGAATCGGATCGATGCCCTGAAACGTGCTGAACAAGCATTCTCATCCGGGAGGCAATTGATGCTGGAGGCTCTTAAAACGGGAACCGAGGAGCAGCAGATCGACTATCGAAAAAAGATCGATTTGATGTCGTTGACGTGTGCCATTGGCGATCCAGAGCTGATCGCTGAGCGCCTTTTATTGGCTCAGGGATTAGTGTCAGGCTCGAAGCTGGACGAAGTTTCAAGCGGCTCGGTTCCCGTCGGGACTGCGACCGTCGCTTACATTCGATTCTTTGAATACGACACCTCAGGGGAATGGACGGCGAGATATGGTGCGGTCGTGAGCGGGGCGGACAAGCCATCGGTGTGGTGCCGACTGGCGACCGACGAGCAGTTGGCCGCGTTGGTGGATGCGTTATTTGCGCACATGGCGTTTGAGCAGGCGATGGGAGATGGCAAGAAGCCTCCCGTGCCGCTGCGCAAGCTGGAACCCACGCTCCGGCGACTCCATGAACTGATATGGAAACCCGTCGCCGATCGTTTGAGCACGGACACCGATCACCTCGCTGTTTGCCCTGACGGCATCGTCTCCGCTATTCCGTTTGCTGCTTTGATGGACGGTGACCAGTTCCTTTGTGAAGGGCCGCTCTCACTCAGTTTCTTTTCGTTGCTGCGGGACGCGATGATCGAACCAAAAGCGCCAGAGCCCGGGCCGAGTCTCGCATTTGGCATCTCGGTCTTCGGAGCAAATCCGACGGATGCAATGTCATCGGCATCGCCGCCGTATTCCCGATCACTCATCCATGCCCTGAGCGAGATGGGTGATCTGCCGGGAGTGGCGCGGGAAATGGAGGCGCTTCGTGGCGTCTTTGGCAGTGCCGGGGATAGCATTAAAACTCTGGTGGATACGTCGACGGGCGAAGCAGGGCTGCGATCACACTTGCGCGGCGCGCACATCCTTCACTTCGCCAGTCACGCCTTCGTCTTGCCCAGAGAGCCAGGGGAACCCGCAGGTACGCGCCCCTCGCTGGATCGAACCTCTTCGCTCGAAAGAACGGGACTCGTAGTAGGAAGGATCGATTCCCTCATGGATGATTTGAAAAACGGGCACCTGCCGGATCAGGAAGACGACAACATTCTTTTCACTAAGGAGGTGGCCGGACTCCCGCTCGATGAAACCTGGCTGGTCACTCTTTCTGCCTGCAGCACGGGCCGGGGAGATCCGGTTTCGGGTGAAGGGGTGATAGGGCTGCAACGCGGATTTTTTACTGCTGGAGTGCAGCATGTGGCGATGACGCTTTGGCCGCTTTCTGACAACTACGCGCCGGACTTTATGGCGAAATTCTACAGCAAAGTTTTTGCGATGAATCGACCTGATGCGGCGATGTGGCAGACTCAACGTGACGAGCTGGTGAGGCTGCGCAATGCCGGGGGGCGACTGGGAACTGCAGTTTGGCTGGCTGGTCCGTGGACGGTGAGTTCGCAGCGGCGGAGCTGGTAACTTGCTCATCCGAGCTACTCTGAACGGCGCGTTTCAAAAAACGACTGGTAACGATAGAACGATTTCTTTTTTTCCTTCGCCACTGGTGCAGCTGCGCCTGACCTGGAACTGGCCACGATGATCGGCGCTTTCCTTTTCTTCTTTTTGTCTGCGGTGTGCGTTGTAGTGCGGGGCAATGAGGTTTCGCGCTGGACAGTGGAAAGCTGGATAGGGCGGATCTGAGTCGCCCTCGCAGCTCCGGTTCCAACGAACTGCCGGGTAGCGGATATCCCAGCCGGATTACTGCCGTCGACCGGACCGAAGGAAGTTACGGGTGCACCCTGCAGTTTGCCATTGAGAATCGTCACCGGGCGACCTTGAATGACTGAGCTGGTGGAGTCGACATTGGTGATCACTGCGGTGGGTTCAGGGCCGGAATCGATGAGGACTTCGCCAGTCGCCCGGATCGTTCCCGTATTCGTTACTGCGGACACGATCGGCCCCCGCCCGCCATCAACTCTCATTTCGATTGCCGATCCCTCAATGACACCTGCGTTCACGATCGATCCCTTCCTCTCGATCGAATCAACTTGAATCGTGCCGGGGGACCGCAAAGTGATGGTTCCACCTGCTCCCATGACGACCCGGCCCCGGGGAGCGAGCACCGATCCTTTGACAAGAATGTCTTCGGCCAGAAGTGTCACGCCTTCAGGAGCAGTGACACTGCCATCGACGGTGATCGGAGTTCCAAACCGGGCGGTGGTGCCAAATGTTGTGTCTCGTCCATCGAGCAGTGCGCTCGTGTCCACGTTGGTCAGTGTGGAGGCGACAAACTGCGGTGCGTCGACCATTCCTGTCTCGCTGACGACGATCCCGCCCTCGGCAAGAAGCGCGAGATTGCCAGTCGAACTCAGAACTCCGTCGACGGATGCAATGCTGCCATTTGTAACGCGGTGGACAGTCGTCCAGTTTGCTCCGTCGGCGGATTGGATCCGCAGACTGCCTCTTTTTGCCACACTGAAGCGATTCCACAGTATCTCGGTTGGCGATCGCACAGTGATCGTGGCGTCAAGCCCCCGGTTGCTCACCTGGCAGGTTGGCATCAGATGAGCGGCGAGCCCATGATGGATCGAGAGATGCGGCTGGTTGGGATGGTCGGGGCAGAAAAAGACGCCGTCTTGTGTAAAGGCGGGGGCTAACGTGCCAGCCAGCAGAGCTGCAGTGACGAGGGCTCTTGTTAAAATCATGTGCATGCCAATCTAACCGCAAACGAACCGGAGTGTCTTTCATTTTTCTTGCCGAATCTGGCAGGCTGTTAGAACCTGCGACGTGCATAGCAAAGATCAGGGATGGCGCAATTTTCTGCGTTCTTGCTGGGAAACCGCGTTCGTTAAGGCGCGGTGCCCGGTGAAGGGCGTGTCATTGCCTCAGGACAAAGTAACAGCGGTCGTGACTCGTGTGTTTCGGCAGGCGGGGCGGCAATTCGATGCTGATTCAAAACATGCTGAGTTTGCTGCCTTTGT
>JAGROY010000011.1:24683-31057 GCA_020439995.1 Verrucomicrobiia bacterium
GATCACGAGCGCTACCGCAACAAAGATGCCCAATCATATGACTACGGCGAAAACCCGGACTTCGATCAGATGAAGTCCCGCGACCATTCTGGAGTATTGAACAGTCCCGAGTTGCAGAGACTGTTTCCTGCTTTGCGACCGATTGCCATCAACACGTTCCGCAAGTACGGAACCTCGGACCGCGATGGCGAAGAGGTGTTCTCCAATTGTCTGCAGAAGCTTACGATGCCGAAGAAAAGAACTGGGGTGTCGCCGATCGAAGAGCTGACAGTATTCGAAGAAGTATTTCCGTTTTTTAACAAGCTTGTGCAGAACGAGTCGGTCAACCGGATCCGGCAAGTGGCCGCCCTGAAGAATCAGGCAAATGTGCAGGCAAGCATCGAGGCGCTTGAGGACTCTGAGACGAATCCTGTTCAATTCGCCGATCCGGCAACGCAAGGCACTGATGACGCTCCAGACTTTGACGAGATCTACAAACTATGTGCCGACTCGCTCGATGAGTTGGAATGGCGGTTGGTTGCTGCGCTCTATATGGATCAAGGCATGACGAAGAATGCTTTGCTCAAAGATGAGGAACTCATGGCTGAGCTTGGCTTGAGCGATGTCTCACCGATTTCCCGTTGGAGGGGAGTCTCGAAGAAACTGGGTTTTGCTCTGACAAAGATGCGGAAGCGGCTTGAAGAAGAAAATTACTTTTTTGGAAATGCAGCAAACAAATCGCGGTAGAAGAGAAAACGACCGACGTAGCCATGACTGATAAACCAGAAAAAGTGATCGATGCCCTTCATGCGGAACTGACAGACAGTCAGCGCGCTATGGGTAAAATGCTATGCAAGTCAATCGAGTCTGGTGGAGCTGAGGACGCTCCGCCAATGCCGGATGATTTGCTAAACGACATTCTAAGTGATCTCGGCGTGGAGAAGGGCACTGCCGCCAATCCTGCGCCGGAGAGGGGTATGTCAGTGCGTTTCTTCGAACTGCTCCGCGGCAAGCCGCTAGTGATCACCGGACTGGCAGCAGCGGCCTGCGTCGTCGCCATTTTTGCAGTGAACCAGGCCGACGATATAAAAGGCAAAAGCGGAGTCCGGGGCGCCGGAACGGTGATTGCTGAGCCGCCGATAGTCGTTTTTGTTGATCCCACTGCTGAGCAAAAATCTGCCGCGCAGGAGAATTTTGACTCCTCCAACTTGCGCTTCACTGCTTCAGGAGGCGAAGCGGTGGCAAATGGCCGCGCTCGCATATTGATCGAAGGCGGCAAAGTCAGGGCGTTCCAATCTGGCGAGACTGAGGCATTTATTGAAGTCGATGCCCCTGCCGATCCTTTCGAATTAATGGATAAGATTTCCGCGCTAACTCAGGAGTTTGAGCTTGAAGAGCAGTGATGCCCGCAAGCGCAGTTCGGATGGTATTGGCGGGTCTTCTGTCGGTGGCAATCGCTGCTGGCCAGGACGTCGGCAGATTGACGCCGGGAACTACCTTCATCGACCCGGTACCTCGCGAGGACGAACTTTTGATCCGAGAGATTCATAATGTGGAAGATACCGCTGCGGGTGAGATATTCTTGGATCGGCTAAGCGGTCTCGTGGTTACATTGGAAGATGGGAAGCAGCGGTACGTTGAAGGTGGAGCCGTCATTCTGAGCGGAAAGTTCCGGCATCCGGCTGGATTGAAGGCTGCGCTTTCAGGTTTTATCGGAAAGCCCCTGACAGCATCAACATTTCCGGCTGTTGCCGAGACAATTGTAAGACATTTTGACCGATTCGACCGCCCGGTGGTCGAGGTCTCGTTTCCGGAACAGGACATCACGGACGGTGTTCTTCGTGTGGATATTGTAGAAGGCAGATTCGGAAAGTTGGGAGTCACTGGGACGGTGAATTGGAACATTGAGAACCTTACTCAACAGCTAAGTCTGCCGGAGATCGTCAGCCGGGCAGCGATTCTCCAGGAGCTCGATTGGATCAATGAAAATCGTCTCAGAAGAGCAAGCGCGAGTGTCTCGGAAGGCGTTGATGGTGAAACCGATGTGGAATTCAGATTGAATGGCGAGAGGGCTTGGAGGGCGTTTGCTGGCTATGAGAATTCAGGCGTCAGCCTGGTCGGTGAGGATCGCTACTTCGTTGGATTTGACGCAGGGGACCTGTTCCACCAGGGGCATCAGCTGACGTATCAATATTTTACTGACGACTCGCTCATGCGCTTTCAAGCCCACGCGCTGTCCTATCGCCTGCCGCTGAGTTCACTTCGACATGTTGTTACCTTATCCGCAGCGGTGGTCGAAAGCGAAGTGGCGCTGGATGGTGCAGGAGGGCTCAGGAGATCGGATGGCAGCAGCTGGCTGACGTCCGCATCTTACAAGATTCCTCTAAGGCGCTACCAGAATCTGAAGCACTCGGTGGCGATGGGGCTCGAGTTCAAGTCCTCGAACAACAACTTTGAATTCGGAGGAGGTGAAGCTCTCGATACGCCGGCGGAAGTGATTCAGGCGGGGCTCGCCTATGACGGAGAAATTCGCTCGTCGATTGGCAATGCATCGTTCGATCTGGGATTGACGTGGAGTCCGGGCGGGCTGTCGGATCGAAATAGTGATGATGCGTTTGCGATGCTGCGACCCGGAGCGCAAAGTGATTACGTTATAGGCACCGCTGAGATAGAAGTTACGCGTGCTCTGGGTGCCGGATTTGAAATGAGCGTCGAAGCGCGTGGCCAATGGTCAGCGGGGACAACTCTGATTCCCAGCGAGCAACTGGCGCTGGGCGGCTACGATGGAGTTCGCGGATACGAAGAACGGGAGACCCTGGGCGATGCCGGATTTATCGTGTCGTCTGAGATCTACACTCCGGTGCTGCAGACTGGTTCAGCCGCTACGCGCGGACTCATCTTTCTCGACTACGGAGTCGCCAGCGATGAATTTGAGAACGACTCCCAGGAGATGGCAAGCTATGGAGCGGGCCTGCGCCTCCAGATTGCAGAAAAGACCGCCGTGCGGTTCGATTACGGTTGGCAGGGTGAAACAGGCGAAGGCCGTGGGCACATTGGCTTGGTAGTCGAATTCTAGGTTTCGCTGAGCTGCTGAGCTACAGGGGGGGCAGGAACACATGGTAACTTTTTTGAAGAAAAAGTGAAATCGTGCCCATGCGAGAACGGTGATGAAGGAAACGGAGCGACGATCGCTCCTTTTAACCATTCCAACTCAAATTCAGGCAAAACCATGAAAACGAATCAACTCACCATCCTGTCAGCCATTGCTGTCGGCATCCTGTCGGCGGTCAGCGTGCAGGCGGACGATGCCACTCCATTTGTGGCACGGCATAATCTAACATCATCAGCGTACCAGAGCGCCTTCACCTCTCTTGGTCAGCAGGGCTACCGACTGATTAAAGTAAGTGGATACGAGGTCAATAATGCGTCCCGATTCGCCGCGCTTTGGGAGAAGATCGCAGGTGCAGCAGAGCGAGCTCATCACAATCAGACCGGGGCTCAGTTCCTTGCGTCATTCAATACCAACGTGGCGGACGGCTATCGCTTGAACTATGTCGACAGTTATGAAGTAGGTGGTACGATCCACTATGCAAGCATCTGGAGCAAGGAGGCAGGAGTCGCTTGGAATGCTTACATCGGCATGACCAGCGACGCGTATCAGCAGAAATTCAATACCCTGGGCGCGCAGGGATATCGCGTGACTTGTGTCAGCGGCAGTCGCGTTGCTGGTAAAGACTACTACGCCGCGATCTGGCAGAAGAAAGCCGGGCCAGCGCAGCGTGCCCATCATGGGCAGAGTGCCGGAAATTACGGGGCCACATTCAATCAAAACTTGAGCGACGGCTATCGACCGGTGCATATCAGTGCTTGGGCTACGGGAGGTTCGTCAAAATTCGCCTCGATCTGGGAAAAGGTCAGTGGTGGCCCAATTTATGGGCGGCATGGCCTGACCAGTTCTCAGTATCAGGCAGAGGTAGAGAACGCCTTTTACTCAGGATACAAAATTCGACTGGTCAACGGCTACACCATCAATGGATCGCCACGGTTCGTCGCTGTCTGGGATAACTGCAATATCAGTGGTGCAGATCTCAGCTGTATCGATTCAAAGGTCAAAGCCTACATGAATGCGCAGGGGATGCCGGGGCTGTCACTTGCAATCGCAAAGAACGGCAAGCTTGTTTTCGCCCGTGGCTATGGCGAGGCGGACACCAGTTCGCACAGTCTGGTCTCGCCGACCAGTCAGTTCCGGATCGCAAGTGTATCAAAACCGATTACCGGGATCGCGGTGATGAGGCTGGTGGAGCAGGGGAAACTTTCGCTCGACGATAAGGTTTTTGGGCCAGGTGCTCTTCTCGGAACCACTTATGGCACGCAACCCTACAGCAACCGGGTGAAGAACATCACAGTCCGGCAGCTCTTAAGTCACACCTCCGGGTGGTCGAACGAGGACGATGATCCGATGTTCAAAAGCTTCAGCAATCACAAGAAAGTAATCGATTACATGATCGATACCCGAGGAGTGAAGAATGCACCAGGATCGAATTACGAATATCTGAACTTTGGGCATTGCGTCATGGGGCGTGTCATCGAAAAGGTGACTGGCAAGAGTTACGAGAATTTTGTTAAAAGCAATATGCTTGCCCCACTCGGCATCACCAAGATGGGGATCGGCAATGATAGCATGAATGCGAAGCTCGCCAACGAGGTTACCTACTATCCTTCGAGCGCCTACAATCTTCGTCCCGGGCACATGGATGCGCACGGTGGTTGGGTCGCCACACCAATGGATCTGGTGAAGCTTTCGGTGCATGTCGATGGACTTTCATCACCAGGAGATATCCTGAGTGCTTCCAGCAGAAACGCATTGCTTACTGGCACAGCTGCAAATGGAAACTACGGGCTTGGATGGTCATGGAACAGTAAAGGTCAGGGGCACAATGGCGCTATGCCGGGCACGCTTGGGTTCGTCTGGCAGACGCCAGATAATTACTCCTTTGCCATCCTGGGTAACAAGCGCGTGGACGGAGATATCTGGTTCACTGGCGGCCGCGACATGGTGCTCGACATTTTGAAATGCGTGAAGCAGTGGCCATCTTACGACCTCTATAGCGGCTCGCACAAGTCAGCGCCCTCAATCACTCCAGGACTCATAGGAAAGCTTCCGCTTGATCTGTCTTTGGACACTGTGTTCAGTCCTATTCAGCGGGTCAATCCAGACGGCCCGGAGACGATTCGGAATCCTCTCGCAACGATCGTTCCGTTCCAGGTCAAGCCAGTGATCCACACCGCTCGCAGCGGCGGAAAGGAGTTTGTTCTGGAGGTGCCTACGGAAAAAGGCATGGCATTCGAAGTCGAAGCCAGCAGTGACACAGAGAACTGGGAAACGGTGGAGACCATCGTCGGCGATGGAGAAATCGTTGAGGTTGTCCAACCAATCGAACCGGGCGCAGCTCAACGTTTCTTCCGGGTGACAGCCGAGAGCATGTTGAAGCAGGAACTCTTTGAGATGGAAATGGATCCGACCAAGGTCAGGAACATGGGGCTGGTTGACCCTGAGCTGGCAGCGCGTCCGGTACCGGTGGTGGTTAAGCCGATCGTAAGACTGCCCTGAACTTGCGAGATCAAGTGGTAAACGAAGGCACTCCGGGATCTTCCCGGGGTGCCTTTCTGTGATGTCACCACCCGAGTCGAAGAAGTCGACGTCAGTGACGTCATCGGTTCGATGATCATGGTGCAACCGCCAATAGTCCTACACTGATCCGCTTCCAGCAGGACGGAGTCATTTCTTGTCCACGATCGGAACTGCTCTCTGCGCTTCGCCCCGATCGGGGATCTCTTTGATTTCCGCGCTGCCGTCAGGCTTGAACGCCCAGAATTGCGTGGCCGCGAAGCTTTCGTTGCGCATCTGCATCATGAAGACGCCGTTCGCGATAAGGGTGAAGTTGCCGACCAGTCCCTTGAGTTCGCGATCACCGGGGGCTTTGTCACTTTTCAAGCATCTCGCGACGTTGTTCCGAATTCGGAATTCTGCGTTGACGGGAGTGCCGTCGATCTCGAGTGTGACACTGTAAGTGCCATCGGGCACAGACGTTATCTTTAGGATATCAAGAGATTCGGCGGGCTTCGCGATGCTCACGCTGGTGAAAACGATGGCCAGCAGGCTGGCTACAACGGAGAGGGATGTTCGGTTCATGGTCTGGATGGACAGTTCAACCGAGTAGACGCACAACGCCTGTGCCGATTTGCAGTTTTTTTTCAAATAAGCGGTCAGTGCCCTATTGTCTGTCGTCTAAGAATCCGGCACAAATCGGCACAGATTTCCACAGATGAGCCCAGATAGGGAAGTCCATTTCCGTTGCGGGCTCCTGTTGACCAGGGTTTTCCCATGTCAGTCC
>JAGROY010000130.1 GCA_020439995.1 Verrucomicrobiia bacterium
TTTTGGTAGTGCTGTTATCATTCGCTAACTTGAAAGTAAGTTCCGCATCCCAGCTGTGGAACCGCCATTTACCGTTGGGATCGACCCGGTTGAATGATGCATACCAGTTCTGATGCGCCCAGTCGGAATTGCCGGCGTAAAAGTTGACCAGCATGTAATTAATGAACTCATCGATATCCAGAATGTCCACGACCGCCTGGTAATTCACCGGATCAGAGAGGTCTTTTCCCGCCAGAGAATGAAGAGTGCGGTAATTGGCGCTGGTGCCCGAAACCACGCCAGCAGTGTTGTGCTTCATCACATCGTAATCAGCGTTATCACCGCCGAGATAGGACGCAGCAAAGTTATCATCTGGACGCTCGTGCAACATCCGGATCCCCCAGTAGATGCCATTGATATAAAAATGCACATGATGCCCGCGAGGTGAATAGCCACCCACATTGCGTTGCAGATCGGCCACCAGCTGATCTCTGATAAAGAGTGCCCGTCCGCGCTGCCCCGTCGGATCAGAGCCGCCACCGTAGTGCCAGGAGTTATTCAACCTTGCGTCCAGCACCAGAGTATCGAACGAGCTCGCTCCGTCTTCGCCGAACATGGGATACTTCAAGTCTGAAGCAAACTTCAGGCGCATCGACAGATTATCACTTTTCCATCGCCCCGTGCTGCTGCCCCCGACTATCTGAATCGTGCCATCACTTTGCAGTGAATCGCTTTCGTTGGGAGCGGCCGGATTACCCGTCGAATTCAAGTATTCGATGCCACATTCCCGCTCCACTCCATCCGCCGCTATCCGTGGGCCGGGAGGATAAATGCCGTTGTCGCCGAACATGTCATCAAATGGCAGCGATACCGACACGGTAGGTAAAGCCAGTAAGTCGTCAACCACCACCCTGCTCTCCGGGTCCTCATGATTTACCACGTCCGGATCCATTTCCCAGTCGACACCGGCATGCCCCCAGCGCAGGCCGCCGAGGTCACTACCGGTTTGCTGGATTACCTCGGCCGGAAAGATATACGACTGCGTGTCAACATTCGTCGAAGCCCACCCTGTCTTCATCGCCATGGCGCGAAGGATTGTTGTCGTGGAAACAGGCACCTTTGCCAGTGGAGAAGTAGCGGCGTCTGCAGCGGAAATGATAGTGCCGTTTTGCGCCGTCGGAAAACTTCCGTCAGTAGTATAGACAATCGACGCACCTTCCGTCACTGATGTGATTTCGACCTCAAATGCCTCAGTGAATAGCCCTCGACCAATGCTGAACTTGGTGTCCGCAACAAAGCCTTCTATGGCATCGCCCCCAGTGTTGGCTGCTCCCGGAGTGGGAGTCTGGAAAAAGGCCAGCGAAACCATTGGCTGCACACTCACAATTCCAAATGACACGTCCACCTGCTGCTGGGGATATTGATCGAAAACGCTGATAGTCTCGTCCCCGTGAGTCAGGGCCAGGTAAGATCCCTCAGCACGGTTGAGCTGAAAATCGGTGTGCAACTCTCCCGCCGGATCGGTGCGATCCTTCCCAGACGCGAAAATCACCAGGTACCCACCAGCCGGCAAATTAACCGCAGGGAAAGCCCAGGCACGTGGAGCCTTGGCATCATCGGTCAGGTAGTAGCCAGTCAGATCAACCGCATCCGCACCTGCGTTGTAGAGCTCCAGCCAATCGGAATCGTCGCCATCCTCGTCCTTCAGCGCGCTGCCACGTGAACTCGCAGCCAGGAACTCATTTATTCTAACCTGCGCGTCCGCCGAATCGGTCATGGCAAACAAAGCGCAAAACGATGACAAGAAACACGCACGAAAAGTGATGAAAAGAGCAAATGAGCGACGCATACTAAGGGGATTATTAAAAGAGCTTGTGCACGATACGGCTCCGCAGTGCCCTCGGCTCTCTAACCGTATCTGGAAAGCCCCCTCAAAGTCAACTCCACTGCAAAAGTCCAATGCTTCCCCTTCTAACGCATCTGTAATGATCGACTTAAGTGGCTTCGTTCATGTTCCATTCAGGTTTCAGGTGCCTATTATGAAAGCTGAATGAAACTGCTCCTAGTAGAAGACAAAGATATTCTCAGAAAGACGATGGCGGAGACGCTCCGCAAGTCGGGGTATACAGTGGATGAAACTGGAGACGGAAACGAAGGCTTATGGTTTCTACGGGAGAACAAATACGCTGTAGTTGTTCTGGATCTGGGACTTCCGTCCCGGGATGGCTTGGAACTTCTGAGTGAATTGCGAACGCGGGATAAGGAAACCAGTGTTCTGGTCGTCACCGCACGTGATTCCATCGACGAAAAGGTACAAGGACTTCGCGAAGGAGCGGATGACTACATGGTAAAGCCTTTTGCTCTGGAGGAACTCGTGGCGAGGGTGCAGGTGCTCACTCGGCGTTCGTTCGGGATTCACAAATCGGCGATCGAAATCGGGGGACTGGTGATCGACACGCTCAAGCGAACAGCTTCTGCGGGCGAAACACCGATCAAATTAACAGCGATGGAATTTTCGATCCTCGAACTTTTGGCCCTTAAACGACGACAAGTAGTCAGCCGGGCGGATATTTGGGAGCAACTCTACGATTTCGACACAGATGCGGACAGCAATGTGGTCGAAGTCCTGATTGCACGCCTGCGCAAGAAAATGACCGAAGCAAATCTACCGAAATTAATTCACACAAGACGCGGCTCTGGTTATATACTGGATACAGAGAGCTGAACCAGTACTGCTTCCCACTCTGCCAGAATGCCATCTTTCAGATCACTGAAGTCACGAATTGCCTGGGCCACCTGCCTGGCTTTATTCGTGGTGCTCGGGTTAGGGGGGATTGTGATCCATTCGGTTGTTACGCGACGGCTACGTAACCAATTTGACCACGGTCTTGCTGACAAACTACGGTATTTTGAAGCTACCTGCTTCGTCAAATCCAGCACTGGGATTGTGGCGCTGGGAATGTTGAACGATGACTGGGAGGCGTTGCAGGATCCGGCAGACCCAGACTACTTCCAGTTCGACCACGCCAATGGCAAATCCATTTACCAGTCCCGGAATCTTCTGGGAAAAGGCCTGCACTCTCTGGCCCCTTTACCCTCAGCTGTCGGCGAAACCACGCACGGATTTGTCGATTTGCCGGGCGGGCGCACCGGAAGATTTACGGCGACCCTGTTCTATCCGCCAATCAAGGATCGAGGGCAACTTTCCGGCGAGAAATCCAGCACTCTGGTCAGGGTAACGGTTGCGCATGATGCAACGATGCTGACAGCAGCTTCCAGTGAACTCGGCACAGTACTTGGAGTTGTGGGGTGTGTCATGGGGCTCGTCATTCTAGGAGTAGCCTGGGTGGCTACCCGCACCGGACTGCGCCCACTTGACGCTTTGGGGGCACAAATTGACGCCACTTCCGTGGGAGAATTTGAGAAATTTACGATCGACCGGCTCCCGAATGAACTTGTCCCGGTCGTCACCCGGTTGAACGCTTTGATGGAGCGCTCGGGCACCACCCTGCGCCACGAACGGGAGTTCACCTCGAACGTCGCTCACGAATTGCGAACTCCTCTGGCAGTCATGCGAACCCAGCTTGAATCCATCTTAAGGAACGACAATCTGCCGTTCGCCAGTGAGGAAAAAGTGAGGGAAGCGCTCGGCACCGAGGGCGAGCTCGAGCGAGCCGTGGAGAATCTGCTCTGGTTGGCCAGGCTCGATCGAGGACTCGACAATTTCCAGTCAGAGACTGTCGAAGTGGGCAGATTTATGAGGAAGTGCTGGACGCCCTTTCTGGATGCCGCTGATGCAAAAGGCCTGCAAGTTGAGTGGAATTTGCGCAAGGCCCCCACTCTCGCCTGCAGCCCCGATTTGCTGCGAATTCTGTTGCGCAATCTTTACGAGAACGCAGTTGCTTATACCCCATCATCGGGCCGTGTCTCCATCACCGGCACCAACAGTGGGGAGCCGCCTTCCATTTGCGTCACCAATACCTGCTCCGGCATGCGTAAACAGGATCTCGACGCACTGTTTGCCAGAGCAGACCGTCGCCCTTCCATGGAAAATGTGGACACAGGACTGGTACAACCTGCCCGTCTGGGAATAGGACTAGCCCTCTCAAGGCGAGTTGCAAGCATCCTCGGCGGCGAACTCACAGCATCTCTAACGGCCACCAATCAAGTGGAATTTCGACTTCAACTCACTCAAAATCAACCATTTAACAATTAGACAGCTCCTGTGAGGTAAATCTTTTCAGCCCGTTCACAAACCGTTAAGCCTTCGTGATCTATCTCTTGCATCGGTTCGAACCACCTTCACCATGATTCCGCACACACCATCAACGACTACATCCGGCTCTGGACGCGCCCTGCGCTGGGTCATGATGGTGTTTGTGCTCGTATCTCAGGTGTTTTCGGCCTGTGCGGACGATGATGATCACGACGATGAAAATGATCATTCGAACCGGCGAACGATCCCGCTGAATGTCTTACCAAAGCCGGTAGCCTCGACGCTGACGAGCGTTGCTTCGGGAATCAAAGTTACTGAAGCGAAACACTACGAGAGCCAGGCTATCTTCGAGTTCGAAGGCACGCTTCATGGATCAGAAATCGAACTCAAAATCCATACGGACGGAACTCTGCTCGCGGTCGACTATGATTCCGAAGAAAATGAGAGAACGGTGCCAATCTCAACGATTCCCAGAGAAGCCCTCACTGCGATCAGGAACTACTACCCCGATTTTGGGATCGAAAAAGCCAAACTCAGCACGATCAATGGCCTCGATCTCTATGAGGTGGAAGGATATATAGGCCGAGAGGGGTTTGAAGTCTATGTGACCGGGTCTGGCGACCTCTTTGGCGACGGCAGGGATTCAGACCACGATGGATTGCCCGATCTACGTGAACCATTCTACGGCTGCGATCCCGACGTAGCAGACTCGGACGGTGACATGTTTCCGGATGGCTTTGAAACCGCACACGGTACGGACCCAGCAAATGCAGCAGCAACACCTGAGCTTTTGAGCATCGTTATGCAGGACAATGGTGCGACCGCTGGCGATGCAGTCGTTCTATCGGTAACCACTTTTCAGGGTGGCCTGTTTGATATTCAGCACTGCTCCAATGCAACCGACTGGGTAAGTATGGGAATTTCCATCGTCGGGGACAATCAGACACACGAAATCGTAATGCCTGCCAGTGAAAGTGGTGAATGTGGTTATTTCCGTGTAGCGATTAGCGATGCAGCTACCATCATGGAATCCCCCATTGGCGGCGGTATTGGCACCTCCCCCACCGTTTTTGCTCCGGAGAGTTTAGAGGGAACCAGCTTCGAAGTAAATCTAGGTGATGATGGGGAAAAAGAGATGCAGTTTGACGGCGGCAGTCGAGGACAAGTGGTAGAGCGTGACGACCGTTGGATCGAAGTCACGCCATTTACCTATCGCTACAAGCGCACCAGTGCAACGACCGCTACTGTGACGGTTACTTTCCCGAGGTCAGGCGATGACCTCGTCGTCGACTATGAGCTGGAGTTCACAGCAGATGGCAAAGGGAAAATCGTGAAGTCGACTCAACGCTCGGATTCCGGGACTTTCAGCTATCGGAATCGCCCCTGACGACCCTGACGGCCCGGAAAGCAAACACCAAGTTTGCAAGTGCACACGACTGAGCAGAAATATTGACAGCTGTTGCATTTCGTGGCTCTGATCGGTCCCATGATTGGAAATCCACTTCGCACGACTGTCATCGGCAGCTATCCGTTTCCCTCGTGGCTCGAGTTTGCCAGCCAGAACCTGAGCGTATTCGGTTCTGCGGACGTCCGGGAAATGCAGGACGATGCAGCCGTTGTCGCGATCCAGGATCAGCTTCGCGCCGGTCTCGATGTCATTACTGACGGCGAGCAGACAAGGTTCGACTTCAACCTTTCGTTCTACGGTCACCTTGAAGGAATTGACCTTGAACCTGCATCCCCCCGCCGCTTTGGCCCGCCCGCCCACGACCAGCGCGGCAAGCACGCAATCACAGCGGAATTGAAAGCACCCAACGGGCTTGGAACAGTTGAAGAGTTTGAGCGACTGAAGCGGCTGGCTCCGGCCGGACCGCGCTTAAAGATGAGTGTGCCCGGGCCTTTCACCATGAGCGGACGTCTTGTTCCTGGCACGCACTACGCGGATCGCTACGCGGTGACAGAGGCTCTGCTCCCTATCATTCGCAAAGAACTTGAGGACTTGGTCGCGGCTGGATGCGAGGAAATCTGCGTCGACGAACCTTCGATGAGCTGCTACGGCTACAAAGAAGACACTTCCCGTTTCGTGGACATCTTCAATCGCACCGTTGAAACCATCTATGGCAAGACACGACTGTGCACCCACCTGTGCTTCGGAAACTTCAAGGGGCACGCTGTGGGCTATCGCAGGTATGCGCCCCTCTTCCCGGCATTCCTGAATCTTAAGGTTGATGAGATGCATCTTGAGATGGCGAGCCGCGAGTATTCGGAACTGGAAGCGATCGGCCCGGTTGCCGAACGAATGGATGTCGCAGTGGGCATCATCGACGTAAAAAGCTACTTCACTGAGCCCGTTGAGACACTTGCTGAGCGCATCCGTGAGTGCCTGAAGTATGCTCCTGCAGAGAGACTCGTCTTCGCCCCGGACTGTGGCCTGAGCCAGACCGCCCGCTGGGCAGCGAAGCAGAAGCTGATCAATATGGTGCAGGCGGCAAAGCTTGTCCGCGATGAACTCTAACAATCACTCTCAGTTGAAACTGGCAGTTCAGAAAAATGATGTCCTTCTGAGGGATATCCACGCTGCACCAGTCTCCGATGACCTGCATATCTGGTGGCTGGGCCAGAGCGGCTTCCTCTGCCAGTCGCACGGGCAACACCTGTTGTTCGATCCATATCTTTCGGATTCGCTTTCGATTAAATATGCGGACACCGACAAGCCGCATGTGCGCATGACAGAGCGAGTGATCGCTCCTTCCCAGCTCGACATGGTCGACGTGGTAACATCCAGCCACAATCACACAGACCATTTGGACGCCGAGACACTGCTGCCGCTTGCCGCTGCCAATCCATCTCTTGTGCTCGTCCTCCCTGAAGCCAACAAAGAGTTCGCCACTGAGAGATTGAAGCCTTCATCCATTCCAATGGAAGGGCTCAACACGGGATCAATCCGGACGATTGGGGGCTTTGAATTCACTGGTATCACCGCCGCTCACAACTCAATTGATCACGATGACACAGGCAATTCCCGCTTCCTTGGATTTGTAGCGAAAATCGGGGCGTGGACTCTTTACCACAGTGGCGATACCCTCTGGCACGCCGAACTTGTTTCAGAGCTTCGCAGTGCGGGTCCGATCGATGTCATGTTCCTCCCGATCAATGGCAACAAGCCTGAACGCAGGGTCGCTGGAAATCTCAACGGAACCGAAGCTGCCGCTCTGGCAAAAGCCTGCGGTGCCAAGCTCGTGATCCCCTGCCACTATGACATGTTCACCTTCAACACGGAGACTCCTGAGGAGTTTCTCGCGGCTTGCTCCCGCCTGGATCAGCAGGCCAGAGTGATGCAGAACGGCCAGCACATTGTGCTAAAGCGCCACGAAATGTGACTTCTCACGCTTCAGAGAGCTCCAAAATCTAAACCATCATGCGTCGTTCCCTCTCCATCATTCCCCGCCGAATTGCCTGTCCATTTCTCACGATAGCAGTCGGGCTTTCAGTATTCTTCACGCTGCTCCTTTCGATCAGTGGAGCACAGGACACACCTGCTAGAGCTAAGAGCACCGCTCCAGCCGTCTTTCAGGAACACGAGGCCGGCAAACTGCGCAACAGCGTCGGAAAGGAAATCATTGTCCAGGGGCGCGTCGCCACCACATCCTCTTCCAGTTCCGGCCACCAGTTTCTCAATTTCCCGTCTGGAGCGATCCGCGTCATCTGCTTCAAGGAAGACTTGAGGAACTTCACCGACGGCGGGCCAGCCGTAATTTACAAGGGCAAGTCCATTGCACTGACGGGACTACTCACCAAGCGAGGGAATGACCTGCAGATTCAGCTGAAGTCGCCCAAACAAATCAGCGTGGCCGGTGCAAAACCAGATCGCCCCGGAAGGGCCCCTTTCGTCTTGAAAGAGACGTCGCCGGGAGTATTCGTCACCCCGGCCGGTCTGCGCTTCGCGGGACTGGATCCCGAAGGCCGCACCCGCATTGAACATGTCATGCGCCATGCGAAGGATGAACCCGGCCGTGCTGGCTCCCACGGAGTGTTTGAAAAAGGCAGCCAGGATGATGTCCTTGCGCTCATTGACGAAGCATGGATGCTCGCCCGCAAAAGGGGCATCAAGCCCGCGAAAGAAGGCAATTCCCTCGCCTACAGCATCCCGATGGGCCGAAAAATCGGCTACCTCGGCGGTACTGAGGGTACTCGCCGCCGCAAACCCGCGCTCACCAGACTATTCCTCGTCATCCGTAGCGGCTCTACCGACGTCATCACCGCCTTCCCCAAATAGTTCAACAACACCTCGCAATGATCATCGACGAAAACGACACTGCCAAGCCATTCATCGGCGAATGCGCGTTCTGTGGCCAGGGCCTCCTCAGGGTCTGGATAATCAGCGAAAAGCTCGCCGTCCTTTGCGACCAGTGTGAATTGTACTGGAGCGACATCTCCGCTGTAGCGAACGACCCAATGGTTCCAGCGACCGGCACGCTGGACACCAGCCCACTCGCCGAACCGCACAGGGCCGCAACCAGCGAGGAAATCGCCGATGCCAACCTCACCCATTTCATTTCCGGCTACTCCGTCTAAGATCTGCCGCTGGGCACTGGAATGCCTTGTGAAGCGAATCCGACACAATCCGGCAACGCTTTAAAGTGCGAATGTGATTGTCGTCCACCCGACCGGTCTCTTACATTCCGGTCAGCATGAAGAAATCCTTCCCATTCGAATTTCTTGTAATTCTCACGCCCCTCCTGCTCGCTCAGACCACGAAAGCAGACATCACTCCTCATCTCGCCGCCATCCAGGCTGTCGAGAAAGAGGGCAAAGGCAACAAAGCGGCTTCTGCTGCCTGGCAAAAGCTGTCGGCTGCCAGTGCTGACGATCTGGTAACGATTTTGGGGGCCATGGATCACGCGGGCCCGCTCGCCTCCAACTGGCTCCGTAGCGCTGTCGATGTCATCTCCGATCGCGCGACAGCTGGTGGCAGCGGACTTCCCGTCACGGATCTTGGGGAATTCCTGCTCGATACCAATCATTCACCGAAAGCCCGGCGCCTGGCATTTGATCTCATTCAGTCGGCGGATGCAACCACCGCCGATAAGCTCATTCCCGGCATGCTGATGGATCCGTCGCCAGAACTTCGCCGGGATGCCGTCGCCCGATTGATCAGCGACGGCAACGCGCTCATGGAAGCCAACGCCAAAGACACCGCTGCACTTGTCTACCGGCAGGCTCTGAATGGTGCCCGCGACGTGAGCCAGATTCAGGAAATCGCCGCCCAGCTCGAGAAACTCGGACGAACGGTCGACCTGCCAAAACACTTTGGCTTCCTGATGCATTGGAATGTCATCGGCCCATTCGACAACAGTGGGCGCGCTGGTTTTGATCAGGTGTTCCCGCCTGAAGAGTCGATCGACTTGTCGGCAGAATACAATGGCAAGAGAGACAAAGTGAAGTGGGTGGAATTCGTCACGGCCGATCCCTTTGGCATGGTCGACATCAACAAGGCGTTTGGCATGGAGAAAGAAGCCACTGCCTACGCGACCACTGAGTTTCTTTCTACAAGCGCCCGGCCCGCAGAACTCCGGCTAGGCTCGAAGAATGCCTGGAAGATCTGGCTCAATGGAGAGCTCATTTTCGGTCGCGACGAATACCACCGGGGCGCAGCCATCGATCAGTATCAACTGCCGGTGTCATTGAAAGAGGGCAAAAACACACTGCTCGTAAAACTCTGTCAGAACGAGCAAACCGAGACATGGACCGTCGAATGGCAATTCCAGTTGCGCATCTGTGACTCCACCGGCACAGCCATCCTGGCTGCCGATCGGCCAGCCACCCCCACCGAGGGTACCAATCTTCAACAGGCCCCGAATCGCCGCAAAGCCCAGCCGTAAATTCTGGCAATTCATTCAGCATACTTCATCGCCCACATGAAAACTTACGTTTCCCTCCTCCTCCTGGGACTTACATTGCCACCACTTTTAACCGCTGACGACTGGTTACAGTTTCGCGGCCCTGACGCTTCAAGCGTTGCTGCAGGTGGCACCACGGGACTGCCGACCACTCTCAGCGCTCAAGACAACATCGCATGGGAAATGGCCCTCCCGGGCAAAGGCCTGTCCAGCCCAGTCATCGTGGGAGACAAAGTCTTCGTCACTTGCTCAAGCGGCCCGGATCAGAAAAGGCTGCACGTCATCTGCTTCCACTCGACCGATGGCAAGAAGATCTGGGAACGAACCTTCCTCGCCAGCGGCCGCACCATGTGCCATGACAAAACAGCCGTCGCAGCGCCCTCGCCCGTAAGCGATGGCAAGAACATCTATGCGCTGTTCTCATCGAACGATCTTTTCTGTCTCGACCTGGATGGAAATTTGCAGTGGTTGCGCGGACTCACTCAGGACTATCCGAACGCCAGCAACAGCCTCGGCCTCGCCTCTTCGCCAGTATTGGTGGATCAGTGTTTCATCGCCCAGATTGAGAACGACAGCGAGTCCTTCGTGGCTGGGATCGACACCGCCACGGGCGAAAACGTGTGGAAGATATCCCGCCCGAAAGCTGCCAACTGGACCTCTCCCGTCATCTTCGAGGACGGTGGCAAGCGCCTCGTCGGCCTGCAGTCGAGCAAGGGGCTGCTGGCTGTCGATCCCGCCACTGGCGAGGAAGTCTGGAACTTTGATGGCGGTGCCTCCACCATTCCGTCCAGCGGCGTCGGCGGTGGACTGGTCGTTGTGCCTTCCAATGGATTAACCGCGCTCAAGCTCAACGGCGGCAAGCCCGAGCAAATCTGGCAGGAAGCGCAACTCCGTCCTGGCACCGCGAGCCCGGTTATCGTTGGAGACCGTGTATTCGTGCTCAACAGCGCTGGAGTATTGAACTGCGCAGACATCACCACTGGCGAGCGCCTGTGGCGGCTCCGACTAAAGGGCCCTTACGGAAGCTCGCCTGTCGCCGCCGGAAACTACCTTTACTTCTTCGATGAGAAAGGCGGAGCGCAAGTGGTCGACATCAGCGAACCCGGCGAGGTCGAAGGAAAAATCGTGGGAGAGATGGATCTCGGAGAAATGATTCAGTGCACACCTGCCATCGGAGACGGTGCCCTTTTCGTCCGCAGCAACGAGCGTCTCTGGAAGCTCACCGGCAACAGCGGCGACTTGCCGAAGCCGTAGCTTAAGCTTCGTCTCAGATCCCTTGCCTCTGCCCCTGCTGCTGGCACATGCCGCCGGACAACAGTACAAGCCGAGTGGAAACCATTCCTGAAATTGCGGGATCGTGAATCTTCGCTATCTTCGTAGCGATGGATTACGAACAGCCACCCGCCCCTCGATCAGGTAACAATTTCCTGACCCTGCTGCTATTGCTAGTGAGCGCCTTCCTGCTTGGATTAGTAGCAAAAGAGTGGATGCAACGAGGGCCAGCATCCCAGGCAGCTCCCCGGGCCGTCACTCCGCGCGGCGATATCGGGCCTAACGAACAGGCGACGATTGACCTGGTCAACCAGGTGTCCCCTTCTGTCGTTTTCGTCTCCACCAGTTCTGTCCGCCGCGAGCGAACGGGATTGTTTAAGATGAAAGTCTACGAAGTTCCCCAGGGCACAGGATCAGGATTCGTGTGGGACAAGGCTGGCCACATCGTCACCAATCTCCACGTCATCGCGGACAGCAGTCGAGCCGATGTCACGCTCATGGATGGTTCCACTTGGGAAGCCAAACTCGTGGGCTACGAGGACAACAAGGACATCGCAGTGCTCCAAATCGATGCGCCTCCGGAAAAATTGACACCCATCAGTGTCGGCGAAAGCGCAAATCTCCAGGTCGGCCAGCATGTGATGGCTGTGGGTAACCCGTTCGGATTCGACTATACCTGCACCACCGGCATCATCGGCGGGCTCGGGCGCGAGATTGAGGCGGCTAACAAACACCCGATTCAAGGCGTCATTCAGACGGATGCAGCGATCAATCCCGGCAACTCTGGAGGCCCCCTTGTCGACAGCGCTGGCCGCCTGATTGGAATCAATACCGCCATTTTCAGCCCCACCGGCACCAGCGCCGGAATTGGTTTTGCAGTTCCCGTAGATCCGGTCAATCGCATCGTCCCCCAGCTGATCAAGCACGGCAAGGTGATCAAACCGGACATCGGAATGACTCTCCAGCAATATCCCCAGTTCGGCCTGGTCGTCACTCGTATCGTGCGGGGTAGTGGCGCTGAAAAAGCTGGGATCAATCCGATCGCAGTTGACCGGTGGGGCCGGGTTTACCTCGACATCCTCATCGCAGTGGAAGGAACGCCCGTGCAGACCGAGCGCGACGTTTTCCGGATTATCGACAACAAACAGATCGGAGACAAAATTACAGTCACCATCTTGCGCCAGGGAGCAAAACTCGACTTTGAGATTGTGCTGACTCCTGCTCCGTAGAGTTCAATTGTTGATTCGTTGACAAAGTCCGACACACAGCCCTCAATCGACTCCTACCAAGCGAGCTTCATCGCCAGGACAATTGCCAGGTAACGACCGGCTTTGCCCGCGAATGTGAGCGCCAGGAACAGGGCAAAATGGACCCGCATGACCCCTGCAACAAATGTGAGCGCATCTCCTCCGATCGGCGCCCAGGCCATGAGCAGAGACCAGGCACCGTATTTCTGAAACCACTGCTGCGAGCGAGAGAGGCCGTCTGCCTTGAACGGGAACCACTTCCGCTCCTGATAGCGCAGCAGAAAACGACCCAGCACCCAATTGGCCGCCGAGCCAAGAGTGTTTCCGAAAGACGCCACGATCCAGATCCAGAACCATTCTTCCGGCCTGTCTATCAGCAGGCCGACAACGAGCACTTCCGAGTAGAACGGGAGGAGAGTCGCAGCCAGGAACGCCGCACCGAACATAAGCAGATACGCCGTCATTTGCCTCTGTCTAAGATTAGCGCTTCGGCCGCACTTTTGCCTGCACGGCGCACGAGATGAGCAAAGATCATGCGCTGCCTCTTGATGTAGATGAGGTATTCCGGATGCCACTGCACACCAACGAGCCAAGGATGGCTGGCCGATTCGACCGCCTGCACGAAGGAATCGAGATCCCTCGCGGCCACGCGCAGCCCTTCGCCAAGGCGATCGATAGCCTGGTGGTGGAGGCTGTTAATCCGCCACCGCTCGCATTCGATCGCATCCACCAGCAACCCATTCGATTCCGCGACTGCCGTCTTGCGCGGCAATGGCGTGCGCCGATTCGATGTGCGCCTGCGTAGCGGACGGATATCCGCAAAGAGCGATCCACCGAGGACAACGTTGATCAACTGGGCACCGCGGCAGATTCCAAGGATAGGCAGATGCGTGTCGAGCGCGTGCCGGATCATTTCGATCTCAAAAAGATCACGCGCGGGATCGATGCGGCTACGACCAGTATTCTCACCGCCGTAGAGTTCCGCATCGATATCGCTGCCACCGCCGATGATCACTGCCTTAAAACGTTCTTTCTCGTGATTGCGGAAATTGGAAGGAGTGAGCCTGACGGCTGTACCTCCGGCAATGAGAATCGCGAGCTTCGCCGCCCACCACGCAATGGGGAAGCTCCCATCGGTACCTGTGATTGCTATGATGGGTCGGTCAGCCATTGCCTGACATCCTCCTTCCACGAGTGGTAGTCCAGTGAGTAATAGCCAGCCGCACAGCTGCGCCGGTAGGCTTCGCAGACGGCGCGCAATCGGGGAGCGTCACTGGCGAGGGACTCGACTTGCTGCCAGTCGTTCCAACTGCGCCAGATGCCCCAGTCGGGACTGTCGATGTCGCAGTTCGGCAGCCGGTAGTGTAGCGTCGGGCGCTTTCGCAGCTTCTGCTCGCCGACGACCTTGACGACGCGAGCTTCATTCAGAAACGCAAACATCGGTAGCATGTCGAGTACGCGGTTGCGGGTCGGATTGTGGTTCAGGTAGTCGCCTATCAGCTGCCCCAGTGACGGCGCATAGCTTTCCTCAAGAATCAGCGCCTCGTAGTCGTCCGGATAGCTGCGTATGAAGGGGGACAGTTTGCGACTGAACACGACGTCCTCCCTCTCCTCAAGCCACGTCCTCAGGCATACGAAAGCCCGCAGATAGGCGAGGATCGTTCCCGATTCCATGTCTGGAAGTTCGGGATTCAGATGGAGGCCGAATGCCGAGAGCAATGCATGCCGGGTGCCTTTGCCCCCTTTCCGACGCAAACGCTCCACGATCGCATCAAGTTCCGCGAGTTGTCCGAAGGGAAGTGGTGGCGCGATCAGCTCACAGGGGATGAGATTCTTCATCAGCGCCTGAATCGCATCTGCTGCCAGCTGCTCGAACTCGCGCAACCAATCGCTGTCGGTGCCACCGTTATCCCGCCCAAGTTCCTGTAGATACTCGACATCCAGATCCACCTTGAAATCGCCAAGCGCCGATCCGTTGACTCGGAACTCATATTCTGACAGGCAGTCAATCGTGCCCCCATACTCGGCAGCCAACTGCGCTGCTATCACCGGAAGCTCGATGCCAGACATCTCGATTTCGACGCCAACTCGACGGAGTGAACCATCCTGGCGCATCATCCGATGGGGCATCTTGTAGCTGAAGTCACTCATTACTGTTCCCTGTAAAGTATTGTCAAAACATGGGACTCCCCGAGCAAAGCGATTCGTTCGAATCTGCGACGCCCGGGAAGCCCAGGTTCCTTTCATGGCTAGTGAAGGCATAAGCGAACTAGTTCTTCACTAGCGTGAACCGCTCGCTCTGCGGCGGCGGAGGTGACCTTTCCGGTGATCCCCGAGATGTTCTTCTTCAAATACGGACTCGGTTTGGCGATGGACGAAGCTTTGTTCTTGCTAGCGGCTGGGGGGCTATCCAATTTCTTGTCAGCTTTGTCAGCGGCTACCGCAAATGATCCGAGAGCCGCTACAACAATGAGTAGTAGGTTTTTTGTTTTCAACGACATTCTACAACGCAAACAGCGTGCCAAGTCTGCACACTGCATAGCCGGCAAGTCTCGCCTTCCTAGACACGCGTCCCCTTGCAAATCGCAACTTCGACTCGCAAAATGCAATCACCGCAGCAGGTGACACAGCACCTGATCGAGCGAATTGCTTGTCAGAGCGGCGCCGTCGAGCTGGATCACGTCGAAACCTTCCCCATCTGCGGGTTGCTCGAATTTCTCCTTAAGATCCTCATAGACTGAAAGATCCGCGTCGCTGCCATGCGCGTCTTCGCCGCTCCGTTCCGCGAGGCGCTGCTTCACCACGTGCTCGTCAGTTCGTACCCAGATAAACGTCACCGCGCAGCCCCTCTTGTTCGCCGCGCGCCTCAGCTGTCGGCGTCGTTCTACGCTGGGAAAATTCGCATCTGCGATCGCTGGAGCGACCTCGGCGGCAGCGCAAGCCCTCTCGATCAGGCGCTCGTAGGTACTGTCTGAGAAGTCTCGGCGGTAGTAGCGCTCGGACAGCTTCTCATCGGGCGCAGCTCCAGCCAGTTCCTTTCGAACCACGTCGCTAGAAAAATGTGACCAGCCAGCGATTTCTGATAACGATCTCGCAATCGTGGACTTGCCCGTGGCTGGCAATCCGCAGAAAACCAGCAAATGTGGCGTCTGATCAAGCAATGCCGCCCCGGCAAGACGCAAGTGCTGACTGGCCGATCGGGCATGGCCATCCCGTTCCTCCGCAGAAACGCTTTCGTCATCAGCCGCGAGCGCCGCAACCTTGGAGCGCACCATCGCACGAAAACTCACCAGCATCGGCATCAGATCCGCTTGCCCCTGGTCCCCCGTATCGGCAATGTAGGATCCGAGATAATGCTCGGCCAAATCTCTGCGTCCGCGATAGATCAAATCCATTATCAGGAAAGCATTCTCCGTCGCAACATCACCACAGCGAAACCGTTTATTGAACTCGATGCAATCGAAGATCTTCGGTGGGGCAACGAGGAAAATATTTCTGGTGTGCAAGTCGCCGTGCCCGTCCACGACACGCCCGTCGCGTGCCCGGCATTCCAAGGCCGCGACCAGATCGTCGAGGCCGACTCTAGTGCGACGCTCTACTGCTTCGAGGAGTCGCCTATCCACATGCGCGCAACCTTCCATCTCTGCAAAATTCCCCACGATCGCCTCACGCTGGCACTCGGGTGATCCGGCATCCTGGGTGGCGGCATCCGGTTCTGTTTCAGTATGAAACTTTGCAATCTTGTGAGCGATCTCTTCGACCTGCGATGCCTCGACTCCCCCTTCCGCCAGCACGTCAGCCATCAGACGATCATCAGGCAAACGCTCCATCAGCACCGCGTGGTCTACCACTTGACCCGCGCCCTCGCAAAACGAGTATTGCCCTTCATCTGACTTGCGCAGTGGCACAACGCCGAGATAAATTTCCGGACAGAGCCGACGATTGAGGCACAATTCGTCGTGGCAAACTTGTTCCCGCAATTGGCGTGTTGAGAAATCGGCGAACGCAAACTTCACCGGCTTCTTCAGTTTGTAGACGCGATCACCCGCGAGGCACACGACCGACAGGTGCGTCTGGATCACCTGCACGTCGCCCGGTTCGCTCGGATAACAATCGGCCTCCTCCAGGCGTTTCAGGAGCTCTGGGTCGAGTGATTTCACGACTAGGACTCTATGGTATTACACACCAGCAGAAAAGTGGCTGGCGCACAGCCCCCTGAGAGGCCAGATCCCCAATCGTCTCTCAATCTAGCGATTTGACGAACTCATCGATCTGCCGCTCCGCCTCCTCTTTCTCCCAGCCGTAGCGCTCTTGGATTTTTCCGATCACCTGGTCGCGCTTGCCGGCGACCACATCAAGATCGTCATCGGTTAGCTTGCCCCACTTCTCTTTAACTACTCCTTTTGCTTGCTTCCAGTTTCCCTCTACTTGATCCCAGTTCATAATTTTAGTCCTTTCGATTTCTTAATGCTCTATTTGTTAGTTTGGCCGTCGTCGCCACACGACTCAATGGTGCAAGGTTCGTGCCAAGCTCTTTGAGCCTGTTTCCCTCTCCTTTTGCCACTTTAGGGACGCGGCAGCATGGCATTTTGCTCACTGAGTTTGCAAAATGTCGACTCCCTCTGCAGAGCCGACCAGCGGAAAATGCGCCTCTCACTGCCGCAGCGTACGTCCACCGCCTCCGGGAAGATGGCATTTTTGCTCCCCGTGCGCCGCAACCGCTTGCAAAATTCCGAGATGCGATTCTCTGCCGCGTTCGTCGACGAAATAGTGGAAACACAAAAACACAACATGGGGGGACATTCATATAGCCACTATCAGCTCTCATCGCGCACCTTCCATGACTCTCTCCACTCGTGCAGCGCGTTTTCCACGACTGGTTCGACTGGTTGCGCCGCTTCGACCGCCACGATCACTCGCTTGTAGACAAGGTCGCTTTCGGCGACGATGTGCGCATTGATTCGCTGCAGGTGTTGCCACGCTATCGAGTTAAGCTGCATGTCGTCACTTCCGTGGGCACAAGCGTGCAGAACGGCGTATCCATCGCTGATGTGGTGAAGGTAGTCGAGAATCTCAAGGTTTCGCTCCCACGTCGCGTCTCCGACCAGCTTGTCCAGCTTTCCGATGATCAGGCCTCCCAGCCCGGAAAGCTTATCGAGCAACCCTGTCCCTGAGGAAACGCCGTCATGCAGAAGATTCGTATCGGCGGCGGCGAGTTCATTAAGATTGGTCTGCAGTGTTGCTTTGAGCTCCGACTGCTCATCATCGCCCCCCCCGTCACACGATTCCTTAATCTCACTGAGGATCGCCAGCAATTGCTTCTGTACCCGCCACAATACCGTAGCCGTGTCCTTCGCAATCATCATGGCGACTTTCTCTGGTTCTTTAGCAATGTTCATGGTTCTAGTTGGGATTTGAGCGTATTGGGAAAGATTTCTATATTCGTTGTGACTCCGATGGCACCAGCTCTGTAGGCGAGCGCGACCACGAGGTTTCTTACGGTGGGATTCGGGGCGTTTCCGCGAAGTGCCGCAGTTCGGCCCGTCACCTTCACCGCAATTTCCGCTCCCGCGAATCGAGTGTCCCAGCGCAGCTCGTGTTCGATCTTCTCTTCGATCTGATCGTCATCCAGGAGTTCCTGGTCAACGCTTCCACTTCTCAGGTTGGGAATGCCGGAGCCGTTCCAGCCAGTGTCATCTTCAAAAAGATCGATGAATCCATCCTCCACTTCGAGACGGTTCTTCAGCGTCTTTACACCCTCAATACCAGTGACGACCACACCAGCGCGGACACGTTCCCAGAGTTCCTCGACTTCGCCACGCAGTGTGACATTACCGTCCCGGACTTGGACGTCGATTTTGTAGGCGTCGGTGCCGGGAATCTCTTTGAAGGCGGCCCGAATCTCGTCCGCAATCTCCGAGTCATCCCGCAATGGCTTATCGTTCCTCACCTTCAGGTAGTTGTGTACGATCCTGGTGCCCGGAGTGTTACGGGCTACTTGAGCGACTGCGTTCTTAGCGGCCAGCGTTGCCACCTTCCCTCGAAGCGTCACGAATCCGTTCTTAACCTCAACGTCTGGAACGAACGAAAAAACCCGTGGATCGTGTGCCAGTCCATCGCGGATCGCCTCCTCGATTTCACCGTCGGGTCGTTTGAGACTTGCCATTGATCTCTGGGTATCGTCGAAATCCGCAGGAACGACCTCCAGGCCGTCGGAATCCACGCTTTTCACTCCGGAAACCTGCTCTGCGAGCCTGATCACGCTACGGCGTAACGCCGGGCTGCCAATCCTGCCACGGATGACGGCCTGCCCATCCTTTACCTCCAGGCGCAGGCTGCGGGGCTTCACATAGGTCTGCCATCTCCACCTGTTGATGATCGATGCGACAATTTCTTCGTCGGTTCTCTCCGCTCCGAAATCGATCCGCATATGGTTCTGCACTTCGGTCACACCGCGTACCCCTGAGACGAGGTGGGTAACTGCTTGTCGCGCGCCGAAGGAACTTGCCTGGCCGCGCAGGCTCGCCGATCCGTTCTCAACTTCGATTTCGACATTCTGCCGCTTGGCGACAGGATCCCACTTTATGGCGTTTGCAATCCAACCTGCGATCTGCTCGTCGGNNGTCGGACGCCGATCAGGTTCACGATGGAACGGACGCCGCGCCGTGTTTCTGCGATCGCCGCCGTCCGGTTCTTCGCCCGGATAGAACTCACCGTCCCTTTCAATGTCACAACGCCGTCACTCACCGTCACGTCAGTGTCGTTCGGTGCCGCGTAGGGATCATTGAAAAGTTTGAATTCGATGGCATCGGCAATTTCTTTGTCCGTGAGGTCTCCGAGCCCGGCTACGGAGTTCGTCAAGAACACGCAGGCGAGCCAAACGATGGAGCAGATGGGTATTCGTTGGTTGATTCTAATTTTCATGGTTCACTCATTTTTCTGGCTATCAATTTTCACTCTCCACCTCCAAGTGGAGGCGTTTCAATTGCTCGATCTCGGCAACAATCCGATCGCGTTGTTCGGCAAGCAGTGCTCCCAGCTCGGCAGGAATTCCCTTTTCGTCGATGAGTGAAGCGTACTCGCCGATCGCGTCGCCCTCGAAGCTCAGGCATTCGTCAATCACCTCGTGCGGCGGATGATCTGTGAAAATCTCCTTTAGTGAGATGACCGCAGATCGTAGCGTGTGTTTTAGAGGCCTCCACTCCTCGGACGGCGCCCCCCATTCTTCCATGGCATGCTCGAGCGCGGAACAGAACTCGTCTCTTTGTTCCGAGCTGTAGGTGAAAAGGGCTTTCAGATCGTCGTCCCTGACCGTTTCGCTGGCTTGCTGGTAGCCATCGCGTGCATCGACAATTCGCGATATCAGCGCATTCAAGCGCAGCGTGATGAACGGACTGAGCCGATTGATCTTGTGTGCTTTTTCATCTGTATGCGTCGTCATTGTTTCTCATCTCCCTCCACACGCTCATTCGCCTCTGTTCTACTTCCAGTAGCGAGGCCGTCCGTAGAAATCGTAGAGTTGCTCTTCGTAGTCGCGGTTGACCGGAAACTTCGGGTCGAAAGCCGGCGCATCCTTGATCTGATCTTTGGCCATAGCAATGTCTGCTGTGTTGGTCGCCCAATCGAACCCGCGAAGCCAGTCGATGTCCACGAGCACCTTCTTGCCTGGAAGCCAGTTCCGAGTATCGATTATCAGATACCGGATCCGCCACATGCTGGTGTCAAGAATCATGTCTTCGACGTGCCCAATCTCCCCGTCGGTCGCCACGATGTGATAGCCGATCACCTCACTGGCTGAACGGACGTGCGACTCTTCGATCTCGGCGACTGCCACATTGTGATCCTCGACCTCAGCAGGACTTGGCGTCTGACGAAGCGTTCCGATTGGATACATCCCGACTCCCCAAAGCCCCTTGTCGCCCCAGTAGTAGCCATGATTGTGAAACCGGGCGTACTCCTTCTCGAACTGCCGGGAGACCGGTTCGCATGCTTCCAGAAGCGGATCGTCTTCGATCTGTTCCTTAGAGAGTTTGACCGGAAAATCCTTTTCATCGCCCCCCGTCTCTGGTGCATCCAGAAAGCGGGGACTGACGAGCACTTTCTTCGAACTCAGCCACCCGCCAGTGTCAGCAACCATATAGCGGATTCCCCACTTCTCGTCGTCGAACAGGAAGTCTTTGACCTTCCCCACCGTGTCATCGGTTCCTCTTATCGGGTAGCCGATAAGAGCTTTGATACTGCGTAACATTGTCTAGTGTCCTTTCGTTTTCAGGTTTTTCAGGTGATGGTTTCTAAGATCGATTCTTGAGATGATTCCAGATCAGCCAGTATGGGCTTGCGCTTGACATCAAGTGAATCGGCCATACTTGCCATCTCAGTTTCGGTTGTTGGTGAGAATTGAATCCTCCCAGCGAAGCACGGCGATCGCTTTGCAATCGGTCGGCAGCTGGCGCTCTTCCAGAAAGAAAACTTCGCCTCCATTGGCGAGCACTTGCCTCGCTGTGAGCTCATAGAGTTCGTCGTCTGCGACGGAAGGAAGCGACGCCGCCGTAAATTTTCCCGCATCGGGATCGAACGTGCCCCACACGTCAGCGTCAGCTGGGAGAAAAGCGGATTCGACCTGTCCTCGTGCCGATGCATTCAGAATTTCTTCAAGCCCCTTGGCAACCTTACTAATGGGAGCTTCATCCAGGCGTTTGAAGCGTCCGAGCGCGCGGCTCTGGCTCTTGATGAAGTCGCTGTGAAGGGCTTGTTCTGCCAGCTCTTCTAATTCCCTGATTGATCGATGCTCGGGATTTCCAACCACGTAGCTATCGCTCAGATGGGCGTAGGTGTTCACGTCCCGGTAGATCGATTCATAGATCCGGTCGCCGGCGAGAAGGAGGGGGAGTTCACTCCCCGAAAGGTGCTTCGAGACAGCATCTTCGAGACGATTGAGGAACACACGGAGTTCCTCCTCGCTCGCCTTGAAGTTCGATTGCGACGCCGCCTGTTTCTTGGAGTCGGCCGGATAGCCAATGTCGGCCATAGTCACGGCATAGCTATCGGCTAGTCCGGGACAATGAATCTCCCTTAGCCCAAGTGCAGATCCGCGGTACAGACGGACATCATTCTGGCTGATCGCAAGCAGGTGGTAGATATTCAAATTGGAACCGAGCGCCAAAAGCGGCTTGAGGTAGAATTCGTAGCCGACCCGCGAACATTCTGGCAATGGAGCGGAGACCTTGAAGAGTTCGCTCCGCTGGTTCTCCACGAAGATGGCTATGCCACCTAGCTGCTGATTCCAGAAGGAAGTGCCCGCAACTTCCGGCAGCATGTGTTTCAGCCGCTTGAGAACTCCTGAACCACTGTCACCTGCCTTCTCCAGTTCTTCGGTTACATTGCCAACCTGATTCTTGAATGCAATCATCGCCGCCTTGGCTTCGTCAGGCAATCGTCCTGCTGGACAGTAGATCGAGACGCGCAGCCCATCCTCGTCACTTTGCATAAGTGCATCGAGACGATCAAGCAGGTCAGGACTTTGATATTCGGCTGCTATTTCGTGTGTTATTGCATTCATAGACTCCTATGGGAGCGAATAGCATACCATTCGCGAAGGGAGCCTCGGCCTATCGCTGAGCCTCTTACATATGTGAATGCCGTTCGAAAATAAGCCATCCCGGGTGCTTCCACCTGGCAACCTCAAGATGTGCAATTCGCAAAACGTGAACGGTCGGAATCCCGAAAATTGCAATCCCCCGCTGTGCTTGCAACACCGTCGGCCCTCAACTCCGCATCCGTCGATCGGCATGCCACCTGCGCCTCTTTTTGGGAGGCCAACAATTCCAATCATGAAAAATACTAAAAATACTCACTCCTTGAAGCCTGCTCCATGATCTTCGATTTCCCCCCTGATTCACGAGATTCACAAGTTACATCTCATCGACATCTTCGTTTCACGTCGCCCATCTCTACAGTCGTTCTCGGTGCGAAAATATCAGTTCACTGAGAATTCGATTGGTCGTGCGCAAGTGGTCAGCGTCATCGGCCTGTCCAGCGCGCTGAGAATGAGAACGTGCCGACAAAGCTCCTCGCGGGTGGCGAACCAAGGAGGGTGAATTTCGTCCGATCGGAATTCACCGACCTTGGTCAGTCTGAACTCAAGAGCATCTCGAGACCATCGAGAATGAGGTCTAGACCAAACGAGAAATCTTGTAGACCGTCGTGACGACCGTCGATCACCTCCTGCGAAAGCGCATTGAGGTACGGGTAGTCGTCCATCGGAATCTGCGCGAGAAAGCTCTCCGCCACCCCTGCGTATTCCTCGGGTTTGAACGGGAAATTCAATTCTTGGAGCGTGAAGCCATAGATGTGGCTGTCGATAACGTTCCACGCATGGTCGGCCATCTTGAAGGAGAAGCCAGCTTCCCGGAGGCACCCGATCGTTGCATCGACGTAGCGCAACATCGCCGGACCGACATTCGCGCGCGACACGATCAACATCGTCGCCCAGGGATGGTGCAACAAGACTTCATGAGCAGAATTTGCGCGGCGCCGCATGGCCTCTTTCCAATCGCCTCCGATGGTAGGCACCTCGATCTCAGCTGCGACGATGTCCACGATGCCATCCAAGATGTCGTCCTTGTTCGCCACGTGTTTGTAGAGAGACATCGCCTCAACCCCAAGCGCCTGGCCGAGCTTTCGCATCGATAGCGCCGAGATGCCGATCTCATCGGCGAGGCCGGCTGCAGTTTGCAGTACCCGCTCCCTGCTCAATTGGGGCCGGGAACTGGAACTACGCTCAGGAGTTTTGTTCTTTTTCGCCATTGACATTTGCGCTCAGATTTACACTGTAAGCTTACGGCGTAAGCCACACGAACAATCCCAACTATAGCAACGAAATCAAGGAGAAATAACATGACCTTACCCCCTCAGCCCGACATGAGGAGCTCAACCGCCATGAAGCCCAAGTCAACATCGCCCCTGAATATGAAGCCGATGAAGGCGATCGCCTACGACCACTACGGCTCGCTTGAGGCTCTCAAAATCCGAGACATCGACAAGCCGAAAGTAAACGCTGATGAGGTGCTTGTCCGTGTGCGTGCAGCAGGCCTACACATTGGCGACTGCTTCAGTGTCAGAGGAGCCCCGTTTGTGATGCGCATCGCCACGGGCCTGCTCAAACCGAAGTGCGGTGTGCCCGGATTCGACTTTGCCGGGGAGGTCGAGGTGGTTGGCGATAAAGTGACACAGTTCCAACCAGGCGATGAAGTGTTCGGCGCATCCAACGGCACCTGCGCTGAATACGTGGGTGTCGCATCAGACGATCTTGCCCTCAAACCGGAGTGCCTCACTTTCGAGCAAGCTGCAGCAGTGCCGACTTCCGCTCTAGCGGCACTGCACGCGCTACGCGATGTGGCGACGGTCCAGCCTGGGCAGAAGGTGTTGATCAATGGCGCTTCCGGAGGTGTCGGAACCTTCGCTGTGCAGATCGCTAAGTCATTCGGCGCGGAGGTTACCGGCGTGTGCAGCACGACAAACGTGGACATGGTTCGCTCACTCGGTGCAGATGATGTGATCGACTACACTCAAGAGGATTTCACGCAGGCTGGACCGATGTATGATCTCATCTTTGATAACGTCGAGAACCGCCCCCTGTCGGATTGCCGAAGCGCGCTCAAGCCTTCGGGCATGCTCGTCCTGCGCCTTTCCAAAGAGGGAATCGGTGAGGCAGAGAATCTGATTCGAATCGTGGCGACTGAAGCTCTCCGTGTCGATGGGCCGGAGAATGCTACGCTCGGGTCGGAGCAGATCCCTGACGGCCCCCTGAAAGGTGCGGCGATGCGCAGTGTTGCCAGCGAATACGTCAAGAGCGACCCCGAGGCCGCTGCCCAGTGGGCGCAACGCTACGCAAATGAGGACTATGCAGTGAGCGTCATCGAGGAAGTGGGCGACCGATGGGCCGAACGGGATCCGGTGAAAGCAGTGTCCTGGCTGGAGGAACTCCCTGAAGGGCGTGGTCAGTCAGTAGGGCTCAGTTCTGCTTTCGGTGACTGGGAAGACCGGGATCTCGCCGCTGCTACAGAATATTTATCTGCCATGTCGGAGTCGCCCCAGCGCGACTCAGCAATCAGCGGCTTTTCGCGTGGCTATGCGTGGCAGGATCCTCTCGTTGCTATAGCATGGGCGCTCGATATTTCCGATCCTGCACTCCGGCAGGAATCGGTAACCCGTGCCGGTCAGGTTTTCTTCAGGAGAGACCCAAGCTCAGCACGGGAATGGCTCAATTCCAGTGGCCTTCCGGCAGAAGCTCAGGAGGCGATCCTGAACACGGGTGAACGGCGAGGGTAACCCACCGGCGTGGAACTGCCACATGAGCCGTTGCGCCGCAACTAAGCCAGAATCTTCCTGATCACATTCATTGGCTCTACTCCCGTAAGCCGCTGATCGAGGCCTTGGTAGCGAATCGTAAACATCTCGTGGTTGATGCCGAGGCAATGGAGAATCGTTGCATTGATCTCGTTGATGTGCACGGGATCGGCGACCGGGTTGTAGGAATATTCATCGGTCTCGCCGATTTCGACACCGCCTTTGATTCCGCCGCCTGCCAGCCACATACAGAAATTCCGCGGATGGTGGTCGCGTCCGTAGTTTTCCTTAGTCAATTTTCCCTGAGAATAAACGGTACGGCCGAACTCGCCTCCCCAGACGACAAGGGTATCATCTAGCATTCCCCGCTGTTTGAGATCCAGTACGAGTGCGGCACTGGCCTGGTCGCTATCCATGCACTGATTGCCAAGCTCACTGGGGAGATTTCCGTGCGAATCCCAGCCCCGGTGCATGATCTGAACCATACGCACGCCGCGCTCAACAAGCCGACGAGCGAGCAGTGCGCTGCTGGCGAACGATCCGGGCGTATCAACTGCCGGGCCGTAGAGCTTTTTAGTAGATTCCGGCTCCTTACTGAGGTCAGTCAGGTCGGGCACACTGGCCTGCATGCGGTACGCCATCTCGTACTGGGCGATTCTTGTCTGAATGTCAGGGTCGCCGAATTTTTGGAATCCCCTCGCGTTCAGTTTCCCGAGCGTATCCAGCATCGCCCGTCTGTCGGATCGATCGACGCCGGGCGGGTTCTCAAGATACAACACCGGATCCGCACCGGCGCGGAGCACGACACCACTGTGCTTTCCAGGAAGAAATCCGGGGCCCCACATGCGGCTGAAGAGTGCCTGAGCTGCCGAATCTTTCGGGAAATTCGGCGTGAGAGCGACGAATGCCGGCAAGTCGTTTGTCTCAGCGCCGAGGCCATATGAAATCCAGGATCCCATGCTCGGCTTCCCGGGAACCTCGGAGCCCGTCATGACAAATGTGCACGCTGGATCGTGATTGATCGCCTTGGTGTAGACCGTCTTTACCACAGCGATGTCATCGACAATCTTGGCCGTGTGCGGCAGCAGCTCACTCACCCAGCGGCCACTTCTGCCATGCTGCGTGAACTTGAATTTCGACGGGGCCACGGGAAATCTCCCCTGCCCGCTCGTCATCGTGGTGATTCGCCCGCCGAGAAAGTCCTTTGGCAGATCTTTGTCGAACTGGCTGTCAAGATTCGGCTTATAGTCCCAGGTGTCGAGCTGCGACGGCCCGCCATTCATGTGCAGGTAGATGACTGACTTCGCCTTTCCAGGAAAATGTGGCAGGCCGGGCAGAGCAGGATGCACCTGCTGTGATCCTGCCATCACCCCGTAGCTTCGCTGCTGTGAGGCCAACAAAGACGCCATCGCAATGCCGCCGAGCCGCAATCCAGTGCGTCCGAAGAATTGCCTGCGAGTCTGGAGCAGTTGGTGATCGTAAAGTGGATTCATAGTGACAGATCAGTTGCGAACGATGGCTTCGTCCATGTTGAGAATGAGGTTGGCTACCAATGCCCAGGCCGCGAGTTCGGCCGCATCGATGTCCGCAGGCGGTTGAGATTCACCGAACGTGATCGCCTTGGTGGCATCGTCAGGGGCGGCAGCGTACCTGGCCTTTTGCCTCTGCAGGAAAGCGACGACTGCCGCTGCCTCCTCAGGAGAAGGCGGCCTCGACAGCACAGCGCGAAAAGCAAGAACCACACGCCCGTAGTCGGTGTCATTTTCATGAATCATCCGCGCGGCAAAGGCCCTTGCAGCCTCAAAGTGCTGCACATCATTCATCAGCTGCAGTGCCTGCAGCGGCGTATTCGTGCGGTCGCGGCGAATGCACGACTGCTCGCGCGCCGGGACATCAAAGTTCGACATCAGTGGGTGCGGTGCCGTCCTTTTGAGGAACGTGTACAGCGTGCGCCGGTAGAGATCGTCACCGGTATCCTGCTTGTAGAAGCGGGTATTCGATCCACCAAATGCAAGCGGCTCCCAGATATTGGGTGGTTGGTAAGGGTTCACGCCTTTGCCTCCTGCCTTCATGTTAATCAGCCCGCTGACAAAGAGTGCCTGATCACGAATCTGTTCGGCATCGAGGCGGAAGCGCGGGCCTCGTGCGAGCTGCCGGTTGCCCGGATCCCGTGCCCAGCTCTCAGCTGGCGCGATACTCTGCTGCCGGAACGTTTGGCTGGTCACCATCATTCGGATGAGCGCTTTGACATTCCAATCGTTCTCCTGGAACCAGATGGCAAGCCAGTCCAGCAACTCTGGATGCGACGGCAACGAACCCTGCGTACCAAAATCATGACTGCTTTCGACCAGTCCGGTTCCGAATATCTGCTGCCAGAACCGATTCACGGTAACCCTCGCGGTGAGCGGATTCTCTGGCGCGACAAGCCACCTGGCCAAATCGAGCCGGTTCGCCCGTTCGTTTTCCTGCTTCAAAGCCGGAAGCACCGCAGGAGTGGCAGGCACCACCTTCTCGCCTGGCGTATCGTATTGCCCGCGAATCATTACAAAGCTCTCGCGAGGCTGCGGAAGATCGTTCCAGATAAAGGTCGATGGTATACTGCCGTCATAGTCAGCACGCTCCTTCACCACTGCGGCGAGCTCGGATTTTATCCCGGCAAAGTGTTCGCTGGTCGTGGAGCAGACATTCTGCAGATAATGCTCGCGGAGTCGTTTCAGCTGATCAGGATTCAGCTTTTTTGCTGCCCCCTCTTTCAGCAGTGCCTTGAGATCATCTGCAATCCCCGGGGTATCCTTGCCTTCCTGTTCCTGAAGCCAGGCTGTAAAGGACCTCAATGGATCCCTCGCCGGATCCATCAGACCCGCGACACCCATTTTGTCGAAGTAAGCCGTGCCACCATGAACCGTGAAAGCCAGGCCCGACACTTTCATCCCCGGCGTGAGCCCCATGCTTGCGCCATCCACTTCGAGCTTCAACCATTCACCGGGCTTCGGCAGTGCTCCGGCGACAAAGCGCTCCGGCGTGCCCTTCGTTCCAAAGTCGATGATGTCCGCGCCCCACAGTGCTCGGTGACGCCACTCACCCGTGTTGAATTGGATCATCACTTCCTCAGGCGGATCAGCAGGATCAAGGTAGACGTGCAGGAAAAACTTCGGCTCTCCCGGAACTGTCAGCGGCTGTGCGCCTTCCTGATAGTAGTCCTGCGCCATCGCCTCACCACTCCGTTTCAGCGATTTCTTACCACTCAACACAGGAGTATCCACGAAGGTGACCGGGTGGCCGGAAGCCATTACCTTCGCACCGTCGGGAAAGGCATCATCCATCCACACTTCCTCCACTTCCTGCGCAGGCGGGAGCGGCACCTCATTGGCCGGATCGTTGTAGATCAGCGTCTTCGCGGCTTCGCTCATACGCCTTTCGATCGCCGTCTTCCTCTCATCAAAGGCCTGCATCTTCGAATCATAATCAGGAGGCTTCACCTTCAGCACTGGCGCGGTGAGCAATGCGTTGCCGTCCATCGCAGGGTCAGCATTCGAGTTAAAAAACGCGTACAGCGAGTAGAAATCTTTCGATGTGATCGGATCGTATTTGTGGTCATGGCAAACCGCGCAACCAGCCGTGAGTCCAAGCCAGGCCTGAGCGGTGGTACTGGCACGATCGACGGCATAGCGGAAGATGAATTCCTCATTGATGCTGCCACCCTCACCAGTAGTGACATTGCAGCGGTTGAAGCCGGTGGCGATCAGCTGATCCTGCGTCGGATTGGGCAAAAGATCACCAGCCAGCTGCTCAATGGTAAACTCGTCAAACGGCAGATTGCGATTGAATGCTCCGACCACCCAGTCGCGGTAGGCCCAAGTCTGCCGTTCGTTGTCCAGATGCATACCATGCGTGTCACCATAGCGCGCGACATCCAGCCAGTGCCGCGCCATTTCCTCACCGTAATGTGATGATGTAAGGTAACCCTCCACCAGGCGCTCATAGGCATCAGGACGAGCATCGGTCAGGAACGCATCGACCTCAGCAATCGTCGGAGGCAATCCTGTTAACGCCATGCTGACGCGACGGATCAATGTTGGCCGATCCGCCTCAGGCGAAAACTGCAAACCTGCTGCATTCAGCGCCTCACCGACAAAGTGATCAATTCCCTCACCGGCAGGTTTCACTGGAGCCTCAAACGCCCAGTGCTTCTGATAGACAGCCCCCTGAGAGATCCACTCGCGAATGATCGCTTTCTGTGAGGCATCAAGTTTCTTGTGCGACTCTGGTGGAGGCATCACATCGTCAGGGTCGGTGGCAGTGATTCTCTGCCAGATTTTGCTCTCGTCCGGGTTTCCGGGAACGATCGCGCTGGCCCCATCCTTGTCCTTTTTGAAAGCCTCTTCCGGAAGATCGAGCCTGAGATCCGCCTCGCGGTGCTTGGCATCCATCCCGTGGCAGGCAAAGCAATTCTCAGACAAGATTGATCGAATATCGCGATTGAAACTGAGCGGTTCAGCAGCTCCACTTGCGTGGAAAGCAACAAACGCGAGAGTGCATTGCAGAATATAAGGCTTCATCGGTAACAGCGATCGTCTTTGAAAATCTCATCGAGAACATGCTCTCGTTGTTGGGAATTCGCAATGCCCCTCTAAGGAATCCAGTTCTCGAGCGTTTCGATTAGAGGCAGCCAAAGCCCCCGAAACCCGTCCAATGCATGTGTTTTCGATTTAGCCAGCCCGTTAAACTCCGTCTACGCTGCCGTCCGATGAAGTTGCGATCGGGAGTTGCAGCGCCCATTCTGGCGGCGGTCACGGTAATCACGGCTCCAGCGCAAGATGCTGGTTCCCCTGAGCCGATTGCAGTGAACATTCTACCAGTAGCACTGGCATTGGACGATGGATCGGAAGCCGTAGTCGTGAGTGCTCACTTTGACCTGGAGGAGGTCACCAGGATCTGGGCTGGTGCGGGAATTGCGTTGTCGTTCCTCGCCCCTCTACAGCTCAATAGCTCTGAATTGTACGATTTGACTCTGGCCGAACGAGATGCCGTCATGCAACGCAAGCCAGACAAGATAAAGGCGCTGCTGGACACGATGCCACCAAGCACGATCGTGGCGATCTTCGTCAATGAACTGGCCGACTCCTGCTCCTGCCAGCGCTACAATGGATGGGGCAATATCCCCGGCACTCTGCTCATTGTCGACACCAACGGGCCCGCCGATCCAGCCACCGGCGCGGCGGTCCTTGCCCACGAGCTCGGACACAATCTTTCGCTCAAGCATACAGCAATCGACGGCAATCTCATGAATTCCGAAGTCGCGCCCTGGACGGTGACATTGTCTCCTTCTCAAATCGCCGACGCGCGGAAAACTGCAGAAGCATTGGCCGCAGGAACTCTGGTTTCCCGGCCCAGAACAGAACATGTGCCGAAACGAGATACGATTCCCGGCAACTACGAAATGTGGTTCAACGACGGACAGTTTTTCGTCCGCTTCCGCAACCTGATACCAGCACACAAGTACGCCGTCGACCAGAGCGCCGACATGCTTTTCTGGCACCCAACCGCCAGCTTCACCGCTGAGGCCGACGAACACCTCTGGATCCACACGCCGCCAGAGCAAAGCAGCAGCCTCTATTATCGACTGGAGGACAAAGGCGGCGGTGACGGTAACGAGCCCGAAACTCAAGACGAGAGCCCTAAAGTCATCACAAAGCCCAGGTAAAGTCACATTTCGACGAGTATGAGTATGCAGAATCTGCTTTCGAAAGCAGGGCGCACAGAAGAGATCCGCAGGCTTGCAATTGAACGTGGACTGCCGCCGTCGCAGTTTAAGCTGTTCCTGCGCGATACGAGCTTCTTCTCGTATTGTAGCCTGGTCGGTTTCGGCACATTGCTTCTGTGCACCATCTTTTTCGCTGTAGCCTACACCTTCCTTGGGCAGATATTCGCGGGGCACAACTTTCTCACGCACTTCCTCATTCGTGGGCTGCCGATTGCTTTGCTCGTCGTTATCTATCGCGCAGTCATCGTGCCGTATCTGATCGTCAGGGAGCTCAGACGCCCAAAAATGTCGATTTGGATACGCCAGGCAATTTCGCTTGCCCAAGAAAGAGCTCTTAAAACCACGCCGTAGTGGCAATATTCCTGCACGTCACGATTTACTGGATACCGCGCGGCGAATCGTGACAACAATACCCGGGCAATCCCGAGAATCCCTCGCCCACACCATTTGACCAATATTAAGAGCATCACCGTAGCGTATCGACGAACGTCTTCCTTCGTCGCGATCGCGGGCGCAGTGTTCATGACGTGCTTGCACTCCTCCCTCTGCGCTGAGGATGAAGCGGCGGTCGACTTCTTTGAAAAGGAGATTAGCCCGCTGTTGGAACGGCGTTGCTACGAGTGCCACAGCCATGAGTCGGGTAAAGCGAAGGGCGGCCTGGTGCTCGATTCCCGCAGCGGCTGGGAGACAGGCGGTGGCACTGGCCCAGCCATCACCCCTGGCAAGCCGGACGAGAGTCTTCTCATTGAGGCGGTCCGGTATCACAACGAGGAACTCCAGATGCCGCCAGACGAACGGCTCCCTGATACTGAAATCGCACTGCTGGAACGATGGATCACGTTGGGCGCTCCAGATCCGCGTAAGGCAAAGCGGCGCCAATACGACCCGGCTAAACTCTGGGCGCTCCAGCCGATCGAACGCCACACTCCACCGACGCCCGCGAATCAGGATTGGGCGCACGACGACGTCGACCGCTTCGTCTCAGCGAAGCTGGACGCAGCAAACCTGATGCCCGCACCTGACGCGGACCGCTACACGTTGCTTCGCCGCGTGACCTTTGACCTGACGGGGCTTCCGCCGACGCCGGAAGAGATCGAGGCCTTTATCGATGACACATCCCCCAACGCCTATCGGAAGGTGGTCGACCGCCTGCTGGAGTCTCCAGCCTACGGCGACCACTGGGCGCGGCACTGGTTCGATCTCTCCTGCTATGCGGATCTCGCCGACATCCAGGGCAACGTTCTGATCGAAGACGCGTGGCGCTACCGCGACTATGTCATCGCCGCCCTCAATGCCGACAAACCGCTCGACCGATTCATTCACGAGCAGATCGCAGGCGATCTACTTCCGTATGACAGCGCCGAACAACGGAGGGAACTGATCGTTGCCACCGGCTATCTGGCGATCGGACCGTGGACGCTGCAAAATTACATCAAGGGGCAACTGGACGCGGACGTGGTCGATCACCAAATCGACCGAATCGGCCGCACCTTCCTGGCGCAGACGATCTCCTGCGCGCGCTGTCATGATCACAAATTCGATCCGATCCCCACCGCAGATTACTATGCGATGGCGGGAATCTTCCACAGCACCCGGACGACCAGCTACGATGGCCCCGGAGTCTGGAGCGCCATCACACATGTCACGCTGCCGCCGATGAACGTATCCCCTGACGAACTGGCGCAACGCCAGAAAACACTCGGGGAACTTCGCGCTCGGCGACAGGGCCTCCAGCCCAGGTTGACTTCCCTCCTTCGGAAAATCCCCGGCACATCAGATGCCAACGTCCTCACTCTGGCAATGGGCATCACCGCCAACGAAGCTGGACAAACTTACGAAGTGCGCTTCGATGCCGCCCCGAGCGCCTGGTCGAATGCGGCACAGAAAACAACGGCTGCCGATGGCTTGCAGATCGACATTTTACGGGCAGACGGCAGCATCCTCGCCAGCTTCATGCACAGCCCGGGTGCCTGGTCTGGAACAAAGGATTCGCAGAAACTGAGCCCGGCCAGCTTTCCCTACGACGGAGATGGTTCGGGCGAGGTAAAGATACGACTCACCAGTTCCACTCCCGGCAGCGGACGGTTCGGCGGCGCCATCGACAACTTTTCCATCAGAGTTGGAGACAATGTTAGCTTCAGCGAAGATTTCAACGACTTGCATCCTGGCACCATTGAAGGAACGCAGGTGGACACGCATCTGAAGGTGCTGGCCGGTGCTGCACTACCAGACTGGGAGGGCGCTGGGATCAATCATTCGCATGCGGTAGATCTGGGAGGCGGAGACTTTGCGGTGCAGTTCTTCGGAGGTACCGCCGTCTCCCTGGCCTCTGCCAAGCCAGTGACAGTTGCCGAAATCGCTGCGCACACTGAAGCCACGCATCTGGACAAAGAACTGAAAGACGTCGCCGCAGAGATCGCGAAAATAGAGAAGCTGGATGCTCCCGAGAAAGCCCTCGCGGTTCATGATATCGACGCCCCGGCAGACTGCGCGATCTACCAGCGCGGCGAATTTCAATCACTTGGAAAAGTGGTTCCGCGCGGATTTCTCAGCGCCGTCCCGGTCTCCGCGAATCACGCCATTCCTTCAGGCAGCAGCGGGCGCCTGCAACTTGCGCAGTGGCTGACCGACCCGGGCAATACACTGACTGCACGAGTTCTCGTCAACCGCGTCTGGCATCATCTTTTCGGCAAGGGATTGGTGCGTTCGGTCGACTACTTTGGCGTTCATGGCGAGACGCCCAGCCATCCAGAACTTCTCGATTTTCTCGCGCTGCGGATGCGTGAGGACGATCATTGGTCGCTGAAGAAAACAGTGCACCGCATGGTAATGTCGCGCACCTACAGGATGGCATCGGCACCCAATTCCAAAGCAGCAGAGATCGATCCGGACAACCGTCTGCTCTGGCAGATGCCCCGTCGCCGCCTTGCTGCGGAGCCCATCCGCGATGCCATGCTGGCAACCAGTGGGGAACTCGATCCGGCCCGCAGCGGCCCATCACTGGGCTTGGAGATTCCGGGGAACATCAGTGGCGGCACAGACAACGTAAACCCGGCCAACTGGGGCAACAAGATCCCGGACTACGTGCAGAACAGGCGCTCTGTTTACCTGCCCTTCAAGCGCGAACGTCCCGAGGGCGAACTCGAGATCCTCAGCAATTTCGATTTCCCCCACCCCAGTGAGATCACTGGCGCACGAGCCAATACCACCGTCGCCACGCAGGCCCTGTTCCTCATGAATGCTCCATTCGTGAAGCAGCAGACAGAGAGGCTTGCCGTGCGCCTGACAAGTGAAGTTCCAGACGACGAACCGTCCCGCATTGCCCGCCTGTATCTACTGACCGCAAACCGCCCGGCAGATGCCATCGAGACTGCAGCCGCACTGGCATTCGTCGATCAGTGCACAGAAGATTTCGCCGATCAACCAGACGCGCGATTGCGAGCCTGGGCGCAGCTTTGTCATGCCGTGCTTGCTTCCAATAACTTTCTCTTCGTTGAATAGATCCGATCGATTTTTCGCTCACCATGACGTCCGCACCTTACCCCTATTCCCGCAGGAATTTCCTCCGCACATCCGCCTACGGGTTTGGTTCGCTTGCATTGAACGCCTTGTTCCAGCAGCAGCTCAACGCCGGACAGCGCAGTGACAGCCACAACGGTGGAGGCTCACCGTTGGCACCCCGGCAGCCCCATTTTCCGCCACGGGCGAAGCGCATCATTTTCCTCTTTATGAAAGGCGGCCCATCACAGATGGATCTGTTCGACTACAAGCCGCAACTCGCCAAAGGCACCGGCCAGGCGTTGCCATATCAATTGCCCTCAACCGAGGCCACCGTCGGCCTGGAAAACACCAGGCTGCTGGGCCCGGTATCCGGATTTAAATACCAGGGCAAGAGCGGGCTCCAGATGAGCGACATGCTGCCACACATCGGAAGGCACGCCGACGACCTCTGCGTCCTGCGTGCCGTGCAGGCCGACAGTCCGAACCACCCGGTCGCGATCCGCCAGCTCCACACTGGCAATCTTTTTGACACCGTGCCCTCGATGGGATCGTGGCTATCCTATGGACTCGGCACGGAGAACCAGCAGCTGCCATCTTATATCACCATCCTGCCAGGCGAGGGAGAACGGAACTACAGCAGCGCCTTTCTCCCGGCAATCCACCAGGGCACCGCCATCCAGAGCGTCGGCTCTTCGCCAGATCAGGCACCCATCCGCAACCTTTCCGACTTCTCGCTGCCAAAAAGCGCGCAGCGACGCCGCATCGACCTCATCCAGGCAATGAACCGACGGCAACTTGAGCGCCTCCAGACCGATCAGCAAATGGAAGGTGTCATCGAGTCGTTCGAACTCGCGTTCCGCATGCAGACGGAAACCCCGAAGCTCGTCGATTTCGCCACGGAATCGAAAGCCACTCAGGAACTCTACGGGATCGGTGAAAAGGTAACCGACCAGTTTGGCCGACAGTGCCTCCTGGCGCGGCGCTTTGCCGAGGCTGGCGTGCGCTTCGTTCAAGTCACACTGGATGGCTGGGATCATCACAGCGGCATTGCCTCTGGCATCAGAAACCTCTGCAACGTCAGTGACAAGCCGATCGCCGGCCTCCTCACCGACCTCAAATCGCGCGGCCTGCTCGAAGACACACTCGTGCTCTGGGGCGGTGAATTCGGCCGAACCCCGCACGCCCAGAACGGCGACGGACGCGAGCACAACCCGCACGGATTCACCATGTGGCTGGCAGGCGGCGGCGTAAAAGGCGGCATCACTCACGGCAACACCGATGACTTCGGCTACCACGCCGTCGATGGCAAAGTGCACCTCCACGACCTGCACGCCACCATGCTCCACCTCATGGGACTCGACCACGAACGCCTCACCTTCGAACATCACGGCCGCCCGGTCCGGCTCACGGACGTGGCAGGGAAAATTGTTCGCGAAGTGCTGGCTTAATACCTAGCAGCACTCATGCACATGCACACCATTGCGAGCAATCGCCTGCCCACTCAGCCAAAGGCTGAAATTCCCACCTTCCCACTTGTGCAAGGAGCAAAATCCCCACTCGGCCCTGCCCTTTCTAAGCTTCAGCGCAACCTTCTCATGGGTACGTGTTCATATGATCAGTGTTCATTTAAAACAAAAACAACCCCATCGAGCTCCAGTGGGCAAACAAAAAATTGCTATCTCCTCCAAAATAAACCTTCAGCTATCCAAAAATTTAAGATAGCTTAACAAAAGATATCCAACTTCCTAAGTTTTCTAAACATTACAACGTTCCAAATAATTACGAGATGTTAACTACTCAGTCCCGACCCTCTGATTCACAAAAACTTACAACCCGCAATTGTCATCCATCGGGCAATGTGATATCACTGCTCGAACCACAAATCGTGGAATAATAACACGTTCGCCTAAATAAAGATTATGCAATTGTCCGCCTATCTAGTGAATTGGAATATCGCCTGCGACCTTGCGAAGGATGAAGATTTCGTGGATAAGGTGTTAGAGGAAGAGGTTCCTGAGATGTACGGCCCAGAATGCCCTTGGGATTCTGATAGCTGTATTCAGTACAGTGCTATTTCGGATACCCTACATCAATTGAAAGGGGAATTCGGTGAACCAACTGAATCGGCGCTATCTAGTCTTCGAGAGACGCTGTTCAACGAGGATATTATATTTCCAGAAGAGTTAGGATTACCTGTTGATCCAGAGGTAGTCGCAGGCTCTGTTCGTCCAGATTCCTGCATAAAAATATTTGAGGCCTTTGAGTCAATTGATTACGACCAATTAGAGAAGATATTTGGTGATCTTCCAAGTGCTCTGCGAGATAATTACGCTGAAATGGCACCCTATTTCGCTGAGTATATTCGGCAGTGGCATGGACTGTTTAGGTTGGCTAAGGAGCATGAATGTGGGGTGTTTATGCATCTTGGATAACCTGATTGCGAGATTGAAAAGTAGCCTAATCGGGTTGGCGGGAGATTTTAACTCCCGCCCCCCCACACCACCAAGCATACGGATCCGTACTAAGGCGGTTGGGCTATGCAATGCTGACCGCATGGCACAGGCTACCTGCTTCGCATCGACACGCCACATGTTATCGATTCGGGCTTTGTAGATTGGGAGCCAGTTCGGTTCCTTTCTTCTTCGGCCCATCTGGATAACGGATGGATACCCATAGGTCGCGCATCAACAGTGGAGACTACGCTGGATTTAGAAGGAGGTTTTTCCAAGAAATGTGAGCCCCTCCAGAAGAATCGTCACCAATCACCACACACAGATGCGCAAGGGAGGGTTGCCCAACTGAATCCAATTGGGTAGAACAGCCCCATGAATTTGATCAAGCCCCTGTTCCTGACTCTGGCGGTCGTCCTGTCTACCGCGCTCGCGCCCGCTGCTGAAAAGCCGAACATCGTCTTCATTTTCGCCGATGACATGGGGATCGGCGATGTTTCGCACAATGGCGGTAAAGCTCCGACACCGAATATTGACCGCCTCGCATCGGAAGGGATGCGTTTTACCGATGCCCATACTACGTCATCCGTCTGCACCCCCTCTCGCTATGGGCTGCTTACCGGTCGATACAGTTGGCGCACTCATTTGCAAAAAAGCGTTTACTTCGATCCGCACGACAAGCCACTCATCGCAGAAAATCAATCGACGGTGGCATCCATGCTCAAAGGAGCAGGCTACCACACCGGTTGCATTGGCAAGTGGCATCTGGGAATCGGGTGGAAATTTAAAGCGGACTTCAAACCATCGAAGGATCAGCCGGGGCAGGGCTGGGACATTGACTACAGCCAGCCAGCAGTAACACCCACCGCACACGGATTCGATTACTTCTTCGGCATCCAGGCTTCACTCGACATGGCACCCTACGTCTACATCGAGAACGGTCGCGCCACTGCAGCGGGTACGGTCACGAAGGCCTTCCATCGCAAGGGCGCAGCAGCCGCAGATTTTGAAGCCGTCAATTGTCTGCGTGATTTCGCATCGAAGTCCGTGACCTATCTTGATCAACGCGCTGCGGAGCGAGACAAACCATTCTTCCTGTACCTTCCCCTGACATCGCCACACACGCCCATCGTTCCGAGTCCGGATTGGGCAGGCAAGTCGGCCATCGGCAGCTATGGGGATTTTATCATGGAGACCGACTGGGTAGTCGGCCAGGTGCTCGCTGCTCTCGACAGGCATGATCTGACAAAAGACACCATCGTCCTGTTTGCAACCGACAACGGCTGCTCCCCCGCCGCCAACATCGATGAACTGGTGAAAAAGGGCCACAAGCCCAATGGAGACTTACGCGGCCACAAAGCAGACATCTACGAGGGCGGTCACCGGGTTCCTTTCATTGTTCGATGGCCGGGGACCACTGCAGCCGGGGCTAAGACGGACCGCATCACATCATTCAGCGATTTCTACGCGACAGTCGCCGACGTCACCGGCAGCAAAATGAACCCCGCAGATGGAGTCGACAGTGTGTCATTCCTGCGCACACTGAAAGGCGAGCCTGAACCTCCCCGCAGCGCGATTGTAAACCACTCAATCGGCGGATCGTTCGCCATTCGCGACGGCGACTGGAAACTTTGCATGTGCCCGGGCTCAGGCGGGTGGAGCGAGCCACGTCCCGGAAAAGAAGCCGCAGACGCCCCACGTGTGCAGCTTTTCAACCTCGCCACCGATCCCGGAGAGACGGAAAATCTTGAAGCCAAGCATCCAGACCAGGTCGCCAGACTCACCGCACTGCTTGAAAGCTTCGTCCAAAACGGACGCAGCACGGACGGCCCTGCTCAAAGAAACGATGCCGAGATCGACATCCACAAGTGAACCTGGCCCCGCCAGTTTCAGATCAATGGAATGGAACATCCTGCGCTGGTGCCGAGACGGATAGCGCGAGGGTGATGAGCAAGCTAATGAAGAGCAAGATCTCCATGCCTGGAAGGCTGGCTTGAGACATCCTGTTGGTCAATACATTCGCGCGGACTTGAAATCATCGCAATTCGGGGTGATGAATAGCGCATATGCTGCCCGTCTGGCTCAAATATCTCATCACCGCTGGTATCATTGTTGGTGTTTCAGAACTGGCAAAACGTGCCGACCGACTCGGAGCGGCAGTGGGAGCATTGCCATGGATGACCACACTGGTGTTAGTCTGGCTTTACGTGGAGAAGCAGCCGTCTGCAAAAATCGAGAACCATGCCTGGTATACCTTCTGGTATGTCTTGCCAACCATGCCCATGTTTCTGCTCATTCCATGGTTGCTGAAGAAAGGGATGGGCTTTCCGTGGGTAATGGGGCTCTCCGCGCTCGTCACAGTGGCGGCTTTTTTCCTTACTGCAGCAATCCTGCGTAGATTCGGGATCGATCTCTACTGATTGATTAGAATAAGGCAATTGTCCGACAGCTTGCGTGCCAACCCTTGTATTTCCGAGGTTTCGTCGCTGCAACAAGCCAGAAACAGTATTGTGAGATGCCGTCGATCACTTTATTGTTGCGGCAATGCAGCGATCCCCCCAGCAGTTGATCACCCATCGCAAGACTTGGTTCCTTGGCGCGATCGTGTCATCAGCGGTTTTATTCTCGGGAAATGGTGCGCGCGGTCAGAGTTCGACTGGAGAAGTGGCGATCCTTGAGCTAGTCGAGAACTACTGCGTGGACTGTCACAATGCCGACAAGAAAAAGGGCGAGTTCGACATTGAGAGCATTCTTGAAGCGGACATCACCGAGCACTCGAACGCCTGGGAGGCGGTGGTGAGGAGACTGCAATCGCGCCAGATGCCACCGCCTGATCGGAAGCGCCCGGCTGAAAGTGACTATGATCTCGTGCTGGGACAATTGATTGGAACACTCGATGCCCAGGCCGCATCCGATCCAAAGCCTGGACGTGTGGAAACATTTCGACGACTCAATCGCACCGAATACCAGAATGCGATTCGCGATCTGCTGGCGATCGAGATTGATGCCGCTGCTTACCTCCCAAAAGACGAGGAAAGTCACGGCTTTGACAATATCACCGTGGGGACACTGTCGCCCGCACTTTTGGATCGCTACATCTCGGCGGCGCAGAAGATCAGTCGACTGGCGGTAGGCACGATGTCAACCAAACCTGGCGGCGAAACCTTCCGCATCCGCCCCGATCTTACGCAGGAGAAGCACGTGGAGGGACTCCCGATCGGCACGCGTGGTGGCGGGCTGTTCACTTACACGTTTCCTCAAGACGGCGAATACAAGATCGAAGTCCTGCTCGCGCGCGACCGTAACGAACACGTCGAAGGAATGCGGGGGAAGCACGAGATGGAGATCCTGATCGACCGCCAGCCGGTCGAAACATTTTCGATCACCGGCCCAGGAGCAGATCAGGATCACACCAAAATCGACAAGCACCTCAACTTAAAAACATTCGTGGAAGCTGGCGTGCACAAGGTAGGCGTCACCTTTGTGCAGCAGGGCTCCCCATTGCTGGAGAACAAACGTCAACCATTCGAGGCAAGCTACAATATGCACCGGCACCCGCGTCGCGGACCTGCGGTGTATCAGGTTTCGATCACCGGCCCGTTCGATGCCAAAGGAGCAGGCGAGACGGCGAGCAGAGCGAAGATCTTCATTCAGCAGCCTGCAGACGAAAGTGAGCAGGAACCCGCAGCCAGAGTCATCCTGACGAACCTGATGAAGCGCGCCTTCCGCCGTGCCATTGCGGATTCTGATTTGGAGAACCCGATGGCATTCTACAGGGAAGGAGCGGCAACCGAAGGCGGATTCGACGCCGGGATCGAGGGCGCGCTCAGTGCGATCCTCGTCAGCCCGGAGTTTCTGTTTCGGATTGAGAAGGAACCGGAAGATGCAGAACCAGGAAAGGCTTACGCCATCAGCGATGTCGAACTGGCGAGCCGTCTTTCCTTTTTCATCTGGAGCAGCCTACCCGACGACGAGCTGCTGGATCTCGCAATCGCCGGGAAACTGCGCGAAGCGGGAGTGCTCGAGGCGCAGGTTCGAAGAATGCTGGCCGATGCGCGATCGATCAGTCTGGTCAACAACTTTGCCAGCCAGTGGCTGCATCTGCGCAACCTGGAATCCGTCACCCCCGACCTGCGCATGTTCCCCGACTTTGACGACAATCTGCGGCAGGCATTTCGCAAAGAAACGGAACTCTTTGTTGAAAGCATTCTACGCGAAGATCGCAGCGTCGTGGATTTACTCAAAGCCAACTACACGTTCCTCAACGAACGGCTGGCCCGCCATTACGGGATCCCGAATATTATTGGCAGTCGCTTTCGCCGGGTCGATGTGGATCCCGCGCAGCATCGGGGCGGTTTGCTGAGACAGGGCAGCATTCTCACCGTCACATCATATGCCACGCGGACGTCGCCGGTGATCCGCGGCAACTGGGTGCTTGAAAACATCATCGGCACTCCCCCGCCGCCACCGCCACCTAACATTCCCGCACTGGACGACAATAAAGTCGCAGCCGGACTACCCATGCGCGAACGCCTGGCCAAGCATCGGGCGAACCCGGCGTGTGCGAGTTGCCACAATCTCATGGATCCGGTCGGTTTCTCCCTTGAGAGCTTTGATGCAGTGGGACGCTGGCGGGAATTCGAAAATGGAGCCGAAGTCGACGTCTCAGGCGGGCTCCCCGACGGCAGCGTTTTTGTAGGCGTTACCAGTCTCGAAGACGGGTTGCTGAGGCGTCCGGAATTGTTTGTGAATACTCTCAGCGAAAAGCTGCTGACATTTGCCCTTGGCCGGGGCACTGAGCCTTCCGATGCACCCGCCGTCCGCCAGATCGTACGTGAGGCCGAGCGCGACGGATACCGGCTGTCATCCATCATTCTCAGCATCACCAAAAGCGTTCCCTTTCAGATGAGAGAATCTGCCGAACAGGCGCAACAACCCAACGAACACCCAGTAGAATAGCCACCGTCATGAGCTTCATCACCCGCAAATCGCTACCCCGGAGGACGTTCATTAGAGGAGTCGGCGCGTCCTTTGCCTTACCACTGCTGGATGCAATGATTCCGGCCGCCACAGCTGAACCCAGGATTGCATCGCTGGGCGTACGAAGACTCGGCTATGTATTCATGCCCATGGGATGCGATGAATCCCGCTGGACGCCACGCAGCGAGGGCAATCTCGACAAGTTGTCGCCCATCCTCGAATCTCTGGCACCCGTGAGGGACAAGACCGCGGTCTTCACTAACATGGAACTAAGACCAGCCTATCCCGGTTCCCACGCCACGTCGAATTCGTCTTTCCTCAGCGCCGCCAAGGCCAAGGTAACGGAAAGCACCGACTACTACCTTGGCACCACGGCCGATCAGGTCGCAGCGAAACAGATTGGCCAGCAGACGCAACTACCGTCGCTTGAGCTCGCGATGGATCTGCTGCAGACCGTCGGCCAGTGCGACAACGGATATGCCTGCGTCTACCAGAACAATCTGTCATGGTCATCGCCGACCACACCACTCCCAGCGGAAGCTCACCCGCGTCTTGTCTTTGAAAACCTGTTCGGCGAAGGCGGCACGCCCGACGAACGCCGCGCCGCACTGCGCAAGCGCGCCAGCCTGCTGGACTCCATCGCAGACGACATGAACCGGCTGAAGCGCGATCTAGGTAGCAGCGACAAAGCCCGCATCACCGAGTATCTCGATTCGATTCGTGAGGTTGAGCGCCGTATTCAAAAAGCTGAAACGGATACCAAAGACAAACCGCTGCCCGATCTCGACCGCCCCATGGGCGTCCCCGCAGCCTTTGCCGATCACGCGCGGCTGATGTTTGATCTGCAATTACTGGCGTTTCAGGGAGATATCACACGTGTGACCACGTTTCAGCTGGCCCGTGAAACGAGCAACCGCTGCTACCCGGAAATCGGTGTTTCCGATCCGCATCACCCGCTTTCTCACCATGGGGACGACCCGGAAAAGATCGCGCGAATGGCGAAGATCAATGCGTTCCATGTCTCGCTGTTTGCGGAGTATCTTGAAAAACTCCAGAACACGCCCGAGGGCAACGGCTCACTGCTCGACAGCGCCTTGCTTCTCTACGGAAGCGGCATCGGTAATCCGAACGTTCACAATCACACCAACCTGCCGATCATCGTCGCCGGAGGCGCAGCTGGCGGAATGAAAGGCAACCGGCACATCCGCTACGAAAAACCAACTCCACTGGCAAACCTTCACCTCACCCTGCTGGACAAAGCTGGCGTCCGCCTGGATTCCTTCGGCGACAGCACAGGCAAGATTGACGGTTTGTTTGAAACGTTGTCCATCTAGTCCATCCCGACGTTGTCCAAATCCCCCCCATCAAGCGCAACCTCAATCATCTGTGCCCATCTGTAGATGTCTGTACCCATCTGTGTTAAAAAATTCAGCTAAATCACCATGAAGCACCGTCTCCACAAGCTCATGTTAGCCACCTTACTGGCGATCCCCGCTCGTGGGGACAACGCTTCTTCGCTCGCGACTGCCGTGGAAGCGGGAGACGTGGCGCAAATTGAAAGGCTTTTAGCCGCTCAAACAGAGGTAAACAGCGCACAAGCCGATGGCATGACGCCGCTACACTGGGCCGTCTATCGCGATGATACGAACCTCAGCAAGCATCTGTTGGAACTGGGAGCGAATGCCTCAGCTGAAAACCGGTATGGCATTCATCCACTCTATCTCGCATGCCTCAATGGCAACGCAGAACTCGTCTCCGAACTTCTCAAAGCAGGGGCCGATCCCAACTCCACCATCCGTGGCGGCGAGACGGCACTGATGACCGCTGCACGCACAGGAAAAGCGGGCGCAGTCACCGCACTGATCGAGGCGGGCGCGCAATTGGACAGCAGCGAGCGCGGCGGACAGACCGCAATCATGTGGGCCGCTGCGGAGGGGCATACCGAGGTGGTGAAAACATTACTCGACGCGGGTGCCGATTTCACGTCGGCACTGGAACGTTCGGGATTCACCCCATTTTTTTTCGCCATTCGCGGCGGACACACGAATACCGTGAAGCTGTTCCTCGACCACGGCATCGATGTCAACGCGACAATGACTCACGAGCGAAGCGGCGGCAGACTTCCGATGCGCGGCACCAGCCCGCTGATACTCGCCATCGAAAACGGGCACTATGACCTTGCAGTGGATCTTCTCGACGCTGGTGCAGATCCCAGCGACGACCGCTCCGGCTACACTCCCCTTCACACGCTCACCTGGATTCGCAAGCCGGACTTTGGCGAATCAGAAGCGGGCGATCCGCCGCCAAAAGGATCTGGTCGACGGAACAGCACGCAAATGGCACGCGAGCTGGTGGCACACGGGGCGGACGTTAATGCCAGACTGAAACGAGGACGCCGTGCTGGAGGTGGTAATGTGAGTGTGATCGGGGCCACTCCCCTTTTTCTTGCTGCCGACCGCGCGGATCTCGAATACATGCAGCTCCTCGTAGAGCTCGGTGCCGATCCCTTGATGCCAAATGACGATGGCTGCACGCCACTCATGGTCGCTGCTGGAATCGGAAGCACCGCGCCCGAAGAAGAAGCTGGCTCAGAAGCCGAGTGCCTGGCGGCGGTCAAGTTCCTGGTATCAGTTGGAGCCTCCATCGACACCGTCGATGCCAACGGCGAAACCGCCATGCACGGGGCCGCCTACAAAAACATCCCGTCGATGGTCGAGTATCTGAACAGCCTCGGTGCCGACATCAACATCTGGAACACCGAGAACAAACTGAAAAGAACACCCCTCTTAATCGCCCAAGGCTACCGCCCAGGAAACTTCAAACCCTCGTTCGCAACAGCCGATGCCATTGTGGCCGCCATGCTCTCCCACGGAGTCAAGCCCCCTTCCGGGCCGAAGCCGAAACATACGAATTACGCGAATTAGGATTAGGGGCTGCAGATTGCAACGTTCTCATAGTTCAAGATCCCGCAACTACTTCTAGTTGCCGCCTGGTGCCAAGTTCCCCAGAAACTTGTCGGGGTTCAGGATGTTTGATGGGTCGAGGGCCTGTTTAAGTGTCACGTGAACCTCGCCGGATACAGCGCCGACGGCTTCGGCAAACCAGCGCTTCTTCGCGATCCCAATTCCGTGCTCGCCGCTGATGACGCCTTCCCATTCCAGCACCTGGCGGAACAGGCGGTCGAGCACTTCCTCCGATCGTGCGCGCACTTCCTCGTTCTCGATGTCTGCGACCATGATATTGACATGGATGTTCCCGTCGCCAGCGTGACCGAAGCAGGCGATTGCCATGCCGCTCTCATTCTGGAGTTCCTCGGCAAAGTTGACGAGATCCACCAATCGGCCTCGCGGCACGACCACATCCTCATTCAGCTTGGTCAGACCGGTGGCCCGCAAGCTGTAGGAGAACTCTCGGCGCAACCCCCAGAGGTGCTCGCAACCTGCCTCGGTGTCGGCAAGTTCCATCGACAGCGCGCCCCTGGACTTCAGCAGCGCCATGAGCTTTGCGCTCTCCAGTGCAACCGACTCAGCGTGCCCGTCCAGTTCAATCATGAGGTGCGCCTCACCTTCAGGCACGAGCCCTTCTCCCAGATAATCGCGCGCGGCTTCAAGTGTGAACTTATCCGCAATCTCCAGCGCAGCCGGATGAAATCCCGAGCCCAGCACGGCCTGCACCGCAGCGGCCGCTTCCGTAAATTTTTGAAAGCTGGTTGAGATCGTTGCCCGTGTTTCCGGGTGCGGGATCAGGCGCAACGTTGCTTCGGTGACCACCCCTAACATTCCCTCAGAACCGACAAACATTCCGATCAGATCGAAACCAGTTTTGTTTTTGTGGCACCTGCCGCCGGTGCGCAAGACGGTTCCATCTGCCAGCACCACTTCGAGCCCGAGAACGTAGTGCCGGGTCACACCGTATTTCAGGCAGCGGGGACCGCCTGCATTGGTGGCAATGTTTCCGCCCAGCGAGCATTCTTTCAGGCTCGCGGGATCGGGTGGATACATCATGCCCTGCCGCTTTACTGCCGCCTGGAGCTCACCGGTGATCACACCTGGCTGAACCACCGCCACTCCATCCTCACCGCTGATCTCCAGAATCCGGTTCATCCTGGCCAATGATAGTGCGACACCACCACACAGCGGGACGCATCCGCCAACATATCCGACGCCTGCGCCGCGAGGAGTCACAGGAATCCTGCGCGCATGGCAAAACTTCAAGAGACGGCTGACATCGTCTGTCGACTCGGCAAAGACCACGACGTCAGGTGGGTGCGCTGCAAACCACTTGTCAGTGCTATGCTCTGCAATGGCGCCAGCCTCTACCGACACTCGCTCCGGCCCGAGCAGTTCGGAAAGTTCTTCAGCCAACGTCATTTCAGCGATCTCGCTCATGCGTAACCGTTAGCCACGTTTGACACCGTAGCAATCACGATTCCCGTGCAGAAATTGCCTCAGATACGTGCACTATTTGATCAAATCGAGTATTTTTTCGCCCCTCTACCAGAGCGAGGATGGATAGGCCCCGCTTTCAACCAGCTGGGCGATCGACTGCACAACAATCGGCTTATCTTCCTGATAGGTGACCCCAAACCAGTCGGAATTGGTATCGAGAACACGGACTTTCTCACGACCGTCTTTGATCAGCGTGTCCATGAACGTGGTGATGTAGAATTCGGAATTGGGCTCGTCACCATGCTGTTTCAGAAAGATGCCGAACTCTTCTTCCATCGCAGCGAAAATGGTTTCAGAGAATCCCCACATGTTCATTGAAGCCAGCGTCGCTCCAGGCAGTGGCCTGGGCTCTCCTCCCTGCGGACGGTTCTCCCCGTTCTGCCCCTCGGCCTGATAAATATCGGTCAATTCTTCGATCGACACTAACATTCCACTCTCGTCGAGAGCGCAAATGCCACGGGCAACGCTGCCGTGCGCGGACAGGGTATTCTTGAGGCGAAATCCTACCATACAATTGCGGCACTCGGCCTTTCCCAGCTCCGGATTGGACAAGAAGCCCGCCAGCGTTTCGTATGCCTCACGCCCGTAGAAATCGTCGGCATTGATCGCGGCAAACGGCTCGTTCACTACATGCCTGGCTGCATAGACAGCGTGTGCAGTCCCCCAGGGCTTCGTCCGGCCTTCTGGAACAGAATAGCCGACTGGCACGTCATCCATTCGCTGAAAGGCATACTCGACCGGCAGCGACTCAGGAAAACGGCTGCCAATTTGGTCGCGAAATTCCTGCTCGATATCCTCACGGATGACAAATACGACTTTTCCAAATCCGGCACGCACGGCATCAAAAACCGAATAGTCGAGAATCGACTCACCGCTCGGCCCCATCGGGTCCACCTGCTTGAGCCCACCGTAGCGGCTGCCCATACCAGCTGCGAGCACGACGAGTGTTGGTTTTACGTTGTCCAATGGTGAGGTTTCTTCCATGACGCGTATGAAAGGCGATCCTCCGACAGTGTCCAGCGGAATCCCATTCCGCCATTCCGGGTTAGTCACAGAAGGCAAACTCGTTCGATGCCAGCACGGCCTGTGCAAACGCCTTCCAGCCGTCTTCTCCATTCTCACCGTCCGCCTCGCAGGCATTGATGAATTCGCGGCCCATCGCGATTTCTTCCGCACTCGGATTCCTCGCCAGCGCGGCCCGGTAAATCGCAGTGATCCTGCCTTCATCACCGTCTCCAGTCGCCACGACCTTGGACAAAGCAGCTGCGGCCTCTTGCGTAAAGGCATTGTTCATCAAAAAAAGCGCCTGCTGAGGCACGGTGGTTTCGTGTCGCTTCGGGCAATGTGCATCCGGCCCGGCAAAGTCAAATGTCCGGAAAAGCCCGGGCAGGTTTTGCCGGTCGACAAAGCCATAGATCGTTTTGCGGCTTCCACCCGACTCGATATCCACGGCTCTGCCAAACATCTTCGGATCGAGCTTACCGGTGACCGTCAGCATGGAATCCCTGAGGCCCTCGAACGTCAAACGCTTGCGGGTGGCCCGAGCGTAAAGACGATTGTCAGGATCTGCTTCCTTTACCGCTGGATCGGCAATCGTCGATTGTTGGTAGGTTTGTGAAAGCACGATCGAGCGAATCAGATGTTTCATTGACCAGCCGTTCGCAACGAAATCCGCAGCGAGATGATCGAGCAATCCCGGGATCTGCGGCTCCGGCGTGCGCACGCCGAAATCACTGGGTGACTCGACCAGTGGCGTGCCCATCAGATGCATCCAGATGCGGTTCGCCATCACCCGTGCAGTGAGCGGATTGTCAGGATCTGCGATCGCCCTGGCCAGCTCCAGCCTGCCGCTGCCCTGGGTAAAAGGTTTACGGTCAGTGCCGGAAAGAATCGACAGAAACTGACGGGGCACTTGCTCGCCCCTCCGATCAGGATTCCCGCGCTCAAAGACGACAGGCTCGACCGGTTGCGGCTTGTCTATCATCACCATTGCCCTGGTGGGAGCACCCTCATCAGTTGCCCTGAATTTGTCGGCGGCACGCTGCCGCTTTCGAACTTCGTTGCGATTTGGCACGGAGTAGTCGCGCACCAGCGCGTTCGGATCGAGACCAGCGATCCCTTGATCTGAAGTGAGGATTGGGTCGCCATCGCCGCCTGTCAACAGCGCTGCAATACCCGCGTGCACTTCAGCACCGGAGCTGATCGCATCCATCACGAAGTAATCCCACAAAGTCCCCTGCCCGCCGGTGACACTGGCGATGGTCTGGGAAATGACTGACGCATCTGACTCAGCGGGCAATGCCGCAAGGGCGCGCCAGAGAGCAACGGTAGAGCCCGGTGCGGCGTCACCTTTGATGACCAGACTCTGCCAGCGCTCCAGTGCCGCTGGATAGAGCTTCCGATCCTGCGCAAATCGCGCCAAATCCCGGCCGTCAAGGTCGCGGGACTCCCATGCCGCCTGTAGATAATCCTTCACTGACTCAACCGTCAGCAGCTCATCGCGCCGTTCGTTTTTGTAGTCGGCGATGGCGGCCTCTAGCTCCGCCAGACGCGCCTGATACTGCTCGTACGCAGCGGAATCCTCCGGCTTGCCGACCAATGGAAGCTCACCGGGTTCCATCGAACTTTGGAACACTCCGTAGAGGGAGTAGTAGTCCTTGATCGGAACCGGATCGAATTTGTGGTCGTGGCAACGCGCGCAAGCAACTGTCAGCCCAAGCATTCCACGGGTGACGACGTCGATTCGGTCATCAATGATGTCCGGCTCACGATTCAAAAACCGGCGACCGAGCGTCAGGTATCCCATCGCTGCCAGGTCCGAGGGCGGAGCATCTTTGACTAAATCGGCCGCCAGCTGCGCAACGAGAAACTCATCGTAAGGCATGTCCGTGTTGAACGCTTTGATCACCCAGTCACGGTAGCTGTAGGAAAACGGATAGCGCCGCTCCTCTTCGAAAACATACCCTTTCGTGTCAGCGTATCGAGCGACATCCAGCCAGTGCCGCGCCCATTTTTCACCAAAAGAGGAGGAAGCGAGCATCTGGTCTACTGCCGCCGCAACCACTTCCCCGAAACGCTCAGGATCGCTTTCGACAGCGCTGGCAAATGCCTGGACTTGCTCAAACGACGGCGGCACTCCCGTCAAATCGAACGAAAGCCGGCGGAACAGCTCTCTGGGTGCAGCAGCCGGAGCCGACTCGATTCCGCGCGTTTGTAGCTCGGCGCGAATGAATGCATCAATCGACGATTGGACAGCTGGCACAACTGGCGGGGGAACTGCAACGACCGGCGCAAATGCCCAGTGCACAGCATCCCCTGCTATCGCAGGCGAGGAGGGCGCAATCACCAAAAACGCAGCGACCGAAGTGAAGATCTTGCACCACTTTTGAAAAGGATCAGACATTGGATTCACACTAATCCTCAGGGAATACAGCTTCAAGTCCGGCGCGGAGACGGTTCCAAATCCGACACATACTGGCCCTGAATTAAGCTTACATTCATCCCCAGACTCTCAAGCTGGCATCCCAGAACAATGATTTTCTCGGTCGCGTCAAGATTTCTATGGAAAATCTGTCGTCGCTCGCATAGGAACGATAAATTGGAATGCCGTTTCCTCAGGTGACAGCTGAAGCAGCGGCAGATTGATACCGGAAGATCTGCGGCGATGAACCCGATTTCCAGCTCATGAGCGACAACGACGAACCCAACAAAGATTCCAAAGACCCGGAGGTGCCCCCGCCAAACAATAAGTTCGCGAAGCAGCAGCTTCCGCGGCTGGATGTTGGCGTCGGCCCCAGCCGTAAGGCGGCGAAGGATCAAATCATTGAGCGCTTCGAGCAAAAATACATCATCCACCCGCGCCTGGTTCCGCAAATCCGGAAATACCTCGAGCCCTTCTGCATTCCAGATCCCAACGGCAAAGGCGACATTCCGGAGTACATCGTTACCACCCTGCAGCTGGACACTCCGCAGATGGATCTTGCGTTGGCAAAAGAGCGCAAGATGTTTGCGCGATTCAAGCTGCGAATCCGCACCTACGGCACCGATGCGAACCCGAATTTGCCGGTTTTTGTCGAGCTGAAGCGGAAGGTCGGTGGAGTCATCATCAAGAGCCGCTCAAAGATGAAGCGCAGCGAGTATAAACCAGGAATGCTGCTGCACCCCGAAGAAATGCCCGTTCTCAAGACGGCAAAGGACAACGTCAATCTGATGGATTTCTCGCGGATCACCCGCCAGATCGGTGCCCGTCCACGGATGCTCATCCGCTACATCCGCGAGTCGTACTTTGGCGCGAATGATGACTACGCCCGCATCACATTTGACCGTCGGGTTTCTTACAGACCGACCCGCAGCTGGGAGCTTCCCGATGAACGCCTTGCGGACTGGAAACACTGGAGTGCCATGGACACCCAGACCGGCCTCCGGCGTCCCTTCGCTGGCTACATTTTTGAGCTCAAGGCGATGAGAGACTCGCCACGCTGGATGCTTGATCTGGTTGAACGTTTCAACCTCGAAACCACCGGGTTTTGTAAATACGGCACCGCCTACCGCCTGGAGTCGCTCTACAGAGGAGACGAATATACCGTTCAAGGTGAGAACGTTACAATCACAAGTTGAAATATTGCAGGATTTTCCTTTATCCCGTCTAAACTTCCGCTTCATAACAGAATTTTCCCATTCATATTTGAGAATCTAAAACTCAGACTCTTTGACCTGACCAACCATGATTGATCCCCTTTTCGATGCGCTTGGCGCCAGCCGTATGCTGACGACCATGGAGGTATTCGTCTCGCTGTGCGTAAGCTTCGTTCTCGGCCTTGTGTTGGCGAACATTTACCGGTGGACCCACCAGGGCTTTTCCTATGGACGCTCCTTTCTCCATACCATGGTGCTGGCCACGATCGTCATTACCATCATGATCATGGCAATCGGAAACAATATGGCTCGCGGCCTCGGAATTCTGGGCGCCATGGCATTCGTCCGCTTCAGAACGCCCATCCGGGATCCCCGCGACATCACCTTCCTCTTTGCCGCTTTAGCCATCGGCATCTCCTCAGGGGCTCAGGTTTTTAATATCGCGATTCTTGGAACATTGTTCTTTGGAGCAACCGCTGTCTTCCTGGCCTGGTCGCCGTTCGCCTCACGGCGCGAGTTCGAGGGATTGCTGCGTTTCATGCTCCCCAAGGACCATCAGGGAGCTGACATGCTCGATGATATTTTCCGTCAATACTGCACCTCAGCCGACCTCCTGGCCATGCGGGAGGCCATTCAGGGCGAGGTGAACGAATTTTCCTATCAGATCAGGCTCATTGATCCGTCCTATAAGGCGGATCTCGTGGATGCCGTTGCACGCATTCCAGACATTGAAGAAGTGAGCCTCATCATGCAGCGCACAACTGTTGAAATCTAGTGCTGAGATTCCAACCCAAAAGAGCTGAAACACCATGAGCGAACTCCATCCTAGCGCCCCCACCCTCAAAAAAGGACGACGCAGCCACCGCATCAGGCAGGTCATCGATCACTGGCCACTCCTTGTCTGGTTTCTCGTACTTGTCGTGGCCGTCAGCGGTTATAAACAAGGCATCGTTTTCGATCGCATGAATGGCGTGGTGGGGGTAGACCAAGCATCGATCGCCCCTACAGAAGACGGCACTTTCCTCGGATTGGCTCCGAAGATCAAAACTGGGCAGTCGGTCGTTCCGGGTCAATTGATTGGGGAAATGGATCCAACAATGATCGAACTTGAGATCTTAAAATTTAAAGAGAAGCGAAGACTGAGCGGAATGGGCAACGTGATTAAGAATCACGAGAAGCTGGTCGAACTGCAAAGTGACCAGCTTGAGGCCGAGGAAAAACTTGCGCTGACTGAGAGCGAACTCAACAGCTTAATAAAGCAGCGTGAAGCACTAGAAAATTCGTCATCAAAGCTCATTACTCCTGCACACATCGAGAAGCTAGAACTCGATATTCGAGTGATGACAATCAAAAGGGATTCAGATGCGGCGCTAAACGCTTTCCTCAAGGAATCCGTGACAAAACGGACTGAACTTCTTGAAAATGAGATTTCTAAAGACGATCAAGAAACGATTCACTACGATCCAGATGATGAGCAGCAGCTAGCAATGATGGATCTTCGCCTCGAAAGGACGAAGCTGAAAGCGGTGCGCCCAGGTATTGTCGATAGAATTCTTAAAGACCCGGGTGAGTTTGTAAAAGCAGGTGAACCCATCGCTAAAGTGGTCACAACGGCGGACCACATTATCGGATTTCTTCCCCAACAGGAATTGGCTTCCGTGAAGGTAGATGATGAAGTCTGGATCACTTCAGCCATCGACCGTGTTACGACATTCAAATCAAAGGTACGCAACCTTTCTCCACGTATCGATAGCGTCCGGGATTCCGCCAGCCCACTTCCCAACCAGGCTGTCCGTGGGCGAACCATTCTCATTGACTTCCCTGAAGACGCAAAATCAGCGTTCCTCCCCGGGCAACCAGTGATTATTCACCTGAAACCTCCAGGGGAACTCTCGCTGATGACCAAGTTTTTTAATCTATTTCGAAAATAAAGCCCATGCTTGCCACTTCTTCCCGCTTGGTTCAGCAGTCAGTTAGATCGCTGGCCCGCGCCATGGGAAGTTTTAAAAAAAACCGCTCCACAAAGCTCGAAATCCTTAAAAGTTTTACTAACTACAATTGGCTCCGATCTTTCTTGAGGTTTGTTTTTTTGCCTAGTAAGTGTGACTCATTCGCCAGCGTCATGCCTCCTCGATTTTCATACGGCAAGTATGCACTTGCCCTCGTTTCTTTCGCCACATGCGTGTCCATGATGGCGGGGGCGGAAGGTGCCTACGCTCAAGCCAAGGCCCCGCGACTGGGCGCCGAAAGCAAAAAGGAGCAGAACAGTGGTGGCGGAATCTTGAAGCGAATTCCGAACCCGTTCCGCTGGTTTGGAAAGAAAGACCAGGCCACGGAAAAGCAATCGCCCGCAGCAGATACCACTCAAATCGAAGATACCGAGAGCATCACTGTCACCGAGGGGAGTCTCAATAAAGAATTAACCCAGGCGGAATCCAGCTCGGAACTCCAGTGGTCGCCGGACGACCGAGGGTTCGAGCAATCAGCACCGAACACCGGCATGCTTGGCCTCAAAGACTTGATCGAACTGGCTCTGCGCAATTCGGATGAAGTTCTGAGACGCGAGCAGGAGATCGGCATCGCCGAGGGCAAACGTGATGCGGAGCGGGACTGGGAGGATCCGCAACTGCGCATCTCGGCAGGCAGAGACTACGACCGCGAATTACAGCGCCCGTACACGACCACCGAGCGGCAGTTCATCGATTCTCAGGGAAGAGATGTAACAGACATCGTTGGCCGGGACGGAATCAAAGGGAACACGTCACGCGAGCGGCGCATCCGAGAAGACCGTGGTATCGAGGAGCGCAAGATCACGAAGGAAGTGACCCCAGGAATCGATGGAGACCGCACCAGAGAAACCATCGAAACACGCCGCAAGGAAAGCCGAAATGAATCTTCGACAGGCTCCTCAACCAATTCCGCAGGCCAGTCTGCCCCCAATCGGGAGACCTCATCCGAATCAAGCAGCAGCACGACGCGGGAGGTAAGGGATAGTTTTGAATCGAACGCCTTCGATCCCACTTATCCAGACTACAGCTATCGGATTCGGGTGCGTTTCCCGATTCCCAATTTCCTTGAAATGAAGCAGCGCCTCCGTCAGGCGAAAGCAGAAATCGGCATCGCACAGGTAGAACACGAAGCTGCCCGCAGGAGCCTGATCGGAGATGTCCGCAACGCTTATGAAAGGATCGAATACCTGTTCGCTCTGGATTCCTTCGACCAACAACTCCTGGCGCACGCTGAGGACTTCCTCGAAACACTAACAACCCGAGCGGAAACAAATAACGCCGAGATCGAGAAGCTTAGCGCATTGCCAAACCTGCCGAATATCGACAAGTTCATCGATCGGGTCCGGCCTGACGAAATTGCTGATGTGAGGCGAGATATTTCTAAGCTGCGATCCAAACTCGATGAGAATCGTCATGACATTCAAAAGGAAAAGAGGGCTTTAGCAGAGCTGGTGGGCCTGGGTGATCCGGAACGTATTGCATTCACCAACTCTCTGGTGGAACTCGACGTGGACTACGGAAAGATGGATGTCGGTTACTTGAAATCGATGGCAGCGTTGAAGCGGCCGGATCTTGCCGAGCTGCGGTTGGAGCTGGAGATCGCTGAAAGTGAAACCGCCGAGGCAAAAGCCAAACGCTTTCCTACGCTCAACTTTATCGATGTTGATTGGGGACAGTCTTACGATCAGGGCCACCGGTCGGTAAGCGACTTTGGTGCCCAGATTGGCATGAGCATCCCGATACCTTCCCTTTTTAAGAATCAAGAGATGGCGGCGAGCAAAAAGGAAGCGGACGCACGCAGACGGGAAGTTGAGAGAAAGATTGCCAACATTGGCAATGATGTCGACCGCGCCCTTTATGGCATTCGCACAGCGCACGATTATCTGCTCAGGACGCAGGAACACGTCGCGTCCACGGAGGCGAACTTGAAGCAAACGATCGAGAGCATCGAAGCAACTCCAGAGGACGCTAGCCGTTTACCCGAAGCGAGGTTCAAAGATTTGGAGGTCGTTATCGATGCTCGCCAGCAAGTGGTACAAGCGCTGCGAGACTTCAATCAGGCTGTGCGAGACCTTGAAACGGCAATTGGAGCGGATTTGGACACAGCCCTCGGCAAAGAAGTAAAATAGAGCTCGCGAGATCAACATCTACTTCTGGTTCAGTTCCTCCCGGAAACCGTCAACACAGCCACGCTCCTCTGATCGGCAAAAAGGGCGAAAAAGGTATTGAAAATAGCTTGATTCTATCCATTTTCTCCCGCTTTTAATCCATACGTCAGATCACCCGGCTAATCCCCACCACTATAAGCGAATGACCACTGCTTCCGCCACGTCCCCATCGGACGCCAGCACCCGATCACCTTCCGACAAACTTCAGGACGCGGTCATTCGGCTCGCAGGAAACTCTCAGGATGGCATTCAGACCATTGGTGGATTCTTAGCCCGCCTTGCAGGACGGACAGCACAGGAGGTCATGACCTACATGACGATCCCCTCTACGATCTCCGGTGGACCTTCCATTTTCCAGGTTCATATTGGATCGGGAGAAGTACTTTCTCCAGGTGACGATGCGGACTTCCTCGTGGCATTTTATCAACACAGCTACGAAAACCACATCAATTCTCTTCGTGAGGGCGGTGTCTGCATTTATGACACCGATGAAGTCGAGCCAGACCTCACGGACAAGCGATTCACTTTCATCGGCATTCCCATTTCCACCACGACTATCGAAGCCCTTGGAGGCTCCGCCAGAGATCGTGGAAAAAACATGTTCATCCTCGGATTGCTGACGAATGTCTTCGATCTGAACCGTGAGAAACTTGCCGCGATTATCGACCGCCAGTTCGGCAAGAAGCACGAGAGCGTATTGCGGAATGCAATGCTGGCGTTTGACGCAGGATACTCTTACCCGATCGGCGAGTCATTGAACGGCGACTATGGAATCGCCCCCGGAAGAATCGAAGGCGAACACCGCATCGCTACGGACGGAAATCAGATGCTGACGTGCGGCCTTCTCGCTGCAGGTGTCCGCTACGGAGCAGGATATCCCATCACCCCGTGGTCTTCGATCATGGAGTCGCTTCGCTCCGAGCTTCCGAAGTACGGAGGACTTTTCGTTCAGGGAGAAGATGAACTGGCTGCTGTTTCGATCGCGCTGGGAATGGCATATTCAGGACATCTAGCGGTGACCGGCAGCTCTGGGCCCGGGCTTTCACTCAAAATGGAGGCGCTCAGTTACGCCGTCATGGCCGAGTTGCCACTGATCGTCATCAACGTTCAACGCGGTGGCCCGAGCACGGGCCTTCCTACAAGCGTGGAGCAAAGTGACCTGATGCAGGCGATTTATGGCAGCCATGGTGATGCACCTCGCGTTGTTCTGGCACCGCAGGACGTCGAAGACTGCTTCTACATTGCCCTCGAAGCAGGTCGTATCGCTCGCAAATACAGTGTGCCGGTGATCATTCTCAGCGATCAGGCCATTTCCAGCCGTATCGAGGCATTTGCAGAGCCGAACCTTGACGAATTCATGGTGGAGGCGGAGCTGGATATTTCGCCACGGGACGAATCATTTAAGCCTTATCCGCTAGACGGACTAACCAGACATGCCCCTCCAGGCACACCGTTGGAAGGCGGCAAGTATCCTGTAGTTACGGGTCTTGAGCATGATGAATGGGGCCACCCGACGGCGAATCCGGAGTTGCACCAGAAAATGACAGCTCGGCGCCGCAACAAGCTGGTTGCGCTTGCCGAAGAGCTTGATGAACTGGAAGTCTATGGAGATGCCGAGGGTGACACCCTGCTAGTCGGCTGGGGATCTACCTATGGCCCGATCAGAGAAGCCGTGGATCGCATGCGAGCTAATGGCCAAAAGGTCGGCGCTATCCAGATTCGCCACCTCAATCCACTTCCCAACGGCTTGGAAAAATCTTTTGCAAAGTTCAGCCGAGTGGCGGTGTTTGAATTGAACGATGCCGGACTCTACGGCTACGGACAGCTGGCGACGCTTCTTCGGGCGCGATATTGCGATCCGCGCATCCAGAGCATCACCAAAACAGAAGGATTGGGATTCAAAATTCGAGAGATCATTGCGGGAGTTGAAAAACTGAAAAACGCCTGACGCAATCTCCCCCCCTGTTCATCCTTCAGTAATCTGAAAATCTATAATCAACGACGTCAACGCTATGTCTACCGCAGCTCCAGCTCCTCCTGAGAAATTGACAAAGAAGATGCTAACCGCGGATCACCCAACGTGGTGTCCTGGTTGCGGTGACTTCGCTGTTCTTGCGGCTTTCTACAAGGTTCTTGAGAAACTTCAGATTCCCCACGAAAAGATCGTAACCATCGCAGGCATCGGATGCTCTTCGCGGTTCCCATATTTCGTGAACAGCCACGGTCTGCACTTTATTCACGGTCGCGCACTGCCGCTTGCGACAGGCATCAGCCTCTCCCGCCCCGATGTCCATGTATTCGCGTTCGGCGGAGACGGAGACGGATTTTCGATCGGCGGAAACCACCTCGATCACTGCGCCCGCAAAAACGTGAATCTGACCTACGTGATCATGGACAATTCCGTCTACGGCTTGACGAAGATGCAGACATCTCCAACATCGCCGATCGGGTATAAGTCCAAGACCGATCCCACAGGAGCCATCGACCAGCCAGTGAATCCCATGCGGAAACTGGTGGCCAGCGGAGCAAGCTTCGTCGGCAGAACTCACGCCACGCAAGTGAAGCACATGATGGAAATGTTCGAGCGGGCAATCAAGCATCAGGGATTTTCAGTGGTCGAAGTCCTCTCTGAGTGTGTCATTTTTTACCCCGGAGCCTTCGACAGCGGCAACCCACGCAAAGGCGGAGAGTTTGAAATCATCCAAGAGCGTAGTTGGGACGAAACTGCGGAAGACGAAGCCCGGCACGACGTCACCGATTTCTCAGCAGCAATGAAGCTGACCGAAGAGTCTTATCCAGGCAAGTTTGGCACCTACTACGAAGTCGACCGGCCGAGCAAAAACGTGCTTGAGCAAAAATGGATCGATGATTCGAGAGCCAAGGTAGGGAGCGCTTCCGACAAAGACATCCTGCAGGCCCGCTTCAATCAGATGAAGTAGTAGCCAGCGGCATCCGAGCCAGCCTCCGCAGGAGCTGGTCAATCTGTCGCAAGTTCGAGCACCAGCGCAGTCCTGTTTGGAATGTAAACCCGCAGCACAGGACTTGAGCTCGTATCACCCGGCATCACTGTGGCAAGGGTGGTGCAAGTAGAATTGGTGTCGACCCTGTCGAACCCTCCAAATGCGCGGTCGTCGCTGGATAAGCAGATCTTCCATTCGCCGGATTCCGGGGCGCGAAACTGATAGTCGGGAATCGACTTGTCGGGATGGAAGTTGAAAATGAACAGCAGGGGTCCTCGGCGGAAGATGATCACGTGATTCACCGGGTCCATATGGACTTGCTGGATGAAGGGCTCTTTTAAGATTCCGGAATCCTTAACCAATCCGATCATCGCCACGTCGAAGGCATTCAACTGCTCGTAGCGCAGTTCTGGATTATCGACCAGTGACCACTGACGGCGTGCATAGGTGTAGCTCCAGTGATTTCCTTCACGGGGAAAGTCGACCCACTCGGGGTGCCCAAATTCGTTGCCGATAAAATTGAGATAGCCATCGCCTCCGAGCGCGATGGTAATGAGCCGCAGCATTTTGTGAAGCGCGATTCCCCTGTCGATGACGATGCTCTGGGTCGACTTCGCCATATTCCAGTACATCTCCTGGTCCATGAGCCAGAAGGCCAAGCTTTTGTCGCCCACCAGTGCCTGATCGTGGCTTTCAGCGTAGGCAATGGTAGCCTCACCGTAGCGCCGATTGGTCAATGTATCGTAAAGCGCATGAATATCCCAGTCCTCGTCCGGGGTGTGCTTCAGCAACTTGATCCAGTAGTCGGGAATTCCCATCGCCAGGCGGAAATCGAAGCCAAGTCCGCCGTCGTCGATCGGCCTGCACAGCCCTGGCATTCCGCTCATATCCTCGGCAATGACGATGGCACCGGGCTTCAATCGGTGAGCAAGCTCGGTCGCCATCTGCAGGTAGGTCACGGCATCGGTTTCTACGCCTTCGTGAAAATACTTGTCGTAGTGATCGAACGCGACGCCTTCTCCGTGATGCCAGTAGAGCATCGAGGTCACTCCGTCGAAGCGAAAGCCGTCAAAGTGAAAGTCTTCGATCCAGTAACGAAGGTTCGACAGCAGGAAACGCTGAACCTCCGGCTTTCCGTAATCAAACAATCTCGAGTCCCAACCGGGATGGCTGCCGCGCCCACCCGTATGAAAATATTGCCCATCCTCACCGTCAAACTCGGAGAGCCCCTCGGCAAAATTCTTCACTGCGTGCGAATGAACGATATCCAGCAACACGGCGATCCCCATTGAGTGCGCTGCATCGATCAGCTGCTTCAGTTCCTCAGGCGTGCCAAAGCGCGACGACGGGGCAAACAAATTACTAACATGGTAACCAAAGGAACCGTAATACGGATGCTCCTGGATGGCCATGATCTGGATCACGTTGTAACCCAGTCTGGCAATGCGGGGTAGAATCAGCTCACGAAATTCCGAGTAAGTGCCTACGCCTTCCTTTTCCTGCGCCATTCCGATGTGGCACTCGTAGATAAGTGGCGAACCGACCGATTGGGGCGAAAACCCGGCATCCGTCCATGGGAATGCTCTCTCTGGTTGCCAGATCTGACCGGCAAAGTCTGCTGTAAAATCATCCTGCACAGCGCGGCGAATGTAAGGCGGAATACGATCCCACACGCCGTTGCTGCCCTTTACCCGCACCTTGAGAAGCTGACCATGGGCGAGCAATTGACTTCCATCCGGAGCATCGGGGAGAAAAATCTCCCACTCTCCCGATCCGTCGTCCCGCCTGATAAGTGGATGGCTCTCGCGGTCCCAGTGGTTGAAATCACCGATCAGCCACAGCTGCTCCGCCCTGGGTGCCCACTCACGATAACGCCAGCCGCGAGCGGCCGCATCATAGTGGACGCCAAGCTGCTCGTGGCAGGCAGCGAATTGCTCAAGTGATCCACATTGGTGAGTGACCTGCTCCAGCCTTTCGACAAACCGGTCCCTCCGCGCGCGAATTGCATCATTGTAAGGCTCAAGCCATGGATCGTCTTTGACCAGTTGCATGCAGTCCTTATACGGATTCCGGCGTGGGGTGAACCCATGGGCCACGGTAAGGGCGTGCCAGTAGCGCGTTCGCTTCATCATCACTGATGATCTTTCCCGCTGCATGATCCCACTTCAAGGTGCGACCTCCGAGTTGCAGGGACAGATTGGCCAGGATGCAGGCGGTCGTCGAAATGTATCCTTCTTCGATGTCCGCAACTGGTCTCCCTCTGCTATCGATGCAGGCGAGCAGATCTTTCATATGCCCGCGAATCGCAGGTGCGACGTGCCGTTCGAGATCCTTTTCCGTTTTGTCCTCCGGATACTCTTCCAGCTCCATCACCACATCTTTGTGAACTTTCTCACCGCCGCCACGAGGAATAAAATCGTATTTGTTCACGCTTGCTTTCAGCGTCCCCTTGTCACCATAGAGAAATGCTGCCCATGGATACTCAGGATCTGGCGCATCGCCCCACGATCGGTGCGTCCACACGATCTTGATATCATCGTAGTCAAACATCGCCGTCTGAGTGTCCGTGATATTCGCCGTGGCGTCCTTTTGCACCAGAATCCCACCGGTAGAAGTCACCGCTTTCGGCATTCCGAGATCAAGCATCCAGCGCACCATATCCAGCATGTGCACACACATGTCGCCAACAATCCCGTTCCCGTATTCGTTGAAGGCACGCCATCCTCGGGGATGCATGATCCTATTGTAGGGTAACAGAGGAGCTGGCCCCGTCCACAGATCGAAGTCCAGATTCTCCGGCGGTGCCTCGTTCGGGAAGTTGCTATTGTTCCGCATGTGGTAGTAGCAACAGATTTCCACGTAAGCGACTTTCCCCAGCAGGCCTTTCTTAACGACGTTCTCGCGGGCCTCGATCAGATGCGGAGTTGAGCGACGCTGCATGCCCACCTGCACAACCCGCTCGTGCTTGCGTGCGGCAGCGAGCATGGCCTGACCTTCGACAATATCGAGACTGATCGGCTTCTGGACGTAGACGTCGGCCCCCGCCTCGACAGCTGCAATCATAGGCAGAGCATGCCAGTGGTCAGGCGTTGCAATCAGCACGATATCGAGGTTCTTCTGCGCCAGCATCTCCCGGTAGTCGGCGTAGAGCTTGGGACGGTTGCCAGACTTCTGGCGGCTCGCCACAAGGTCGGCCGCTTCGTTGAGCATCTTGCTGTCCACATCGCAAAGCGATACCACTTCGACCGGCTCCACCTGGATCAGGCGCAGTAAATCCGCCTTGCCATACCAACCAGTGCCGATGAGTCCTACCCGGCGCGTTTTGCCCTCCCCGCTCTCTTGCCCCAGGGCATTTATCCCCGCTGAAGTGGCCAGCGCCGCACTTGCGGCTCCGATTTTAACAAAGTCTCGTCGATTCATGATCTACATTTAGCGAGTGAACCCACCCGATAGCAAGCCCAAGCACGCGGAGTTCGCGCTATTTCCGTCAGCCCTTCGGCCTGTGGTACCAAATGCGACACAAACGCCGCGAATATGCCGCCCAGGGAAAGAGAACCAGCAGCGCCGTCTGCAGCAGCAGTTGCCCCGGCGAAAACCACTCCAGCTTGCGCCCGGAGGTCGAAATGACCACATCCGAAATGACCCTAAATTTGAGCCCGTGCTTGCTCCCCCATTTTTTCAATGCGCGCGAATACCAGATTTCCTCACCGGCATACACCGCATGGCTGAATCCCCCTACAGCCTGGAATCCCTCTTTTAGACAATAGATAAAACACCCCGCCGCCAGCCCCAGCTTGAGCGCGATGCCATTCCAAAAAGCGACTACCCGTGACATCGCTGCCGATACTTCACCATCCATGCTCAAAACGACTCCGCCGCCACAGCAGTTGCCGCCTCGGAGATTTGCCAGCGCTCGACCTAACAGATCACCACCGAGCTCGGTATCGGCATCCAGAAACACGAGGTATTTCCCCCGCGCCGCATTGCCGCCTGCATTCCGGGCACGGCTGATTTGATTCTTTGGCTCAAACACCACTCGTGCGCCCATGGATTTCGCGATGTCCGCCGTACGATCAGTGGAGTTATTGTCGACAACGATCACTTCCGCGCGCTCCATCATCCCGCAGCAACGAAGCGCCTCAGAGACGCTCTGGAGCGTTGCCTCCAGCAGCGATTCTTCATTGAACGCTGGAACAATCACCGACAGTTCCGGCACGCGCAGGTCATGATCAATCACACCGCAGTATACACCATCAACGCCAAAATCCCGAGAACACGGCGTAAAGCATCGAAATCAACAAAGCGATACCTGCAATCCACCAGACCGGATGAAGATCGCGCTTCTTCTTCACCTTGCCATCCTTGTCGAACTCTTCTTTGAGAAAGGCCTCGTAGTCGAACCCCTCCTCATCGATAAATCCCAACTCGGAGGCCGCATCCGTGCCCCAGGTATCCTCGCGCAGACCAGTATTTTCATCGGCACCGCACGCCGGGCATGCGCGGGTGTTCGCCGCCAGCTTTTTGCCACAGACACCACATTCAAACGGACTATTGAGATAGGCCACGACGCAAATTCCTGGGCGATCTACTGCGCCAGGGTCACACTTGTGAGTTCATCCCATTCAGCATCGATCTGCGCCGGAGTGCGCGCCTTTCTCCCTGCTCGGGAATACCAGTAGCCAGCGTTGCCGATGTCACCTTCCACCAGATGCAAATGAGCGTGGATCCACGATCCCAGCGCTGTCGGGATATCCTGGGCGATGTCATGCGCTGCCTCCCACTGGCCGGCTTTGACAAACCACATCGCCCGGCTCTCTGGCGAAAGTCCGGCGGGCGGTTCGGCATCTGTGGTGGCGGAGGCGGCAAGTTCTTCGGCTGTCATTCCCGTATCATTGCAAATCGACACCGCGCGAAAAGTCTCAATTTCACTTTTTTGCCCCTGAGGGATCTGGTGTATGTAAGCGCCCACCATGCCATTTGAATCACTCGAAGTAAGCCCGTCAAAATCGCCCCGCCAGGTTCTCGACGCCAACGGAAAGACGCTCAACGTCCCCAACGACTGGGCATTGTTGCCTCCTGGAGATGCAGCGCTCAGCCGTAGAATCAAGAAAGACGGCCCTTCTTGGACCATGATCGAAATGAAGGGACGGAAGCGCTTCTCACGAGGCATCTGGGCACCGGAGAAGCGAATCGAAACCCTTCGCCGTGAATTGGAAATCGAACGTGAGGATCCCAGCTACCAGAAGAAGCTGGATGCAGGTCGCGCCCGGCGGGCAAACGAGCAGGTTGCCTACGCAGGGGAATTTGAAACCATGGTTCTCCGCTTTCTCGACTTTGCGCCGAGGCACCGTGACCTGGCACAGACAATGGCAAAGGCGATCTCCGATCATGCCGTTCCCGTGGGAAGCGGTACCGTTGCGCGCACCCAGCGGATCCCCATTGAACAACGCGCAGAGGCAGCAACGATCGCCTGGATGCGCCACCAGACCACTGCATATGACAGCATGGTGATCCCAAGGGAAAAGGGCAAGCGCCGCGAAGTCCGCCGGATGCTCGCAAAGCGATCGAAGCAGCTCCTGCAACGCTACCGGGCGGGTGGCGAATCTGAAGGCGACGGCCACTGCCTGCTGCGGAAAGCACTGGGGCTCGAATGAGGGTAGACATCTGCCGCATGACCGGAACATAGTGCCCGATGCGCTATCCCAGAATTCCCCTTTCCTGCCTCCTGCTTGCCTGCTGTGTCGTCGGCCATGCCGATGCCGGTGACTGGCCCCATCAGCGCGGACCACAGCAAAACGGCAGTGTTGCCCCTGGCTCTAAGATCCCGGCTTCTTTGCCGGACGATCCGCGTATCCTGTGGAGAGTTCCCGTGACCGATGGATTTGCCGCACCCATCATCAGCAAAGATCAGGTCATTTACGGGGACTTGCAGAAGGGAAAAGAAGTCTTCCACGCGATCCGCCTGAGCGATGGAAAGGAACAGTGGCAGGACATTCTTGACGATCCTCACAAGGACGGATTTGGCACCGGCCCGCGGTGTGCTCCGGTGAGTGATGGCGAGATTGTGCTTGTCCAATCGTGCAAAGGGGAACTGCACTGCCTCGGTGCGTCGACCGGGAAACTGCTCTGGAAAACCAACTATCAGACCGACTTTGGCGCGCCATACACAGGCGAAAAAGGGACTACAGAAGGTGGTGCCCGTCACGGTTACAATGCCAGCCCCTGCATCGATGGCGACCACGTCATCGCACTCGCAGGCGGTGTCGGCGCAGGCGTCGTTTGTTTTAAAAAGAAAACCGGCACTGTTGTATGGCAATCACTCAACGACACGGCTGCGTACTCGCCACCCGTGGTCGCCACGGTAGCGGGAGTCGAGCAAGTCATCTGCTTTACAGTCAAAGGAGCAGTCGGCGTTGACCGCAAGGACGGCAGGGAACTCTGGCGCGTGCCCATGTCGACCGACTACGGCCGCCATATCGTCGCACCCGTCATCCATGGCGACATCGTCATCGTCGGCTCGCACCAAGTGGGACTTATCGCGACCCGGATCGGGAACAACGACGGCGTAATCTCCGCCGGAGAAGCATGGAAACATGACAAGGAACTGGGCCCTAACGTTACCAGCCCGATCTGCATTGGAGATCACATCTACCTACTCGCAAAAAAAGGAAGTTGTGTGCCTGGACGCGAAGACCGGTGAAGTGGCGTGGTCTCAGGACGGCAACGTGCAAACAAGCGCTGACAAAGCCTTTACCGCATTCATCGGCGTCGGAGAAAGCATCATGATGCTGAATGACATGGGCGAACTCATCCTTTTCAAAGCCGATCCTGCCGCCTACACCGAGATCAACCGGACACAGGTCTGCGGCAAAAACTGGTGCCACCCAGCCTACGCGGACGGCATGTTCGTCGTCCGCGATGCAAAAAACCTGATCTGCCTCGATTTACTGAACGAAGAGTAAATCGCTGGTCATTTAGTTTGGGAGCAGCGGATCTGTGCTCATTTCTCTAAGAGTCTAAAACCAACGCCTTTTGAACACCCCAGTGGGTGACACCTCCACAAAGAATCCGCCCTGTCCTGGCACCCCATTCTGCCAGCGCGCCCCGTTGATCACCTCGCTAACGCAGCAACAGAGCGAGCAATCTGAACATAAAACGCATAGATCCCGTCACCTCTCCCGGGATTGTTCAACTATGGGTGCAGTCGAATGCCTCGTGCCGCGGATTCGCTATACCCTTTATTGTTCGGATTCTTGTTGGTTGGATTTCGTGCTGTCATGGCATGGCTTACACAAGGCACGCAAGACCGCGCTCCGATGAGCTGCATCGAACGTATGAGTTATCCGATTGTCTTCGGGAAGAGCGAAACTCCCTTCGTTGAACCAGTCCCATACGGCGAAAGCATCCTGAAGATCTTGCTCAGTTGCTTCTGAAAAAACCGTGTCCATTATATCGGCCCACGTAGGCACCTCGTGGTGAGTCTCAACAGCGGGAGCACTGTGACAGTATTCGCAAATTGGGATGCCTCGCCGGTAAGAGAGCTTGATCGGAGAAATCCTGTCCCTCAGCGCACGGTCGATATGATCGCGCCGACTTGGAGGTGGTTTGACACACTTGTCCCACGATACCGCGTGCCATCCAATGCACTTGAAATAGCCGTAGAATCTGTAAGGTGTCTGCTCTGAGGTTTTCTTGAATCGCAGAGGACGGAGCCCTCTTACACTGCAAAAGTAGTGGCGTTCAAAAATGAGATCAGAAATCAGTTCGCTTTCGAAATCGGATTCGAACGGCTCGACATCGACGATTGCACGCACCGCTTTACGAATTGCGTTCTGCGAACTGAAATCGCGCCAAACTGGTGCTCGTTTCTTCATTCTTTTTCCTAACGTCAAGCATGAGGCACGGCTGACCGGGAGCGCGCGCTCGATGCAGGA
>JAGROY010000131.1 GCA_020439995.1 Verrucomicrobiia bacterium
CGAGATCGAGCATGGTGACGCCTTCGGGTAGATCTCGGGAACGAATGACGTTATCAGCCCACTTGTTCCAAGAATTGATCTTGTTCACGTCTGCGCCAGCTCTGATCAATTGACGAGTCAATTCTGGCTTTCCAGCTCTACAGGCAATAGCAAGGGCGCTCGCTCGGATTGCGTATCTACTATCGTTTTCCGGCACGATTGTAAAAAAGCCTACGTTGGGATCGGCTTTGCGATTCAACAGCAGGCTCACGACTTCCATGCGTTGATTGGCGAGCGCTGCCACGAGCGAGCTTTGGCCATAGTGCGGCGATCCCTTTTCCTTGCACTCAGCATTCACGTCAGCGCCTGCCTCGATCAGCATCTCGCACACGGCCAGGTGCCCGGCCTCTGCTGCGCGATGCAGCGGGGGACGGCCATTCGCAATTCCATTCACATCCGCTCCTTTTCCGATCAGGAACTCCACGACTTTCACCTGCCCATTCTCGGCAGCGACGTGCAGCGGCGGCGGGGTATCGCCGGATGGGGTGTTGAGCAAGTCCGGGCTGTTGCGCAGCATTTCTTCGAGGCGGGCGATCTCGGCGTCTTCGGGATCGGACGGCGTGGGTGCTAGCGCAGTTTCGACATCGGGCAGTGACTGGCCGAGGGCGGTGAGGTTTTCGCGGCTGAGCTTGGCGATGCGTTCCTGATCGGCGTAGTGGCTGAGGATGCGCTGGTAGCAGGCGGCGGCTTCTTCCGGGCGGTTCAGCTTACGCAGGCATTCGCCCTGGCGGTAGAGCGCGGTGGCAGCAAGGTCGCGCTGACGCTCGAAGCGCTCGGTCGCCTGCTGATACGTTTTCAGCGCACCCGCGACGTCCCCTTTCACCTCCTCCGCATAGAGTGCATCGCGGAACAATTGCTCGATCGAGTCGCCTGGCGGCTGCGGTTCCTCCTGCGCACTGACCGCAGCCCAGCCGAGGGCAAAAATGGTACAGACCAGCCAGCATTGGCGGGATGATGAATTTGAGTGGATTCCTTTCGTTGTATCGATCGCTTTCATACCAGACAAGATGCCAGCCCCGGCAGGCACAAGTTGTCACGGAAATGTAAAGTCTGTCGATACCGCAAATATTATGCACCACGGCCAGAACTCCGTGATGTGGCCCGTGCTGCCAGCGACGCTGAAGTAGCAACTCACGACAGTTGCTTTTCGGCGGGGGGCCGCTGGGGGATTCTGATGCGGCCTCTGAATTTGCGGAAATTCGCCAGGCTGATTTGCCTCCAGAAAGAGAATCACGTCGATGATGTTAATTATCATAATAACCATAGACTTAAGGTCAATTACATCTTATTGTTGCGGTCTATGCGCAGCTCCGCCTCAACCTCTCGCCCTCCGTCCTCCCCCGCTCCACCCCTTGATGCGTCGAGCCCAGTGAGCAGCAAAGGCACCGATCGCACGATGCCCTTCGTCCTGATGCTGATCGTCACCCTGCTGGCTGAAGGAATGGCACTGAATGCGGAGTTCTTCATGGACGACTTCATGCACATCATAGAGTCGGACACAGTGATCGGGCAGGAATGGAATCCACCTCACATGTTCCGGATGCTTCCATACATCCTCTACCGCGGGATCTATGCCGTGGCGGGACCATCAGCATTCGCCTTTCACTGCCTCAATTTTCTGCTGCACTTCGGAGTCGTGCTGAGCATCTTTGCTGTGGGCAAACTTTTATTCCGTCGCCTCGATCTCCTGGGCAATGACGAAGCCCGTTCACGTGCGGCACTCGTCGGCGCACTCGTCTTTGCTGCACATCCATTCTGCACCGAGGCTGTGAACTACGCCCGGTGTTCGATGATCCAAATGGTCACGCTCTTCTCGATACTGGCAAGCTATCACTTACTACGATGGCTGGAGAATCCGAACGCACGCTCGATGACAGCCGCCCTTCTGTTCATTTCACTAGCTACCGTTTCCAAAGATCCGGGAATCTTCCACGTGGGAATCAATATCGGGCTGCTCTGCCTGGTTCTCCTTGATAGATCCTGGGTTACTAAAGCGAAAGAATGGGGGAAGACGACCAGTGTTCCTGCAAGAATCGGTGCGGGAACCCTCACTGCCGCTGCCCTCATCTGGCTCGTTCCGAAATGGGCTGGCGTGGTATCGAACCGCCTTTCCGCCTACGGAATGGAGTACGTCGATCATTTTTTGACGCAGGGACGAATGCTATGGGGATACGTCGGAAGGATGATCCTTCCAATCCATCTCCACAGCGATCACCACATTGCAGTATCGCGATCTGCAATCGACGATCCCATGGCGGTTGTCGCGTTTGCCGCAGTGTTGGTGCTTTGCTCGCTGGTGGCAGTGGGGATCTTCAGAAAGAAGACCCGCTCGGTATGCCTGCTTGTCGCGCTGGTTCTCGGGCATCTTGTGCTCCGGTTTGCATATCCAATACACGAACATTTCGTGGAATACCGCGCTTACCCAAGCCTGCCGTGGGTTGGGCTGATCGCCGGACTGGGATTCGGCATGCTCTTCGCGATCAAGCAGAAGCCCGCGATCCTGGCTGCCCTTGGAGTCATCGTTATCGGTTGTGCCGCCTCCGCTGTCCGCTCGGCAGTGTGGTCGAACAGTACTATGCTGGCGAACGACTCATCAACGGCCTATGAGCTTAACCTCCGCCCAAAGTGTCACCTGCAGAAGCTTGCATTCCAGTCCGGCAAATTCGAAGAAGCGCTCGGTATAGCGGACGACATCCATGAAACCTACGGAAAGCTTTATGCATTCAATCAAAACAATCCGCAGAAGCGGGAGTACGACCCAAACCGTGCACTCGACGATCTTCTGGTATGCGAGCAAGTAAAAACCTACGCAATCGCCGAACTGGAAGGTTCAAAAGCCGGAATCAAGTTCGCCAACGAACGCATCGACCACTTCCGGACGAATCTGACAGCTGGTCGTAGATTATCGGGCGATGTGGAGAAAGAAGTCGAAAAAGCACTTGAGTCACTTTTGACCGCGCGAAAAATCCTCACGGAATTTGGCGAAGAATACGACCGGAAGAAAAAGGAGCAGAAGCAGCTCACGGCTCAATAGTCTGGAGCGCCTGTGACGCCCAAAAATGGGGCAAACCCGCAGACCGCCCAGCCGGTTGGCAAAAACCGCTGAAGTGGACGCATTTCGTGCTTCAATCTGAGGCAAAATGTCCCTACGGTGCCGCGCCGTGGACCTTACTGCACTCGACTGGATCATCATCGCCGCCTACATGCTGTTCGCATTGGGCATCGGAATCTATTACTCCAAGCGCGCCAGCGAGAGCTCGGAGGAATACTACCTGGCAGGAAGATCGCTGCCATGGTGGGTGGTCGGAACATCCATTGTTGCGACCACATTTGCTGCCGATACACCACTGGCCATCACCGAGATGTCCCGTGCCAAGGGCATCTGGGAGAACTGGTTCTGGTGGAGCTGGCTGCTGTATGGACTGCTCGCCATCTTCCTTTTCTCACGGCTCTGGCGACGAGCTAGAGTGCTTACGGAAAACGAGCTGATTGAACTGAGATATTCCGGCAAGCCTGCGGCCTTCCTTCGAGCATTCAAGGCCGGTTACTTCGCGATCCTCTACAACTTTATCGTGCTGGGATGGGTGATCAAAGGAATGTCATCCGTGCTTACGGTGATGCTCGGCCTGCCGAAAGACCAAACTCAATGGGTGATCATTGCCCTCGTCGTCCTGACGGTCGTTTATTGCCTGATGTCGGGTTTTTGGGGAGTAGTCATGACGGATCTTGTTCAATTCGTGATCGCCATGGTAGGTGCGATTGCGCTCGCATTCGTCGCATTGAATGCGGTCGGCGGCATCGACGGCCTTAAGACACGGCTGGATCAAGTGCTCCCGGCCAATGCCGCACGGATGGACGCAACCATTGCCGAGAAGAAACTCTTATTTTCTCAATTGCAAGGCTCCGACCGCGTTACCGCGCTCTCAACCTATGGCGCAGAAACGGACGAAATGATTGCAGAAGCAGCGTCCTTTACCGGCGATAAACAGATCCTGGCTCAGAGGAAGATTGACGCACGGATAAAGTTCATCGAGGAGCAGACAGGCACCGAAGGGCAAATGGAAAATGGACTCGATAGCTTCGGAAAAGAAATTGAGAAATTAGAAGCGAGAAGAGCGGAACTTCCCGAGAATGCCAGCCAGATTCTGAGCCTTACACCGGAACCCCCTCCGGGATTTAAATGGAATTCTCCAAAAACTTGGATCACTGACGATTTTCTGGGATCAGGATTCTTCGAATTTCTCGTCTTTCTTACCATCCTCTGGTGGTCCAACCACAGTGCTGATGGTGGCGGCTACACTGTCCAGCGGACGATGGCGGCAAAAGACGAACGGCACGCATTTGGGGCAAATCTCTGGTACAATTTTGCATGTTTCGCATTACGCACTTGGCCGTGGATCATCGTTGCTCTCGTCTCCATTGTCCTCTTCCCCAACATCTCCGATATCGAAGACGTTGCGATCCAGGATATGGGCGATAAAGCCGGCTACCCCTTGGTGATGAGAGAAGTGCTCGGAAGCGGGCTGAGAGGCCTGCTGGTCGTCAGTTTCCTGGCAGCATTCATGTCGACTGTTGATACCCACCTGAACTGGGCGTCCTCTTACCTCATCAATGATATCTATCGCCGTTTTCTGAAGCCCGCGTCACAATTCAAGGACAAGCAAACATCGGAAAAGCACTATATCATGGTGAGCCGGATACTGGTGATCATCCTCACATTGATTGCGGCCATCGTATCCCTTTACATTGATCGAATCGAAGGCGCTTGGAAATTTGTCATTGCGATGGGTAGTGGAATCGGCCTCGTGCTCATACTTCGGTGGTTCTGGTGGAGGATCAATGCCTGGTCAGAAATTGTAGCGCTGAGCGTATCAGTCATTATGGCAGTAGGATTTGAAGTCCTCGCGAAAATGGAGCACGGCGGTGACTACAAGGTTTTTGTCTCCCAGCTGCACCTTTTTGGAATTCTTTTCACCAAGCCCCTGCAATTAATGTCGATCGTAATCGTGTCCTTGCTGACTTGGATTCCTGTCACCTTTCTGACAAAGCCAACTGACAAAGAGAAGTTGAAAGAATTCTTCCAAAGAGTGCAGCCGGGTGGATGGTGGAGCCCCGTCCAGTCGGAGACTATCGTAACCCACGCCCCGGTCGCGCGCGGATTCATCCTCAATTTCGTGGCAGGCATCGCCCTTGTCTGGGGTGCCATGTTCTCAATCGGATACTTGATATTTAAAGAGTGGGTTCCAGGCATTGCGCTGGGTGCCGTGGCGCTCGCAGGCTGGTGGTGGATCTGGCGATTCACCATCGTCCCGATGAAAACCGAGCTCACCGACGGTTCTCAAAGCGAATCAGCGGATCAGACGTGAACCCTGTAGTTTTCATGAACTGACAGAGTGGATTTCTGTCAATCGGTTGACACCCATCGGTTGGGGTCGTTTATTTCTCAGACCGATGACGGATCAACCTCCAGCAAAACTAACCGTGAAAGTCGCGCCGGGAGAAACACCGGCGTGGTTGCCAGAGGCCCGTGAACTCGCCAGTACATGCCATGGCCTCGCCTTCAGGGCTTCGGAGATCGATTCTCGGCAACCGCTCGCATACGGTACACTCACTCAGACAGGAAAATTACTGAACAGCATTGGAGACCACCTCGAACATGTGGTTAGCCAAAGTAGCTACCCCGAAAACGGTACAGATCCTGTGGAACTTTCTCTTCACTTGATCGATTTTGCCAAAGAGCTGCCAATGGCTTCAACCGCGCTGTGGAAGATCGATCCGGCGGGCAGCACCGCCGACCTCAGCCGTAGCCTGCCCGAACTTTCGGTCGCGCTCATGTCCCTGTCACAACACGTGTCAGAAGCTTCGCCGCACACGGGTGCGGTAGTTCAATGCACGATCTGATCCCCCGGGCAGGGACGCCTTGTCTAGCCAGGGGTGGGTGTCGACTTGGGAGGACTGTCGACGGGAGGAGCACTCCCCCCTTTGTTAAGTCTCCGCCGGAGGCTGGCACGAACGGGCATGCGTGCCGATTTCTTCCCCATCGCCACAGCGACCCAACGGAAGTCTTTGCTGTTCTCCAGCATCACCATCACGATCATGGTCAGCGGCACAGCCAGGAACATTCCAACCGGCCCCCACATCCACCGCCAGAAGATCACCGACAGAATCACTACCAGAGTCGAAACACCGAAACGTTTCCCCAGCAGCATTGGTTCGATAAAATTACCAAAAACCACATTGATCCCCAGGTAGCCGATAGCAACTCCGAGGCTGTGCCATGGCCCCATCCCCACCTGCACCAGTGCGATCAATATAGGCGGAATGGCTGCGATGATCGAGCCAATGGCTGGAATGTAGTTGAGTACAAAAGCGACCATCCCCCAAAGCGGCGCGGCATCGAGTCCGATCGAACTGGTTAGCATCCACGCCAGTATCCCAGTTGCAGCACTGATCAACGTTTTGATCCCGAGGTATTTTTGCACATCCTCGGTGGCGCTGCGAAATTTGGACAGATCCGGGCCGCGCGCTTCCCGAACAGCATCAATCGTGTCACCACGGGACGAAACTTCCACAAGTATAAAAATCATCACCAGCCCCACAAAGAACGTTGCCGAAAGAAGCGACGCAGCACTCTTCACCACGCCCTGCATGGAAGCCAGTACCGCCTCTGCGCTCGGAGCAAAAAGCTCACTCAGGAAACGAACTCGCTTTTCCTCCGGCTTGTCATTTGCCAGAGCATCGCTACCGATCGCTCCTAGCTCCTCCTTCAAGAATTGCACCAAATCTTCCCTGCTCATGCTGGCAATGGCGGCCAGCTCATGCTCGCGCGCCCCTCCGGGCGCTACCCCTCTCTCAGCGAGCACTTTTTGCAGCGGATCCACATCTTCGTCGTCAGCCAACGGAGCGTCGTTGCCAGTATCCGCGTCGACAGCCAATCGAATATTCGGTTCGTTTACCGCCCCCGCTTCGCCGCCACTCAATGGTTCAGATTTCGGAAGAGCCACGCCAGGTTCCACTTCCCGACCAGCGCCACCTTTGTCCGCAAAAAAACTGTGCTCTTCCAAAAAATCGTTAATCCAAGCATCGCCAGCCTCCGCCCTCGACTGCAACTGGTTCGCATAGACCAGCACATCGCGCCGAAACTGCTGGGTAAGGTTCAGAGTAATATTCACCACTCCTACCAGCACCAGAACATCCAGTCCAATCGTCAGCAGCACTGCCAGCGGCTGTGGAACATAGTGGCGAGTAAGCCAACGAGTGACCGGCAGACTGAGCAATGCCAAAAAGAGAGCCAGAATAACCGGAATCAACAAATCGCTCGCGAGCCGGAGCCCCCCAACAATCACGATCACACAAGCCACGGAAAGTAGAACTTTCTGGGTCTGCCCTGGTGATTGATTGAGGCCTGCCATATTCTTCACAGTCCGGGCAAACTTGCCGGATACAAACAGTTTTTTCGGCATGCTTTCGAACAATTCTCCCAATCGCAACGGGCAAAACGTCAGTTCTTTCCTGCTACTTGGCTCCCCCATCCATGCTCTGGATTGAGGCAAATCTATAGAACAATCCCACATCTCCCAATAAAGACGATTTCGCCAGATTGACCTCAGGGGCCCTTGCGCCCCAGCACCGGCTCCGACTGCGCAAACCATTTGCATTTCACCCAATTCCCCACAAGGTGCACCTCCGCACCCTTCTTCGGGCGCGCGCTCCTCACAGTCGCGGAACTTCCACCGGACTGTTGAGCTTGCGTTAAATTCTCACCTGACCTGATCGCTTTTTTACGTGGACACACCGCCCTTTACCGAACTTGGCCTTTCCCAACCTCTGCTCGATGCAGTAGAAACCCTCGGCTACGAACGCCCGTCTGCGATTCAGGCGATGACGATTCCGCTTGCTCTGGAGGGTAAAGACCTTGTCGGCCTGTCAGAAACAGGGTCCGGCAAAACCGCTGCCTTTCTATTGCCTGCGCTGCAGATGATCGATCTCAATCTGCACATGCCCCAACTGCTGGTCGTCTGTCCTTCGCGGGAATTGGCGATGCAGGTCTGTGAAGATGCTCATGAACTGGGGGCCAAAATGAAGGGATTACGCATCGTCCCCGTGTACGGGGGAGCGCCGATCGATCGACAAATGCGGCAAATGCGCGACGGAATCCACGGCCTCGTCGGCACACCAGGCAGGCTGCTCGATCACCTTCGCCGCGGCTCTCTGGACATGAGCAATGTCAAAATCGTCGTGTTGGACGAAGCAGACCGGATGCTCGACATGGGATTTCGGGACGAAATGACCGATCTACTCAAAGGCACACCTGACGAACGGCAGACGCTTTTCTTCTCGGCCACGATGAACCGCCAAGTGGAACAGCTAATCAACCGATTCGGCAAAAATCCGCAAACCGTTCATATTGAGCAGAAATCGATGACGGTAGCCACTATCGAGCAGTGCTACTACGAAGTCAGGCAACGCTCCAAAGTTGAAGTTCTTTCCCGTCTCCTGGATATTACACCACCAGGGCTGGCCATCGTTTTCTGCAACACCAAGCGCGCTGTCGACGAATGCACCGAAGCACTTTTGGCGCGAGGCTACACGGCGGACCGGCTGCACGGTGACATCACCCAACAGATGCGCGAGCGTGTCCTGAAGCGTTTTCGCGAAGGCACCATTGAACTTCTTATCGCAACCGACGTGGCCGCACGCGGACTGGATGTCGATGATATTGGCGTGGTTTTCAACTATGACCTGCCGCAGGATCCCGAAGACTATGTCCACCGCATCGGACGCACAGGACGAGCCGGGCGCTCGGGCCGGGCAGTCAGCTTCATCTTTGGCCGCGACATCTATCGCCTGCAATCCATCGAGCGCTACACCCGCCAACAGATCAGAAGGGCCAAAATTCCCTCACAGGAAGAGGTAGAAGGCCAGCGAGCAGATAAGCTCTTTGAAAGTGTCCGCGACCGGCTGGAACAAGGGGAATTCAAAGATCAACAGGAGTACGTCGACCGTCTGCTGGATCAGGGCCATACCCCCACTGATATCGCCAGTGCTTTGTTCTTTATGCTGCGGGAAACGCAAACCCGCGAAGGGGAGCCGATCGCGGAAGATAGAGAACCGCATCGCGAGCGCCCCGCCAGTGGCCGCGACCGGGATAGTCGCAATGACCGCGAATATAGAGGGCGAAATGACCGCCCTCAGCGGTCTGATCACCGAGGAAAGGCACCTAGAGATGACAACAGGTATCGCAACGACCGCGACCGCGATGATCGACACCCACAGCGTTTCGACAACAATAGGAACTTCGACCGCCGAGAAACCAGAAGCGAGCACGATCGCCGCCCGGCCTCCGCTCAAAAGGATGGCCCACCACGGAATAACGGCGATGCAATTACTCTGGTGCTCAACATGGGCCGGGACAGCGGAATCAGCCCCGGACAAATCGCGGGAATGATATATAGCGAATCGCACATCCCCAACGGATGCCTGGGCCAGATCCTCTTGTTCCCACAACACACCCTGATTGACGTCCCCAGCGAGCACGCCAACCGCGTAGTCTCCAAAACGCGATCAGCGAGGCTCAAAGGGAAGCCCGTTCGCATCGAATTCAAGGGCTAGAACAGATAGAAAGCGAAAGGCGTGAGAGAGCGACTCCCACGCCTTTCAATCCTTGCAGACCCGAAACACGGATCGGATCTATGGGGCGCTTACAACCATCAAGGAAATTTGACTACGAAGGAAGTTCGAGACCGGAGGATGTGTAACTCAGGCAACTAATCTCATCAAAGGTAGTGTTACCACCAATCACCTGCACTAGGCCTTCCTGATAGAGTGTCATGAAGCCATCTTTAAGGGCAACTCTGCGCAGTTCCGAAACTGGCGCACTACTTGCAACAAGCTCACTGAACTCACCGTTTGTTTCGCACATCTCCATTAATGCAATTCGGCCACTGTAGCCCGTATTGTTGCATTCATCGCAGCCGATGGCCTGGTAGAGCGGATCATCGAGCCCTCCAGAAAGGACGCCATTCTGCTGAAGATAGACCTCAACTTCGGGTGTCGGAGCGACTGGCTGCTTACAGTAAGAACAGAGACGCCTGACGAGCCGTTGAGCCTGACTCAGCGCCAGAGCATCAGCGAGCAGATAGGGCTCAACCCCCATCGACAACAGTCGTGAAATAGCACGCAACGAATCGTTTGCGTGCAAAGTGGTAAGCACAAGGTGCCCAGTAAGAGCGGCATTGATAGAAGCGCTTGCAGTCTCAGCATCACGGGACTCTCCAATTAGGATAACATCAGGGTCAGCCCTTAGCAGGGAGCGCAATCCATTCGGAAAATCGATTCCATGAACTGGATCAGTCTGAGTCTGATTGATCCCCTCAATCTCATACTCGATCGGGTCCTCGATCGTCTGAATATTGATATTGTCCGCGTTAACACTGTTTAGGAAAGCATAGAGCGTTGTGGTCTTACCACTTCCTGTCGGCCCAGTAACCAGAGCCAACCCCTGGTCACGATTCATGGTACGTTTGATGATAGATGTCTGGCGCTCCGAGAGATTCAGTGCACTCAGCTCCTTCACACCGTCCTGCTTATCCAGGAAACGCAGAATTAATTTCTGCTGCTCCTTTCTACAGGGCACAGCCGCAACACGAGCATCAATTCGCCGGGTGCCAAACTTCATCGCAAATCGGGCATCCAACAGCTTCTGTCGCTCTTGCGGCATATTGGCATAGTTCTTAATCAGCGCAATGTATCTTGGAAGCTCCTCCTCTCCAGTTGAATGCATTACGACAAGCTCCCCATCAATCCGGGCACGGAATCGGGCCGTGTTGTAGTATTTCTCAATGTGAAGGTCACTCGCCCGAGCTTGCACAGCCCGGTTCAAAACCCACTGCACCACTTGCTCCGGCGTATTGTTCGGATTCTGCGGATTAACCCTCGCCATTTCCGTAGGATCGATCTCAACAATGCTTGTATTGTCGGAAAAATAAAGGTCTCCAACATCCACCTTTGCCTTGTCACGACTACTGCGCCCCCGATTTCGAGCCACCGCAGCGCCGATCGCCGTGGGATCTGCAAGCACAGTGACCATCTCAACGGCATCACTGCCACTGGATAACCACTCGTCTTCAAACGCATAGTTATTAGTAACGGACGAGAGCAGAAAAATCCGCTGGTGACCACAGAAAACTGGATAGACATTGTGCTTTTCCAGTAGTCCATCCGGAAAATGCGTCTGAGCCGGTGCCTCTTCAGGATTATAGACCGGGTGCCCGGTTGCGAGACTTAAAAATGCGGCACCATAGTGCCGGGGTAAAAACTTGAGGCCAGCCAGATTCGAAAAATCGCAATCATCATTCTCAGCGATCAGCTTTCGGAACTTCTCGCGATCTCGATCGGACTGAGGATAATACTGAAGGAACCAGTTCATCACATCAGCGACCTTTCCCGTCTGCGGCGGAGCTGGCATTCCCTCAGCCGAATTGTGGCCTGCAATCGGTTTAATTCGAAGACGCCCTTCGAGATCCTTCATTACAGAATGATACTGCTGGGGATCGATTAGTACTCTGATCGTAAGAAACGGAGGAACCCCCCAGCATTCCTGGTGCCGGGGATCGTAGTGCCCCACAATTAGAAGCGGCCCAATGGTACCAACAGGCAACCAGGGCTGCTCAACTGCCGTCATTCTCCCCAATTGACGCAAAAGAGTTTCCGCCGGCACCGAACAGGTCGACCGAGGAAGCTGAACCGGCATGATACCGTACTGGGCACTTAGTTCCTCAAGACGGGCGAGCGCATCGCCAGCATCACTGCCGGATTCAGTGGACTCGTAGGACGATTGAACCATCGGTTCCTCCTCTGGTTCGAGCATTGCCACCCGGGACTCACCTGATAAAGGCTGGATCTGACGCGCGTCCGCATAATGCGGTTGATCAGTCCCTTCTATTTGTAAGCTATTCATGGGAAAGGGATATTATTACGTGTTAAAGAAAATGAAAAAGTGTTATTCAGGAGAATAATCACTAGGAAAAGAATACCGTGTTGTGATATCTGAACCTGTGTCCGATATTAGTAGGCCGGTTCCTGCGACCCCCGGATTGAGCACTTCAAAGACAAATCCGTTCCATCGGATTCTATAATCTTCACTGGAGCTCGACGCGACGGGATTATAATCAGGGCGCACATAAGGCGCTCCCACGCTGGGATCGGTGGGATGCTTCCACTGGAGCGATCGCAGAACAAGAAACTCATCGTCTGCTGAGGCAGGATCTGCCGCTGTCGGTATATCATGCACCATTTGACTGTATTTTTTCAGGCCTAAGTTGAGAATTTCCGTCTTGTCCCAGGCCACTGATTTTCGCACGCCATGGATTGTCTTGCTGTAGGCAACGATTCCGATAGCGGCGATAAACCCCATGATCGCTACCGTCACCACCAGCTCCACCAGCGTAAACCCTGCTGCCTTTTGAAATTTCTTCATCTTAGTACGGTATTGCGGTGCTATTGGGATCAGTGAGCCCAGCCTTACTCAGAGGATTCAAGGATGATGGCATCGTGAGGGTATAGCCTGACGGCATGAAGCTAGCGAGGTCCGTTGGAGCAAAAGCAAGGAACGGTGAAACCAGTGTCCACTTTGCCTGATCCGTACTTGCTCCCGCCCAGTTGGAGACCGCAGTAGGCTGGCCATTCGCCTGAATGTAGGCTGCAACTGCCATATTGACAGACTCCGCCCGGGAAATTGCCAGGTCAACTTCTGCATCCTGCTTCAGCGTAACAATGTTTGGGAGCGCCAGGAACGTAATGATCCCGATAATTGCTACAGCCGCCAGCACCTCAATCAGAGAGAACCCTGCCTTGCCATTGGTAACTATTCTACGTGTTTTCATTGGATTAAATGTAAGCGATTAAAATTCTATGGAAGAAGCTCAACCTTCGGATATGATCCACCTACCCAGTTCGGCATCTGTAAATATCGCTGGGGAGTGACCTTCGTCATTGCTCCTGATTTCAGTTGATTCCCCGCTGGATCGGTAGTGTTGTTGGTAATATGTGAATAGGTCGAATCATCGAGATAGGCACGTACCAGAGCGAGCCTGGCTAGCCCCGTGGATGCAGCATTGTAGCGACTCAAGACATCCCCGATGCTTTGAAATCTTCCGGGAGTCGTGTCACTTGGGTCAGGATCATAAAAGGTTCCCACTTCCGAGGCAACCCAGTTGCTGACGGCACTCTGGACTACCGCCTGCTGCTGACGCGCCATAATTTCTCTGGAATCCTGCGCGGCGTTTGAGAACGAACTGATAACAAGAGTGGCAAGGATGCTGATGATTGCTATCACCACGAGCACCTCAACCAAGCTGAATCCTTTGGATTGCCGTCGAGATTGGCCAAGTATGTTAATTTTCATTGATTGAATGTAAGCTTTGAATTTCAGGCAATATCCGCCTGGGCGAGAAAAAGGCCCCTCCAGCACTGTGCCGGAGGGGCCCCGAGGTGACTTTGTCACACTAAATCCGGCAAACTAAGCCAAATTTCTCGTGATCCAAGGATCAAGCTCCTCCTGCTGGAACGTAGGTCAGATTCGGAGGGGTAGCCGTGTCGATTGCAATGTAGCCTGTAACACGGGCCTCCGTAGTCGCGTCCAGCGCGCTGATCTTAAAGAGTGAATCAGAGAAGGTGTTCACTCCATTGACTCCCCCCTCAAGGGCAGCGATAATTTCCGCGTCTGTGGTGAGACCGGTCGCCTGGTAACCCGCGGCAACGGCAGCACCGTAGACACCGACGACGTTCTGAGCATTGCGCTGATCAGATGCTTTCTGCGCCTTGTCCGTAATTTTGGAGATCTGCGGGATAGCGATCGCTGCAATCAAACCGATAACGGCGATGACGACCAGCAGCTCAACCAAGCTGAATCCAGACGCCTTTTTGTTCATGATGTTCTTCATATTGATCTATTTGTTTGTGGTTTGTGGTTTGTTTATGTTGGATATAACGTTTGTATTTTACTATGATAATTATATTCACGCAAGTATTTTCATAATTACCATAGAGAAAATTACGGAGCAGGGGCAGGAGCAGCCACTTTGTCCTTATTGGGAAGCACAACGCTTCCCAGGTTAAAGATGGGCGAATAGATCGCGTAGATAAGAAATCCCACCATTGCGCCTAGAATAACGATGGTGATCGGCTCAAGAATCTTGTCGATTTGCCCCGCTATTGAATCCAGTTCGTCTTCATAATCATCCGCGATCTCATTGAGCAGGTCGGTTGAAGATCCTGTCTCTGAAGAAATCTCCATGATTGCGGAGATGTTTCGCCCATCCGTTCCCAGCCAGTGGGATTCGATCAGGAATGCCTCGGATAAGCCAAGCCCATCTTCGACATGTTTCTTTACCCGGCCAAAAAACTCTTTGTAGTAAATGTGCGTTGCACTCTGTGAGGTAATGTCAAGGGCTGTGGATATTCTTACGTTGGCCTCCATCAACATCGCCAATGTCCGGAATGTCAGCGCAGCAGCAGATTTTCTGACAATGGTGCCGAGGGTGGGTACCACCATCCAGAACTTCTGAACTGCGGTAATCCCACATATTTTGCCCCAATACTTGAACAATAGCCACATTCCGACCATAGGAAGAAGCGCCAGATATGGTTTTGTCGTCAGTGCATTGGAGAGCGCCATCATCACTTTAGTGGCAAATGGCAACTCAGACCCAAAGCTCCCATACAACTTCGCTACGGCAGGCACCAAAGTGTAGCTCATGACCATGATCACCGTGACCCCCAGGAATCCAACAATGCCAGGATAGATCATTCCCGCTTTGAGCTTTTTAATGATCCTAAGAGTTTTCTTCTGCCCTGATGACATCTGGGTGAACACCTCCGGCAACTGTCCTGCCTCCTCACCGGCCCGCACCAGCGCCAGCGCGGCATCACCAAAAAGATCGACATGCTGCTCCATGGCATCACTCACCTTTTCTCCATTTGCAATCTGTGTCGAAACATCTGCAATGATCCCCTTGTAACGGGGAGATTTCACCCGGTTGGCTTGCAATTGGAAACTCTTGATGGTGGAAATATTCCGTTCAAGACAACGCGCCACCCCCCCAAAGAGCTGAACCTTGTCGTCCATGCTCGGCTTCTTGGCAGTGGCCCGTTGAATCGTCTCGTCGATACCCTCGATCGTGGTAATTTTGGCAAGCTCATTGCCTGCCTTACCGGAACCGATCAGAGCTTTCTCATCGGTATCCGTGTCGACAAGAATCTCGGAAACGCGCCCCGTATTTACGTTTGTAAGTCTGACTTTCTTAAGCATCGTTAATGAAGGTTGGAAAAAGTGTAGGAAATTTCTTGCTCAGCGAATAGATGGCCGGACAACAGTAAGCACCCTGTTGCGATCAGCGGCATTTCCGCCTGTCCAGGTTCCAGCCGCACGGGTGCCCACGCCTGAAGGACTTGGACTAAAGTTCATGGTGCATGTGCCCTGTTCGTAGCTACCAAAACCCGCCGTAGTCACCGTCGATACGGCAAATGAAATCTTCGTGAAAGGCGCAGTTGTTGTGGAATTACGAATGGTTGGGTCATTCGGAAGCAATGCATCTATCTCCGATCCACTCAGTCCGAGCTGAAACATGCGCGCTGCGCATTCCTGAAGGTGCAAAGCTCGAGACACCCGGTGGTTTGCCTCTTCTTGAGAAACCATGGTTAAACTCAAGACGGTTGCTGCCGCTATACCAACAAACAGTAACGTCGATGCAGCAGCAACCTCTACCAGGGTGTATCCGCCACATGAGAATTTGGGTGATCTTCCGGATATCTTTTTCATGATGATTTACTTGTAAAGTTCCACCCAAGCCCTTCTGTCAGCCAACCGGTTTAGCAGCTTCGGATCCAGCTCCCGCCGGAGCGTCGTTGATGTTCCTGAGGCCACCGTCACGGAACCATTGGTTCGGATTCCACCGTAGAGGTTCATCGACCCACCGACCGTCTTGTTCAATACAATTGGCGTACTCTCAGCCGTCAGCAGCAAGCGCCAGCTGATATCGCTGAGACTCGATGTAAAATTGAATTGAACAGGAGTAGTGGTCGATGTCTTCTTTACCCCTAAGTGCAGACGGCGGTTGTTTTGATTCTGAAAGCTGATCGTTGTAAGATCAATACCTCCTCCTTGGAGGATCAGTATCATGATTGCGGGCAACAAATCAGCATCTGCCAATGCCGTTCCGGAGTTCTGGCCGACTAGAGTGACAGCGGTTGCATCTGTAATAATCACATTCGTCATAAAATCATCATCTAATGTAATAGAAACATTCCCGTCCCCGAGGGATACGACGCCTCGGTTATTTGTGGGAGTAGTCCCTGACACCGAAATCGAGCTGAATCCGCCGCCGTTCAGCTTTGCATACAACGAGTTCCCTGGGTTGGCGGAGTTATCAATCACATTTAGCGTTCCCGAATAGCCAAGGTCTCCGACACTTGGCCCGGCGGTCTCAGGTCCAAGAGGAAAATTGCTTCCTGGTAGAGCATTTCCCGATCCATCGTTGAGAGAAAATCCTGTGGTTCCGCGTGGCACAGCAAAGTCCTCTGTGGTGAAGTTGTAACTATTGGGGCTTGCAGGAGCATAAATCACCGATCGCCCAATCACGTCGAGCGATCCAGAGATAGCGAGTGATGTATCAAACGGCTGGTGAACTACCAGTAAGTCGCCCGACAACAGCGGTGAGCGTGAGTTCATGTAGGCCTTGTAGGTACTGGAATCCGCACCGTCTGAAATAGTACTCAGGAAAGTCGCTGCATAGGGGAAACCACTAGCAGAAGAGACGAGATTGTTGCCAGCTGGAAACGCGGTTGAATTCATAGCTGCCGTCGACCACGAAGGAATGGTGGTCTGGCCCCATGAGGTGCCTGGAGTAAACGTTCCGCCACTGCCGGATGACGATGCAATTACATTTTCAAGCAGGTATTCCCGGGTAAGCGCCCTGGCATTCGATTCAGCAATCCTTCTCTGGACAGAGGACAAATGCTGCTCGGTATACTGCATCCGCGCATGCAGCAGAACAATCGATCCGGTCATCGCAAGACCTCCGATCATAACGACGATCATCGCCATTACAAGAACAGCGCCCCGAAGGTCGCCGCGCCTGCATATATGACGATAAGAATTGTGGTATACTTTCATTGTAAGCTTGGAAACATGGGAACTACGAAAAAGTAGCTGGTTTGTCCCTCGTGCATCGCATACGCGGACCTTGGATCTGAGCTTCCATAGGTGCTGGCGTTCGCACCCGCTTCAAGAATCGGAGTGCTGGGGTCTGGCCACCACACAAAGTAGAATGGCTGAGATTCGGCGACCTTAAATCTATCAATTGAGGCTCCTTCGTTCAACACGCTTCGGTTCTTAAGCTCAAAGTGAACAAAGGGTACGCCGAATGTTGCCGTATTTGCCCCGGCGGGATAGAACACATCGTAGACTCGAGTCAACGTGCTATTTACATAACGACGCACCGATGCATACGTGCCAGGTTCAGGAGAAGTGACAGTCACGAAATCTATCTCCCATATCGACCATACCCAAAGCTGAGACTCGGACGAACTCGGCTGCAGGAGAAAAATGGTCGCATTCCTGTCTGCAGAGTCGGGCACTCCACGATACGCTGAAAACGTTGTGTCAGCTGCGGAGTATGCGTCATCCAATACTTCGATGAATTCGCTGGGAGTATCGATGTCGGTTCCCCTGTAACTTCCCGTCAAATCGATCGTCGTTGGACGAATTGAGTTTGCTCCCGCTCTTGGCAAACAGTAAACCGCCGAAGCATGCTGAATATCATCATAGAAGAGATCTCGCATAGAATCCGCTCGCGTGCTGGTTCCGTAGTTAGGAGCCCAGTACACGTCCTTTTCTGAGTCTGAGAGTCCGTAAAAATTCAGAGCATTGCCCGAACCGATGTCTACTCCGCCAAATTTTGCCAATCGTTTTTGATTCACCGAAACCGCCCGATACGCCAATGCCGCCGCTCCAAAGAAACTCACAACAAGACTTGATGTAACTACCAGCTCAATAAGCGAGAACCCGTAGTTGTTCTTCAGTTTTTTTTTAAACGACGACATCTATTTTATCTAGTTGGTAAACGAAGGCAATTCTGGTGCAGAGTTCCTGGCTGGAGCTGTCGCCCTTGGCTGGGTCGCGGGATTGGCTGCGGAAGTTTCTGGTGCTTCTGGCGATCCCTCTGCTGGCGACATGTTGAAGCCTCCAAAATCGAAAGGAGCGACGGATCCAGTTGCCCCTTGCCTCCCGGCGCTAGCTGGCATTTCCCTTGGGGTTCCACTCAATCTATTAGTGCCGTCCTTGTTGATTTCCGGTAGAGCTCCCTGTGCGGTCGGCAGAGGCTTACCTGTGATACCGTTTGCATTGGGTTGGCCATAGCTCCTAAGCAGGCTTTTCAATCCATTCGCTTTATCTACTTTGGCTGTTTTACCATTCACCGTAATACCAGGAAGAATGGTGCCGATAGAACCTCCCGTGGCTCTTGAGGCCAATACCGCAGCGAGCTTATCTTCAGCAGCCATCTCGTCCCTGCCACGGTAAACCACCAGATCTTGGCTACCACCGGGAAGCACCTGCCCCACCGTCGGGCGGATATCCAGAGGAATCACGATGACTCGAGGTGGTCCTTTGTAATCTGGAGTTTCCAGAAACGCGAGTTCGATCGATTCGTCATCAAGCTCGCGTACAACGAGTTGCTCCGTTTGATTTTCTAGAATTTGCGGCACTAATGCCCCCTTCTGGAGAATCAGATCGCCTAGAAGAATCTTTGGCCCTCCAGGACGCTTCATTAGCCCCCCATGCACGGGCATATCCTTGATCAGCCTGCCGATTTTCATTTCTTCGCTTTCTGTCTGGACAGCCACTTGTGGTGTGTCCACTACACGCTCGGAGAAAGGATTGGTCTCCCCGGCAGCGATAGGTCGTACTTCCGGTTCTGATCCATCCAGCACAGGAATGGTGGATGGCAGAATTCCGATCGCAAGCAGATCGGAATCGCTAACTGTTCCATCCTGAGCGGACGCGCTAGCAGTGACGATTCCACCTGCCAGGAAAAACTTTAGAACGAGATTATTCTTTTTCATGATTTGGGCTCTCCTTTCACCAGTGGCAAGTCTAGTATTACTTCCATTTTGATATCATCTGCGCGCTGGCCCTTGCCGATTCTGCAATGCCAGATCCTGCTAGTTGGGAGATCTTTCTCGATACGACCGAGCCAGTTGATGCACTTTGCATATTCATCCTCAAACGTGAAGTTCCCCCTAATAGTGCTCGCAAGATAGTTACCTTTAAGTTTATTGTCCGATTGCTCTTGAACTCGACCGGACAAACTAGTGAGCTGTCCAAGCCGAACTTGATTGTCAATTTCCTTGGTTCCGACATCCACGTTCGAGATCGCAGCGAAACTTGGCTCCCAACGGTTGAGGAATGAGCGCAAGCTTGCTGTTTCATTCTGTCTCTTAGTGAATTTGTTCTGATGTGTCCGACGGGATTCACCAGCTGCGTCCGCGTTGCTTTTGGCTGTTTCCGCCTGCTGCTGCATATCGGTGGCTTTCCCTTGAATCGTAAGCGTCACGTAGCCGAGGAGCGCAATTACAACCCCCAAGAGCACGCATGCTAAATGTTTGTTGTTCATAATGGTATTTTCTTTCGTTAAATCACGAGGTTCGGAGAACTAGTTGGCAACGGTCTTGATCAGGATTGCATCGTAATCAATTTCTCCACTTTCTGGCCGTCCCTTTTTACTGGCATCGTACGGTCTATAGCCGTTTTTCGTCTCGATAGCGGTAATGGTTCTTTCCAATTGCTCAGCTCCTCCGTCATTCAAACGGAGCTTCGTCCGAATCTTTGTGGGGTCTGAATTCTCCC
>JAGROY010000132.1 GCA_020439995.1 Verrucomicrobiia bacterium
ATCCTTAATTCAACGACATTGACCTCGAAACTCTTCTTCGTCTCGCCGATCAGCGCGAGAGTGCCAACCCTTCACCATTGACCGATTCATGAGCAGTAGAAACGAAACAGCTATCGAACTCAAAGGCTTGCGGGAGGACAATCCACGTGATTTTCTTGCAGCTCTGGGCCTTTTCGAGAGTTTGAATGCTCAGTATTCCGGGGGCAACATGACGATGAAGTGGAATGAATTGTGCCCCGTGATTTCAATTGAAGGTAGGTTGGAGGAAAACTGGGAAGTGTCACATTGCCAGTGGATTCGTGACCTCTTTCTAAATAGCGATCTCCCTCAGAATCTTGCTGATGAACTTGAGGTTTGGAAAGCTGACGAGTATCATAAAGAAGGGAAAGAGAGGCAGGCAAAGGCGCATATTCTTTCGGGTACATCAGTGAATTCAACTGTCACCGGTGCAACCGCGAGACTTCCTCCCTCCTTAGTACACAAATTGCTTTTGTGGCATCAATCGAACTTTATGGACGATGAGCATACTTCGCGACCGACAGTCAACTTGACTTTGTCATTGACTTCACAGGTACATTCAAGCTACGACAAAAAGATTAAGAGGGACGTCGCTGAGATTAGTTATTTCTCGATGGCAAATAAACAAGGAGAAAAATATTTGTTATATGGCGCTCAGCGAATTGCTTCAAATTTTTACTCGCCGCAACATTTCTCAGCTGTGTTGGGCCGTAACGTTGAAATGTGTGACGATGCTCCTACGTTGCGTTGGTCTCCCAGTGAATACCGCTCTGCAGCCTATTTCGGTGAGATTCCACAGTTCAGGGATCATCCACCCAAAAATCTGCTCGCACTTCTTGGGCTAGCATTTTACCCATTGGTTGATAGGAAAACGAAAGTACTGACTGCTGGATTCACGAACCGGGCGTTCTGTTGGCCGATATGGACTCCTAGTCTAACTCGTGCGGAAGTTTATACAATACTACACACACGAGCACTCCATGGCACAGCTAGCTCTCGCCTTGACGAGTTGGCTGCGATGGGGATTCTCCGGGCATGGCGGTCAAGCCGGATTTCTGATCCGAATAAGAATGTTTTCTTTCAGAATGCTGAACCCATATTCTAAGCCCGGTGCCAGATCCCCCGACATTCTCGCTGCCAATCACCTCTCGCCACATCAATCTCGTTGCCGAGATTAGCGAGCAGTTGGGTGCGCGCGGGGCAGCTGCCGGGCCGGCCCCTTCACCGAAGCTCCGTCGGGAGAACCGCATTCGCACGATTCAAGCATCGTTGGCCATCGAGCAGAACACTCTGGGGATCGACCAAGTATCCGCCATCCTTGATGGCAAACGCGTGCTCGGCACAAAGCGCGAGATTCGTGAGGTGGAAAATACGATTGTCGCCTATGATCGGTTGGGCGATTGGTCTCCCTTCCGTACTGCTGATCTACTTGCTGCACATCGTGCACTGATGACGGGGCTAGTTCCAGAAGCCGGACGTTTTCGATCTGGCGGCGTCGGCATCTTCCGTGGCAGAGATTTGGTTCACATGGCTCCACCAGCAGAACGGGTTCGTGGACTGGTGGGCGAATTGTTCGCCTGGCTGAAACGGGAGAAGCTCCATCCGCTTCTCACTGGTGCAGTGGCTCATTACGAACTTGAGTTTATTCATCCGTTCGCAGACGGCAATGGCAGAATCGGCAGATTGTGGCAAACGCTCGTCTTATCCAAATGGAAACCAGAGTTGGCATGGCTGCCTGTGGAGACAGTCGTGGAAGCTCGACAAAGGGATTACTACGCTGCCCTCGCAGCTTCCGATAAGCAGGGGAACAGCGCGGCCTTCGTCGAGTTCATCCTCCTAGCGATCTTGGAATGCCTGCGGCAAGCCGACCAAGTAGACGGCCAAGTAACCGACCAAGTAGCTAAACTACTTGTGGTGCTCCGACCCGGCGAACAACTGTCCGCTACAGAACTCATGAAGCGGCTCAAGCTCAGCCACCGTCCTACCTTTCGGGTCAACTATCTTCAGTCTGCTCTGGAGGCTGGTGTAATCGAGATGACTCAGCCCGAATCCCCGAGGAGCCCTACCCAGCGCTACCGGCTGCGCAATTAGACTTAGATTGGTTCCGATAGCATAGCATCAACCGCATTCTTCATGGGCAACGAACTCTCAAGCACCCTCCCTGAGGACTGGGCTACCGTGGACATGGTCGCCCAGTTCACCTACTGCCCGCGAAGATTCCACCTCATGTATGTAGAAGGGCGGTGGGAGGATAATATTCACACGCTTGAGGGAAAGGACGTGCATCGGCGGGTCGACCGCATCGACCACCTGCTGCCGGAGAGCAAGACTGGGGCTGATGGGGAGTCCGGTGCCGAACCGGCGGCCACACCTCCGGAGGGTGACGATCCTCCTCTGGAGATCGCGCGCAGTGTTTCGCTGGGCTGTGAGAAGCTCGGGCTCATGGGTAAGCTCGACCTTGTTTCCGCCGATCCGGAAGGCGGCGAGGCGATTCCGGTGGAGACGAAGAAGTCACGCGTGCCTGCGACGCCGGAAAAGAGTTACCCGCCCGAGCGCGCACAATTGATGGCGCAGGCACTGCTGCTCCGCGCGCACGGGTATCGCAGTGAGCACGGCTACCTTTATTTTGCGGGCAGTCGTGTGCGGGTGTGGATCGATTTCACTTTCGAGCTGGAAGTAGAGACGCGCCAGACGATCAAGGCCATTCAGGCGGCGCGTGCCACCACGGTGATGCCACCGCCGTTGGAAGACAGTCCCAAGTGCTGGGGGTGTTCGCTCTGCGGCATTTGCCTGCCAGATGAAACCAATGCCCTGCGCACTGTGCCGGATGCTGAAGCTGAGTCCGCATCCACAACGGAAACAGCTGCACCAGATTCCCACGCTGGCCCGGATATTCGCCGGCTGTTCGCCGCACGCGACCGCGCCATGCCGTTCTACGTGCAGGAGCAGGGTGCTCGTGTGGGGAAAACTGGCGAGCGTCTCACTGTCACAAAACAAAAGGAAACCATCGGCGGAGCCCGGCTCATCGAGGTGAGTCAGGTCGTCCTGATGGGCAATGTGCAGGTATCCGCACAGGCGCTGCATCTGTTCATGGAGAAGGGGATTCCCGTGGTGCATCTGTCCACTGGCGGATGGTTCCACGGTGTCAGCCACGGCATCAATATCGAGAACGCGTATGCACGTTCAGATCAATACACCGCCGCAGCCAGTCCGTCGCGGTGCACTGCATTTGCGTGGGATCTTGTCATTGCCAAGGCCGCTAACCAGCGCGCGCTTCTGCTGCGCAACGGCAGTGGCACCGAACGCGATACTGCCATCAACGGCATTGCCGTCAGCATCCGGAAAATTCGCCAGCGTGAGGTTGATTCCGAGGGGGGCGAAGCGAACACTGACGTCAGCACCCATCCGGACAGTCAGGCCAGCTCTGCTGGTGCGTCCGTTTTTTCACCCATTCTCGGCTGGGAAGGCCAGGCTGCCGCACTCTACTTCGCTGCATTTTCATCGATGCTCAAGACTGGCGAGCTGGCAGAATTCCATTTCAACAATCGCAACCGCCGACCGCCGCGTGACCCGGTCAATGCCCTGCTGTCCTTCGCTTACGCGCTGCTGGCAAAGGAATGCCTCGTCGCCCTCTGGGGGGAAGGGCTTGACCCGTGGTGGGGGCTCTACCATCAGCCCCGCCATGGTCGCCCTGCGCTTGCCCTCGATCTCATGGAGCCCTTCCGGCCCATCATTGCGGACAGCGTCGTTATCACCGCCATCAATACCGGCATGGTCGGCCCAGGTGACTTCGTCAACAACGCCAACGGCTGTGCGCTGCTGCCCAGTGGCCGGAAAGCATTCCTGCGGGCATGGGAACAACGGCTCGACCAGCTCTACACTCACCCTGAATTTGACTACCGCTGCTCCTGGCGCACGATCCTCCGCATCCAGGCCAGATTGCTCACCCGCTGGTTGCGCGGCGATATCCCCACGATCCCATGGCCCGCCGTGCGCTGACCACTTCTACCGACCGCCGCCTCTACCTGTGCACCTACGATGTCACTTCCACGCGTGAAGGGGACAAGCGCAGAGCGCGGCTCTTCGATCTACTCCGCGACCATGGCGAACACGTCCAGTATTCCGTGTTCCTGTGCGAACTCACTGCGGCCGAACGCATTCGCCTGCTCGCCACCAGCCGGGAAATCCTGCACGAAAAAGAAGACCAGTTGATCGTCCTCAATATCGGCCCTGCCAATCTCGACTGGACGCTCAAGCTTGATTGTCTAGGGAAAGCATGGAAGCCTCAAGTGCGTTGCTTCATCGTGTGACGGAGAACCCAGTGCATGATGGAAAGCCGTAGATGACTCCAGTGCTAACGAGGTGACTGTAAATACAGTCCCAGCTGACTGGGTATTCAACCGCCAAGCTGCCGAGAGGTCGAATGGTGCGGAAACTCTGGGAAGCGCTCGCGATCTTTGAAAATAAGTAACTTACAATCCGGAAATGATTGTTTCCACAGAATGATTACGAGAGGAAACCACCACCGCTCGCAAATCGTCCTTTGCGAACTGCATTCTAGGGCGTATTTCTCAGAGGCCTTTCCGCGTCATCAACGACGCGGTCTCATTGAAGCAACCGTTCGCCTCCGGTGCCCGGGCAGACGTCGACCTTTCCGCGTCATCAACGACGCGGTCTCATTGAAGCCGGAGTCGGCTTCCAGATCAACTCATGAGCCGCCCACTTTCCGCGTCATCAACGACGCGGTCTCATTGAAGCTGCAATCACGCCTTTCCAGCCGATGAGCTGAGCGACTTTCCGCGTCATCAACGACGCGGTCTCATTGAAGCATCGATCAGCAGGAATGGTTCGCGCGCATGATTGCGCTTTCCGCGTCATCAACGACGCGGTCTCATTGAAGCATCAAAGCCGTAGCCCCGCACTCGATCGTCCACATCGACTTTCCGCGTCATCAACGACGCGGTCTCATTGACTCTTGCTGGGGTTGCGGGGGGGGAGCTAAAGCTCAGGCTGTGTTCGGTTGGGTTACTGGGGGTGGGGTGATGTGGGGCGTAGTGCAGCTTGTGCCTTTTTCTTCCACTCATCATCACGGGTGGGCTCTACTACCAGGGTTTGCAGGAGTTTGGTGGCTTCGTCGTTTCTGTCGAGTTTGCGCAGGCAAAGTGCTTTTTGATAGAGGCATTCTCGGGTGGTTTCGAGATCTCTTTCGACCTGCCTTTGCACGTTTTCGTCGCTGGGTTTGAATGACGTGACCATTTCGAAGTAGTTCAGGGCTTCTTCAAATTTCTTGTCTGAGCTGGAGATATTCCCCAGGCTCAATGCCGCCTTTGGATACATTTCCGACTCCGGGTATTTGGAAAGAATTGCAGTGTAGATTTCCTTTGCCTGATCGTGCTGTTTTGTGAGTTCAAGGCAGCGGGCTTGATAGTAGAATGAGGCGATCTTGAGTTTCTCAATCTCCGCGTGCTCTGCAGCGATTCCAAAGTACGGATTCGCTTCGGTGTAATCTTCCTTGTTGTAAGCTTGTGATGCAATTCGATAGGCTGCCGGGCTCGTGTATGTGCTGGTTGGAAAGGATTTGATCAGCGCTTTGTAGTCGGTGATCGCTCGATCGGGGGATCCCGTTTTGAGGTGGCATTCGGCTTTTCGATATAGCGCTACTTCGGCATGGCGGCCATCAGGGTAGGTGCTGAGATACAGGCGATACTTGTCAAGCGCGAGATCGAAGAAGCGTTTGCCATACAGGACTCCCGCGTAATCAAAAAGGTCGTCGCCTGGTTCACGCGCATCTGCTTTTGCCTGCGGTTTGGTTCCTGCTTCGGCAGAGAGTCGTTGGGATGGTTCATCGCCGGGCGCACTATCTGCCTCTGCTGAAGGGTTGGCTTCCGCTCCGGTAAAGAGTCGTTTGAGGAGACCCTCCTTGGTTGTGGCTGGCGGATCGGAATCATCGGACTCCTGGCAGATCGCTTGTCCCGCCAGAAGAAGACAGGTTGTGACTACATACAGCACCAGTTTCGAACGCCCGTGTCTCGTCTTCATAGCAGGGACACTAACGACCGGGGCGGACGGTGTCAATTTTTCGAAGTTTTTGACGCGGCGATTCGTGTGATCGTGTGTTTCCGATTGGTGGCGGTGGATTCGCTCGGATGGAAAATATTGCGGATTTCTGCGGCTCTTCGGGGTTTTCGGCGCATGGATGGGTGTTCGGGATGCCATTTTCCTGGAAGCTATGTCAATGTTGCGAATGCAGAATGGAACCACGAAAAGCACGGGTGCCTGCTCGCGCGAGATTTTTCTCGCGGCGCTGGAGCATGCTGATCCGGCTGCGCGGGCTGCTTTTCTTGAGGAGGCCTGTGGTGGAGACGCGACATTGAGGGACGAGGTCGCCGCATTTCTGGAAGATGAGGAAACACTGGGTGGTTTTCTGCAGGAACCGGCGCTGGCGGGAGCGCGGGAGGTGGCCAGTGCTGGTACTCGTGGAGTGGATGACCAGACGAGTGAGCGCATCGGTCCGTACAAGTTGCTGCAAAAAATTGGCGAGGGTGGCTGTGGTCGCGTTTATATGGCGGAGCAGCAGGAGCCTGTGCGCAGGCGAGTGGCGCTGAAAGTGATCAAGCTGGGGATGGATACGCGCAGCGTGATTGCCCGGTTCGAGTCGGAGCGTCAGGCGCTGGCGATGATGGATCACACGAGCATCGCGCGAGTGCTGGATGCTGGGGCTACGGACACTGGGCGACCGTACTTTGTCATGGAACTGGTGCGGGGAATTCCCATCACTGAGTACTGCGATAAGGAGAATCTCTCCGCCCGCGAGCGGCTGGCCATATTCATTCAGGTGAGTAATGCGATCCAGCATGCGCACCAGAAGGGGATCATTCATCGCGACATTAAACCTTCGAACATTCTGGTGACCCTGCACGATGGTGTGCCGGTGCCGAAGATTATCGATTTCGGCATCGCGAAGGCGACGGAGCAGCGGCTTACGGACAAGACTCTGTTCACCGAGTACCAGGCATTCATCGGCACGCCCGCCTATATGAGCCCTGAGCAGGCGGAGATGAGTGGCCTGGATATTGATACCCGCAGTGATATCTATGCACTCGGTGTGTTGCTGTACGAGTTGCTTGTGGGTAAGACGCCCTTTGATGCGCAGATGCTTCGTGAGTCTGGACTGGATGAGTGCCGGCGTACGATTCGCGAGTCTGAGCCTGCGACGCCTTCCACGCGACTGGCGACGATGTTGAACGCGGATCAAAGTGAGATCGCCCGGCACCGGCGCATGGATTCTCCTGAGCTGGTGCACCTGCTGCGTGGCGATCTCGACTGGATCGTGATGAAGTGCCTGGAGAAAGATCGTCGTCGTCGCTATGAGACGGTTCACGATCTGGTGCTCGACATTCAGCGTCATCTCGACGGGCAGGCGGTGCTGGCGCGTCCGCCGAGCACACTGTATCGCCTGCAGAAACTGGTGCGTCGGCATCGCGGTGTTTTTGCGGCGGCAGCCTGTCTTTCGGCGACGCTCGTTGCTGGTGCCGCTGTCAGCACTTGGCAGATGTTGCGTGCGCGGGAGGCAGAGCGGATTGCCTATGTGGCGGAACAGAATCAGTCCAAGTTGCTGGCGCAGGCTGAGGAGGGCTGGCACCGGGCATTGACAAGCGAGCGTGCGGCGCGGGTGAACACCTACGTTGCTGACATCAATCTGACGCAGCACGCGCTGGACGAGGGAAACTTCGGCCGGGCGGTGCAGTTGATCGAACGCCACCGGCCCGATGCGGACGATGGCCCGGATCTGCGCGGTTTTGAGTGGCGTTACCTTGCCGGGTTGTGTCGCGGAGACAGGCACATTTCGTTTCCGAATCAAAATGGCGCGGTGCATGCTCTCGCGGTCTCACCAGATGGTGAAATGCTCGCCGCTGGGACGCCCGAGCACGTCAACATCTGGGACGTTCGCAGCCAGGCGCTCGTCACCACTTTGCCGATCAGTGGCGAGGGCGTCGCGTTCCTGCCGGACGGCGAGACACTGGTGACTTCTGGGAAGCGCTCGATTCACGCCTGGGATCTGCGCACCTTTACTGAGCACGCCAGGCTGCCACAGGAAGAGGACTCCGTTATGTTGTCTCCCGATGGCTCGCTGATGGCAACGCGCCGTGGTGATGGTATCCAGATAATCGACGCCGCAACCTTGTCCCCGCAGACACTGCTGGTCGGGGCCTTTCCGCCGGTAGCGTTCTCTCCAGGCAATGAGTTGATCGTGACCACTACCCGTGGCGGCCTGACCATTTGGGACACCAGGACGGGTGATGCATTGCGCGAGCTGGAGGATTCCGCAGGCCTCATGGGGCCGTACGTGATCGGTGGCCGACAGATCATCTTCTCATCGGACGGGAAGCAAGTGATCGCGCCGCGTAATCGATTGAGCGATCAGGGAGTTTTTATTCTCGGCATCTGGGATGTGGCCACGGGCAAGCAGTTGGAGCCGATGCCATCCAACCCCGATGTCGTCTATCATACTGGTGTGATTTCCTGTCTTGCGTTGAGTCCCGACGGGCGAACGCTTGCAACGGGAAGCTGGGATCACTCCGTAAGTTTGTGGGATCTTGAGACACGCAGACACCTCACCACCCTGCGGGGACAGTCGCATGAGGTCTGGTCTGTCGCATTTTCGCAGGATGGGAAATCAGTCATCGCTGGAGGAAAGGATGGCTCTCTGAACACCTGGCCGATGGAAGCTGTGGCTGATGGCGATGTCATTCAGGGGCATTGGCGACCGATGGCTATCTCGGCCAATGGCAAGCAGATGGCTGCTCTGGGGCGCGACGCCCGGGTTGGATTCTTTGATCTGGGAACACGCCAGATGACGCACTCTATCGAGCTGTCGTCTCTGATCACTCAGCACTGGTTCGGCAGGGCAGTGGCCATCAGTGCCGATCTCAGGAAGCTGGCGCACGGAGGAGAGGACGGCAGAGTCAGCATTTGGGATACGCAGTCGCGCGAGATTACAACGCTCGATACCGGGCAGGAGCGGGCAGGGCCGGTGGAACTGTCACCGGAAGGTCGCTACCTGATTGTGGGCAATCGTGGAAAACCGCTCACCGTGTGGGATCTTCAGCGCGGCGCGGGCGAGGGCCCAGGCCCGGTTGTTACCATCGCTGCGGAGCGGGCATTCTTTTCGGGTGACGGAACGGTGATGATCGTTGTGTGTGGTCGCCGCAATGGCGGAGGTGTCGAAGTCTGGGACACCTCTGATTTTCAAATGCGCCGGAGGATTGATATGACCATCCGCCCGGGCGGAAATCTTGCAGTTTCCCCGGACGGGCGAATTTTGGCCACAACGAATGATCGGAACGATTTCGATAATTCCGTGCGTCTCAGGGATACCGGCAGCGGAGAGTTGATCGGTGAATGTGCCGGGCACAAACAGAGTGTGTGGTCGATAGCGTTTTCGCCGGACGGCCGGACTCTCGTCAGCTCCAGTGACGACAGTACGCTCAAGTTCTGGAACATCGAAACCCAGCAGGAAATGCTGTCGATTCGGCGCGTTGGCAACACGCTCACGGATCTGCGTTTTTCACCGGATGGTCGCTGGCTCGTCGCGGCTGCAAGTCCCTTTTCAACCGACGGCGATGTGCGTCTGCTGCGGGCACCAGGCTTTGACGAAATTGATCGCTGGTTGCAGGGAAAGGCACGGATTTCCGCAGACGAGCACACTCCACTTACTATTGAACCCAAACCTCTAGCCCTTCCATCCCGTAATTTATGAACAACAAGCCGCTGATCATTGGTACCCTGTTAGTCACCTCTGCCGCAGCCTTCGGGCTGGGCTGGAAATTGAAGCCAGCCGGAATCGCTCCGTCCACGCCCGCGCCAGGCGGCGGAGGCAATGTGACCTTGACTTCGACAACGGAACTGGACGTGGCAAATGCCGCAGTAGCGAATGCGGCATCCCAGAAGTCCGGCAAGCGAATGGAAGGCGCATTTGCCGCTTACATGCGCAATGGAAGCATTGACCCGGACAAGATGGCTGATGCAATCAAGTCAGTGATGAATGAAAATGATCCGCTCAAAAAGCGTGAGTTGTTCTCACAATTGCTTGGCGAGCTGACGGCGGAGAACGCAGTCGCTGCATACGATGCGGTGCGCGAAGCCTCGCGGGGTGGCTGGGGGCGTGGAGGTGGTCGTGGGGACAACGGTGATATGCAGCTGCTGCTGAACGCCTGGGGGCGTGTGGATGGCAAGGGAGCCGTAGAGGAACTTGCCGCGCGGGAGAAGAAGCGTCAGGAAGAGGCAGCGGCGAACGGCGGCAACAATCGTGGGCGCGGAGGTCCGGGTGGTGATGGCGGAGGCATGTTCGACATGTACTCTGTAGTGTCTGGCTGGGCCACTGCCGACTCGACGGCGGCATCCTCCTATGTGAGTTCTATCGAGGACGAGCGTCAGCGGGGGATGCTATCGAATGGCGTCGTTCAGGGGCTACTGGTCAAGGGGGTCGACGATGCTCTGGGCTTTGTGTCGTCACTTCCAGCGGACGATCGGGGGAGGAGCCGTTTGATGTCGACCATCGCTGAAGAGGTGCTTGAGCAGGGGAGCGCAGCTGCTGCAAACTGGGTGTCGACGATTGGTGACGATGACCTTAAAGGTGGAGCGATGGATCGGATTGCTGGAACCTATGCCAGGGAAGATCTTGAGAGTGCTGTGACCTGGGTTGGACAGCATGCGGGCGAAGACTACGCGAATCGGGCCGTGAGCCAGGTGGCGGAACGCTGGGCGGAAGCGGATCCTCAGGCGGTGATCGACTGGGCAGGCAATCTGCCGGAGAACGCTCAGGCCGAGGCCTTTGAAGAAGCACTCGATGAGTGGACTGAGAAAGATCCGATGGCTGCGAGCGAGTACCTTGCGCAGATGCCAGATTCTACCGCAAAGAATTCAGCGATAGAAGGCTTCGCGACCGAACTGTCCCGCGAAGACGGCGAGTCTGCAGTGACCTGGGCGCAAACGATCACCGATCCCGACCTTCGCAACCAGACCTTGTCACGCGTTGCCCGGGACTGGTTCCGGCAGGATCAGGAAGCAGCGGCAGCCTGGCTGCCAACGAGCGGTCTCTCCGAAGAAGCCGTTAAGAATATCGTGGCACCTGACCGTGGTAGAGGCAACTGGGGACGTGGAAGGTGACACCCACTTCATGGAACGAACAGTGCTGCTGAACCCTGACAATCCAACTACTGCGGTTGCAGGACGATGACACGGACGTAAAGCTCTTCCGTGTCAGGAGGGATCGGAACCATCGACGAAGTGGAGCCGGGCTTTCCCACGATCGTGGCGCTGCCTTCGGTGAAGTTGATCTGGCCGTCGCCCTGCGTCGTCTGCACCTGATAGAGACGGTCCAGTTCGGATTCCCATTCCACCTCTAACATGTCTCCCACGATCGCCACATGGCGCACGGCAAACAACGCCTGCCGTGGGCCGGAATCGGATGTCACTTTCACTTCGGCTTCGACTGTCCCTGCCTGCCCGACACCGGGGCCCCTCAACTGCAGGCCATCATTGTAGGTAGCAGGCTTCAGCGTCACCACCGCCGTCAGGCCTCCGCCCAGATCAAAGGATTGGGGCGCATCCCAGCTCACTCTGCCGCGCCCGAGTGCCAGCCCCGCCAGCTCTGGATTGGCAGTGCCCCATGCGATGAGGGCCAGTTGGCTCACCTGTGCGGAGGCGGGAACTACGCTGAAGTCTTCCTCTCCCACCGTCTTGCCGGTGAAGGTCAACGTCTTCGCCACAGGACTTGTAAATGTCACCGTCGCGGTGATCGGATACGGCGTGGGGTCACCCCCTGGCGGTTCCTCATTGTTCACTTTGGACTCATCAGTGAACAGGAGGAACGCATCGAAATTGAAGGATTCGTTCGCCGAGAGCGACTTGCTGACCGGCAGTTTTCCGGACGCAGCGCTAAAAGTTCGGAACCCTTCATCAACTGTCCTCGACGCCGTTACCTCCGATGACGAGACGGTGAAATCGATTGCCTGACTGAGTGAAACCGCTACGGAGAAGTTCGCGAGCGCGGTGACGATCGTGATTGTTTTTGATGGCCTACACATGATGTCTAACTTTCCGATAGCTCTGAAAACTTGTCAATCTCGCCCGCTGCCGCCGCATTTCGGGAGTATTGAGCCGGCCATTAGATGGAGCAAAACGCCTTAGTCCTTTGCTGATAAGGGGTCACGTGTGTGGCGGAGGCGGTTCCAGGAAGCGAACGGCGGGAAAGTTCCTCAGTCACTCGCACTTGCCAAGTGGGGAAAAGGGGGCATCTTCCGGGGCGAAGAGGCAAAACCGTCGCTTGACGCAAACATCGATGCTGGTGTCTGATAGACTTTCTGCGAACCGGATCAACGGAAACGTGACTCCACGCTGGAATTCAACAGATCCCAACTGCCTCTCCCAACAAAATTTTCTCGAAAAGCGCCCGTAGTAGAATGGATACTACACTGGTCTCCGGAACCAGGGATGCAGGTTCGATTCCTGCCGGGCGTATGTTTTTGATAATAAGCGATTTAGAGTTAAGTGTTCGGAGTTTTGCTAAGGCGTTTGCTAATACGTTCAGCAGGTTGTTTTTCTTCTCTGCTCTTCAGATACCGCTTCAAACTCGCCCTGTCCGCCGATTAGGCAATAGGACACCACCCGATAGCCGTGAGTTTACGCGGCGAGCGCCGTGACTTCGGACACGGAAAAGCTCCGGCTTTTCTGAAATCAGCATTCTGCGTTCGATGTATTCGACGAAGAAATCGTTGCCCAAGTCATAATCGATTTGTCCGTAGTGTTCGAGCGCAATCTCAAGTTCCTCTCGCGCTGCGGGATGGAACTTTACTGAAGCCATGATAACTTCGTCGTCATCTGCGCTTCAACTTGTTCACAATTGATGCCTTCGACCGTTCCATCTTTGATGTCTTGTAAACGAGAGGAAATCTCGATTCGCTTGATAAAGTTCATTCCCAGCGCCTCATCGATCGCTTTGCGCAGGCTCCCTTTGGAGATTCCCGCATCTCGCACGAGCTGATCGTAGCTGACCTGAATCTGTTCCTCAGTGGGTTGTCCGTTCTCATCGCACCAGCCCCGGATGTATTTGTTCAGCTCCTCGTCCTTTTCGGCAAAGACGATGTAGTCCTTCAGGAAGGCGAGCACCTGAGGGATCGCGCAGAAGGACTTCACCTTGGTCTCCAGCTTGCCGCCCTCCTCATCCTTCCAGTTAAAAATGTTCCGTCGCACGGTGTTCCAGGTCACCCCGTAGGAAAAGCCGATGGCGTCGGTGGCGGTGAAGAGCTGCTGCGGGACGAAGAGCTCGGGCATCTCGCGGTGGTAACGGCGGATCTGGTCCACCCCCAGGGCAATGGCCTCGTCCTTGTTGGCGTTCTTGCACTCGATCACCAGCACCGGGATGCCGTTGATGAGAACCGAGCGGAGCGAGATGGACAGGAGCGAAGCGACGTGCCCGGAGGGTGCGACCGGCGGGGAGCATCAAAGACGACATCCTCCCGCGTGCCGTAGTGGCCGTTGTGAAAGGCCCACTCCTCGGTGACCTCGTAAACATTCCGCGCCGGATCGTCGTAATCGATCAGGATCAGGTCGCGCTCGCGCTTCTCCTCGTGGCCGAAGAACTTGCCCCGGTTGCGCAGGTGATCGACGAAGTCGCGGTTGCCGTAGATGTCGGTGTGGAGATGGCGGAGCTGTCCGAGCAGGGCGCCCTCGGCGTCGGTGTAGCGCGGGTTGAATTCCCGCACCTTGTCGTCGAGTCGGTCGTTGAAGAACAAACTCGCATTCGTCATTCTGAATTCGCCATTCGTCATTGCGGCGATGCCTCGCCGCCTTTCGGCTTCCTCGCGGGACACAATCGTCCATCCGATGACCTCGGCGTATTCGAGGATCCGGGCTTGGACGGTTTT
>JAGROY010000479.1 GCA_020439995.1 Verrucomicrobiia bacterium
AGGTACCTTTGCGTTGTTCTACCCAATCCCTATGGAACTTTAGGTACCTTTGGGGAGATAGACCCAAATTCGAGTGGAACTTTTGGTACCCTTACGTTGTTCTACCCTTCAAACGATTAGTGTCAGTGATCGATCGATTTGGCGTCACTGCGAGGTTGAGATCCCCTGGCCAAACCCAAGCCCCACGCTCAATGAAATATCGACACCCACGGAGTCAACACCGCTCCTTCTGCCTTGAGAGGTGAGTCCCTGGTCACTGGTAAGGGTTCCAAACGGCGCATCCAACTGGGAGTGCTGCGAGAAAGTGGGGAGTTCGCAGCCCTTCTTGGCGTTTGTCCAATCTAAGCCCCCCCCGAATAGTGTGCCTTCCCCTCCAAACCCTCCATTGATCGACGTTGCATTCTGGTAAGTTGTCCCCCAAGGGCCTTGAGGCCCCCACCCAACGAAAAATCCCATACTTTCCTGACCGCCAAATCCAGGTCCGAATGCGAAGTATCCGCCCGGGCCTGAGAAGTGTGCTCCTACTCCCCACGCTCCCAGCGGATCGTAGGACTGTAGTGGAAGGTTGTTTACATAGCCATAGAGATTCAGATCCGTGCTTCTGAAGTAGATCGGGTCCCGGGCGGTCCATCGCCCCGTAGTGCTATCGTAGTCCCGGACCCCGCAGCGCACAAGTCCGGTATCCGGGTCATACAATCCGCCTCCGAACGCAAACGGCTGGAAACCAGGGTTGGAATCATTGAGGATTGTCCCGAATGCATCGTAGTCGATGCGTTGCGCAATAGCTCCATTGTCGACCTCGACCACCAGACGAAGACTGGCATTGATGTCGTAAAGCATTCGGTAGCGTGTCGTGCCTCGAATCATGTAGGCGGGCACCGTATTCGTGCCGAAATACACGAAACGATTGACGACGGCTCCGGTTTCGTCCAGCTCCGCGATCACGCGAATTCTGTCGCTATACAGGAATCCACGCTGCAGCACGCCATCGACTTTTTTGCCGATTCGATGATTGGCGCCGTCGATCAAGTACTCGATAGATCGTCCGTCGGGCAATTCCAGCGATCTAAGACCGCCGGATCCGTCATACGAAAAGAGAGTTGTTTGGTCGCCGACCAGTTTCCTGAGCAGGGTTCCGCGGTCCGTGTATTCGTAGCTTGCATTTCCGAAGGTGGCGAGTCGGCCCTGAGCGTCGACAGTGCCCGCAACACCATTCTTGCCTACCAAGTTGCCGGTCGCATCGTAGTTGTAGGACTCGATCACCTCGTCGTTCAGCTTCACCTCTTGAAGCCAGCCGGAGGAATTGTAGCTGTAGGAATAGTTTCGCGTCGTGCCGGCAATCGTCTCTGTCTTTGCAATGACGCGACCGAGCCCGTCGTAATCGAGTTCCAGCGCCATGAGGGTTACTCCATTGAACTTTGCGTGCTGGGAAGTGATTTCGCCAAACGGATTGTATTCATAAGTCTCGGTAATACCGCCGAGAACTACCTCGGATACGCGACCTGTTCCGGCGAGCCGGGTCGTAGTGAGATCGCCCGCATTTGCCATCAGCCCATCAGCATCGTGGGTGAACAAGACCGGATCGACATTATTGATCGTTTCCTGAACGGTGATCATTCTGTCGTTAAGTGTTCGTTGGTAGATCCCAGCGACGGGGCCGGTCCATTGGAAGCTGTTGATCGCCGGACCGTTCCAGCCAACGTTGAGCACCGAGCTATCGCTAGTGGAGAGACGCTCGATCTGACCGGTGGCAACTGAGTAGCCATAAGTGGTAGTCACGGCGCCGTCAAAACGCTGAGTGAGCCGGCCCTCTGCATTCCAGTCAAACGTCGCCGTCGGTCCACCCGGATACTCAATTGCAATGAGCCGTTCGGCCGGGTCGTAAAGGTAGCGGGTCGTGGGCGGGCCCTCGCCGGAATCCGGTGCGGTGAACTCCGCCATTAGGCCGTCTTCCCTGAACTCCACGAGAAAGTCCGCCATACCGGGTGGCCGGACAGTGGCCGGGTTGCCGTTGCCGTCATAGCTCAGGTGAACTGTTCGATTGCCAGGCAAGTTGAGTTGGGTCACCTGGCCTGCCGCATTCGTGAGAAAGGAAGTCTCGCGGGCGAGGGGATCGACCATACGGTTGAGATGGCCGGATCCGTCGTATTCCAGCTGGAAATTCCGCGAGTCGCCATTGGCGATGCGGGACAGCCCGACGAACTGACCCTTTGCATCGTAGGAGAAGGTATTGAGCGCCTCATCACCCAATCGAAGGCCGGTGACCCGCCCCATGTGGTCGATTGACCATTGCCAAGTACGATTCTCTGGACGTGTTTCCGTGAAAGTTCGGGAGGCGGCGTCAAAGTGTCTCGTTACCATGGCGCCGTTCAGAGTCGCTACCTCGGTCACGGTTTCCACACTCAGGAGATCATCGGGATTCGAGAGTTTCGCCGAACGGCTAGAAAAAACCTCCATCTGCTGACCACCTGGAAGCGTAAAGCTATCTCTCGACCGGACAGGCGCTGCTAGCCCAAATCGGGGATCGCCGCCATAGGAAACGCTTTGTGTGGAGCCATCGGGTTCGGAGTAGGTATCGATTTCATTTTGACCTCGAAGCTCGGTGCTCGCCAGTCCTGCCGGGTCGGTATAGGTTCGGCGCTCCCCAACCCCCTGAAGCCGCTCGACAAGGAATTGCGCGTCATTGTTCCCCGGTATCGACAAGATCACATTTTGACCGTTCGTCAATTCTTGCCTGGCAAGAGCCACCGCGCCCGCTTCCGCCGTGTCGACTTCAATGACACGTCCGGCGGCATCGTAGGCGAATGTAGTTGTCTGCAGTTCCGGGTTGGTTTCGCTGAGCAGCAGCGCGCCGTCTCCGTAGGTGAAGCTATAGCTTCGGCCGAGCGGATCCGAAACCGACTGCAGGCATCCGTTTGCATCACTTGCGAGGGTTGTCACGTGGCCAAAGGGGCCGGTAATCGAAGTGGGATTACCCGTCGCGTCGCGGGCGATCTCGGTCACGAGTCCATCACCATTTTCCACACGCAAAAGTCGTCCCGACGAATCGTACTGGAACGCAAACATCTGGTCGCCAGTCAACGCATTGAGCGTCTCGAGATGACGCCCATTCTCATCGAAGCGAAACAATTGAAGGCCATTATCTGAGGGGATCAGGATCTCGTTGTCGGTGGAACCCGGGAGTGCCGTCCCGATGCGCCGGACTCGCCTGTTCGGCGAATCCGCGACAAGGATAGAACCATCGGGATGAAACGCCAAGCCCTGTGGGCCCGAATTCGATTGTTCATCGCCAAGCAGTGCCTGTAGAGCCGCGCCGCCGTCGCCGTTGCGGTCTGCAGGATGGGAGCCACCTCGGCCCGCGCCGGCGACCGAGGAAATGAGCCCCGTTGGCGAGATCCTGCGGATGCGCTTGCCACCTGCTTCATTGATCAGCAGCGTTCCTGCGCTGTCCACCTCGAGCGTCGTCGGGGCGTGGAGGCGAGCAAGCTCCGCCGAGCCCCCGTCGCCGATCGGCTCGCCGGGGAGTGGCTCAATACCATCTCCCGCGATCGTGGTGATCATGCCATTCGGAGAAACTTTGCGAACGCGAGCATTCCCGGTGTCGCCGATGTAAATATTACCGTTGGTGTCGGCGGCGACGCCTAATGGAAATGTCAGGCGCGCAGCGGTGGCCAAGCCATCATCGCCAGAGAATCCCTCGACTCCGGTGCCGGCCACAGTTCGAATGGTTCCGTCGGTCGCAATCGCCCGGATCCGGTGGTTGTTGGCGTCAGCGATGTAGATGGTTCCGTCGTTGGCGTAGTCCAAGCCGATGGGCAACCGCAGCCTAGCCAATAACGCGGGGCCGCCATCGCCCGACGACCCGGGAATTCCCGTTCCCGCTACTGTCCGGATAGTCCCGGCGGGATCGATCGCACGCACCACGTGATTGTTGAAGTCGCAGAAGTAGATCGTGCCATCCGGTGCGACGTCCAATCCGAAAGGCGTGTTGATCTTGGCATCGAGCGCCGCTCCGCCGTCTCCGCTATATCCTGGGCTACCCGTGCCGGCAATCACATTGGCAACTCCGTCTCGGCCAATTCGGAAGATTTGGTGCAACGACGCGTCGCCAAAGACAATGGTTCCGTCGGCAGCCGCGGCGACCTCCCAGGGATTGGAGATCGAAGTTTCGGTGGCAGGAGTGCCGGGTTCGTGTGGACCATCCGGCAGTTCCCCCGTTCCGGCTATGGTTCGGATCGTCGTGGCGATATTGGCCACTGTGCGCATGGAACCGTCTCCGAGATACATCTGTTGTCGATTCGGATCGTAGGCGTGGTGCACGTTGAGCGTCCACCCGCCAATCGACTGCGCCACCATATCCAGAGTTCCAAGCCAGCGGACGTATGACGCACTTAATTCAACATCGTCGCGGGTTGGACTGCCGGTGAGTACGAGTCCAATGCCGTTCTGCGCGAATCGCGTCGTGCTGTTGTACTGTCCCGGGTAAAAGTAGGAGATCCGGATGGTCGCCGGCATGGCACCCTGCACGACGCGCCCATAGGCATCCATTCCGTCCCACAAAAACGTCGTCTCAAGCGAAGGCCCAGGCTGGAAGTCTTCCGTAAATACACGACCGGCGATCTCCACTTCCAGGCCGATTCGGTTAACGGTTCCGAAGAAGTCCGCGGCGCTGAGCGGAATGCGTACCTCGCGCGCCATTGCATAGCCGCGGGTTCGGCTGCTGTCGTAATGAAGCTGGTAAGGTGTTCCCGCAATCGCGACCGAGGAGAAAGATCGCTGAGTCTGGACCCAGAAGCCGGGCGGATCGTCGTCGTCGTCTGGCGGTGGATCGTCTTCCGGCGATTCATCGGGAGGACCTGAGGATGTGCCTCCGCCCGATCCCGACCAGTTCATGTCTTTTACGGTAAAGTGAATGAGCGGAGTTCGCCAGAGAGCTTGACCTTGGACATAGGTTGCCGCAAGCTGCTGCCGTTCCTGGGCGGTGACGCCCAGTGCTGTGAGCGAGGCTTCGCCATCTGCTATACCGTCTCCATCGACATCCAATTCGACCGTGCCGCCTCCGACACCCACGATCTTGACGATGCGGCCGCTCTCGTCAGCTCTCCAAACGCCTTCCTGTTTGTCGTAGGAACCATGGGGCACGGCTGAGCCGACGGGAAAGTTCAAGAAATTCTCGAGGTACGAGATGACCGGGTGACTAAAGGTGACTTGCGTGGCGCCGAGTGCCTCTGCCTCGTCAAAACTGAAATCCGAACAATAGGTATATGCGGAATTGCCCGGCAATTCGGCCGGCATGGCGTCCGGTCCGCCCTCGCCAACCGTGAATTCCGTCACGCGCACGTTGCCCGCATTCAATGGGACGACGGAGCCGTCGGGCAACTCCATGTCCGCAGTCGTCCCCGGGAGAAACATCAAGAGCGCGCACCTCGTACCGTCTTCATCGGTCTGCACGGTGGCCGAGTGAATCTGGAACGGCGATGCAGAACCAAACTGAATCTGGGTCACCGCCGGATCAGGCGGAATCAGCACGACGTTGGGCAGGCAGGCATAATCCTGCCAAGGCACCGCGACCTGACGTTGGGCGTCACAGAATCCTGACTTATGATACCGGACGGTCAGTGTTCCGCCGCCATTGACGGCGATATCGAAGCTGCCGTCTTCGCGGGTGAGCGTGAGCCCGAACTCGGGGCGGTTCAGGATCGAGATGGTAACCCCTGACAACGGAGCGTTGTTTCGCTGAAAAACCTTTCCGCGGATCACGGCGCTGCTGTGAATCTCGATCGTGCGGGGAGCCACTCCGATTTGTGCAGGGGCTTCCCCCTCGTAGAGGAATGCGGTCGCTTCGTGCATGGACGTGAACGCGGTCTGCGAAAGCGGAGGCGCCAGGTCAGCCGAATTCGCCGGCAACTCTCCAGGAATGAAGTAGCGCAACCGAAAAAACAGGCGCTTGATGTCCGAGGAAATGGTGACGGTGTGCCGACCATCGATTAGCAGCGATTGCATTCCGAGCCCGCGCCATTCGCCCTCAGGCGGCAGTTGGTTCGTTTGTTCCACGACGGCGTTTTCGCCTTCCCAGAAAAGCCGGAATTCTCCGGAGTCGCGGAGTAGCTCTACCTCGAGATGGGGAGGATTCGTTTGCGCCTTCAAGACGGCACCGTTGGCAAGCAATCCAAGAGCTACGATAGCGTTGACGAAGCACGATCTGAGTTTCATATGCGCAATTTGAGACTGATTGTCGATGGAGCGAGTCCTGAAGTGTCACGCGAGATTGGACTCCTCCGGAATCGGCCGAGAGTGTAGAGGCGCTTTCGTTTGCCAGTCAAGCATCTTGAGACCGTGCACGATCCCTCTCGGGTGGGCGTGCTGCATCGCGGCACGTCGCGGGGCGCGGGTAGAACAACGTAAAGGTAACAAAAGTTCCACAGAGATTTTCGGAACTTTTGCAGCCACAGGGATTTACGCTGATTTTCGTCCCCAGAATCATGCTGCTGAAAAATCGATGATTTTTGGGGGCTTTATCAGGTGGCTATCCAGAGACCCCATCGGGGAAAGTGGGGGACTGAATTTGTATGGCTTCGTTGGGAATGATGTGATGAATAGTGTCGACGTGCTCGGGAGGGACGAGTGGGATACGGTTAATGAACGCATTTCATCTACACTAAATCCTAGAAGACCTGAAAGTTCCTCCAACGAACACGATGGGCAACCTTGGGTTACTGAGAGTTTCGCCCTAGTTGGGCCGGACGTAACTACGGCTCTGCAAAGCACTCTCGCAGATATTGAGCGCACATTCGATAGATCAACTGAGAAAAACAAGGATCGAGCTTGTTGTGAACTTAGGAATCCTTTACGGTTAACCTATAGATTCTTTGCTGATTCGAATTTCTGGGATATACACGGGCTCCGTCAACATCTACCTGACACCCGAAAATTTCTGGCTACTGTGGAGCACGGAGGATCATTTCGTGGAGGATCATTGCACCTTGGAACGCATACTGACGGAACTGGCGGAGAACACCTAGTTCGCATCCATGGTCGGGTTCATCGAACGTATGCAGCAAACTATTCCATGTGGGGATTAATGTTTCGTCTATGCAAAGAGCATCGAAATGCACAAAATTGGTCAGCCAAGATTGATGCGCAAGGTTGGGCTCTTAGCCATAAAGTACGCAATCACCTCGATCTAGAATCAGATTTTTCTAGAACGCCTATTAGCACCAATGAAACGCTAGATTTTGTCTCTTTCGGCTACGGGAGAGGATCCGACCCGAGCGTTCTAGCAGATAGTGCAGCTGATAACGGCGTTCTATTTAGGAGACGGGAGACACGGTCAGTCTACAACCTAACGAATAACGATCGAAGCGGGGACTATTCTTGGCCCACATTTGTTTGGCGTTGGAAGCCATTTATCAAAAAGTGGGCATTCCCGGCCTTGCCGCTGCTGGGGTCGGCAAGGCCGCCCTCATCGCCCCACCCACGCAAATGGACGGGAAAGCAGGAGCAGCTAAGAAGGGAATCAGGCTTTTGCCTTCTGTGCTGTCAGCATGTCCTCGACTACTTCGATAACCCTTTCAAATGGCAAGAAGGCAAACTCTATATTTTGACTTTTTGAAGCCCTCGGAGCGTTCGACCACACGGTTGCTAAACGTGAGCGTCACCATTGTTATTGGCGAACCTGCGTACGGGACAACTGTCCCTATATTACAGTCATTCCTGGTGGTTGACATTGTCTATGACAGCCGGATCCGTTCCACTTCCTCGAGCTTGATGTCGTCCCCGCGACGGTCGTAGAGCTGCGTGGTGCGAGTTGATTCATGCGCAGCTATCGTCGCTGCAGTTTCAAGTTCGCCGCCATTGTCCAGGAACACCGTGATGCCGGTCGCCCGGAAAGTGTGGCAGCACAGCACCGCGTCGATCCCTGCTTTCCTCGCGCGTCTCTGGATCATCGAGAACACGTCCTGCCTACTCATCCCGCGATCGGTGAGCTGTCCCGAACGTCCACGCGTCGAGCGGAACAGGGGAGTGCCTCCGTCGTCTCTGATTGCTGCCGTGAACAGGTAACGGTCCATCCATTCTTCTGCCAGATGATGGCAGGGGACTTCGTGGTATTTCCCGCCTTTCTCGTGGAGGCGAAACCAGTAGCGCTTGC
>JAGROY010000480.1 GCA_020439995.1 Verrucomicrobiia bacterium
CGAGTCGCTTGCGGACTCGGCTGTCGGTGAACATTTTTGCGATCGCCGCCAGAGTGCGGAGATGCATCTGGTATTCATCCTTTGGCACAATGAACAAGATGATGAACTGTACTGGGGCATTGTCGATGGAATCAAATTCGATTCCTTCCTCGGAACGCCCGAATACTGTGATTACCTCGTCGATCTCTTCGGCAAACGCGTGCGGAATAGCGACGCCTGAACCAATGCCGGTACTCGTCTTGTCCTCACGTTCCTGCAGAAGCCGGAGCACTTTTTCACGATGCTCCACCTTCAATCGGTCGGTCGCGCACAAATGGTTGACCAGTTCAACAATCGCCGGCCACCGTTCGGTGGCTCGAACTGCCGGGATAATCTGATCTTCCGATAGCAGGCTCGCTAGATTCATGCGTTCAATTGCCCTCGGTCGGTGTGGGCGATGTGACGGCGCTCATTGGAAAGGCGAAAACGGCACTGTTCGGAGAATTGGCATGGAAACGCAAGCACCATTTATCTAATGCTTCAGGATGCCCTCGATCGCAGATTTTGGCTCAAGCGCTGACTTGGCAAGAACCTTGCCGTCTGCAGTTGTCAGAATGAAGGTCTGGCAGCCATCGACTTCTGGATTGAATACTCCTGGCGTGACGGCAGTCGTAAATTCGGCCATGGACTCGAAGCTCACCGCAGGAAAGGGGAGTTTCTGCCCTGCGAGGTATTCCTGCTGCTGTTCTTTGTCCGTATCGAGGCTGATCACTATCAGTTCGATCTCAGAAGCAGGAGCCAGAGTCTTTTCATAATACTCTTTGAGGCGGGGCGCGTGTGACACGCAAGTGTCACAGAGTGACGAGACAACGTAGAACAGAAAGTAAGCAGGCTGGTTCTTTGCGGGCAGAGCGAATGGCTCCGCCTTTCCGTTCACCATGCGGAACATTTTGTCCTTCAGGGCAGCGGAGACATCGACCCGGTTTTGAGCGTCGATTGCGTTCTGGGCCTGTGTGGCGAATTCTTGATCCTCAGCGGTCAATGCCGAAATCGGAAGGGTGAGGTTTCCTCCGCCCGGTTTGCGCAGGCTCAGCTTGCCATCTTTGAGTTCAACAAACTCTCCTTCAACGGTGCGCGAGCCAAACTTGCTCTTCCAAGCGCGGGAATCCGCCTTGGCGTCGATTCCAGACGCAAAAAAGCTCGAGATGAGGGCCAGTCCACAAACTTGCCGATAAATGCCTTTAATCATGTCAATGATGTTAACACCGGGCCGCTGGCCAGTCCAGAGCTGAGCAGGCGCTTCGGCAAGACAGAAGATTTCCGTTATTGAAATATCAACAAGTCTAAACTATATCGGTTCGACTACTGTATGGCTGAGTACACCGAAGACGACATCAAGACCCTCGAATGGCGAGAGCACATCCGCCTTCGCCCTGGAATGTACATTGGACGGTTAGGCGATGGCGCCTCTCCAGAAGACGGCATTTACGTACTTGCGAAGGAGGTGCTGGACAACTCGATCGATGAGTTCGTGATGGGGCACGGCAAGCAAATCGACATTGAGCTGGACGATGGAGTGATGACCGTGCGCGATTATGGGCGCGGAATTCCGCTGGGGAAGCTGATGGATTGCGCGGCGAAGATCAATACCGGTGCGAAGTACGATTCCGAGGCATTCAAAAAATCAGTCGGTCTGAATGGCGTTGGTATAAAAGCCGTGAATGCGCTCTCGTCATTCTTCGAAATCCGTTCGGTTCGCGAGGGGAAGACCAAATCAATCCAGTTCAGCCGGGCAGAGGTGGTCGAGGAAATGAAACGGGCACAGGCCTGTAAGGACAAACCGGGAACGATTCTGACCTTTGAGCCAGACCGTGAGATCTTCAAGGACTTCAAGTTTCGTGAAGATTACTTAGAGAAGATGCTTCGGTACTATTCCTACTTGAATACCGGGCTTACCTTGATCTTCAATGGGCAGAAATTTTTGTCTAAGAACGGGTTGGTGGATCTTCTTACGGAAAATCTGGCTGAAGAGCCGCTCTACCCGATCATTCATATTGCATCCGAGGATATCGAAGTCGCGTTCACCCACACAACTCAATATGGCGAAGAGCATTTCTCTTTCGTTAACGGTCAGCACACGACGCAGGGCGGAACACATCAATCCGCTTTCCGTGAGGCAATTGTAAAGGCTTTTCGTGAGCATTTTCGTAAAAATTATGAGGCGCCCGATGTCCGCAATGGCATTGTTGCTGCGATCAGCGTAAAAGTAATTGAGCCGGTGTTTGAGTCACAGACTAAGACCAAGCTAGGCTCGACACACATGGCACCGGAGGGGGAGACGATCCGCACGTTCGTTGGGAACTTCCTCCAGCGTGAACTCGATCGCTACCTCCATCGGGACAAGGAGACGGCTAAAGCAATCCAGCAGCGAATCCAGGATTCCGAACGTGAAAGGAAGGAACTCAAGGGGATCCAGAAAATAGCAAAGGACCGGGCGCGCAAAGCCAAGATCCACAACAAGAAGCTGCGCGATTGCAAAGTCCACTACAACTCAAAGCACAAAGACTCAGACTTAAGCACGGTGTTCATTACTGAGGGCGACTCTGCCAGCGGATCGATCACCAAGGTGAGGGACGTGCAAACGCAGGCCGTATTCAGTTTGCGTGGAAAGCCGCTTAACTGCTTCGGACTCACTAAGAAAATCGTTTACGAGAACGAAGAGTTCAACTTGCTGCAGCACGCCCTGAACATCGAAGACGACATCGAAGATCTGAACTACAGCCGGGTGGTGCTCGCCACCGA
>JAGROY010000133.1 GCA_020439995.1 Verrucomicrobiia bacterium
CGATCTTGATCCGCGTCTTGTCGCGTTCGACGAACAGCTTCACTTCGCTGCCCTCGGACGTCGCTCCCACCGAGCACCGGAAACCGAGATCAACAAGTTCGCCGCGAATCGATTCCAAGGACTGAGACACCGTAGCCAGGGCGACGTCGCGATTGGTGGTGTGATCGACAAAAACCAGATCGAGATCTACCGACAGGCGGGGCATGTCCCTGACGAAAAGATTGATGGCGGTGCCACCTTTGAGAGCAAAAGTAGAATCCCGGAAGACCGCTGGGGCGACCGCCAACAGAAGTCGGACAGCATTGAGGTAGTGCTCGTTCATCAGGGTTTGAGGATTAGAGTGCTGCCATCTTTGAGGCTTTTTACCCAGCGGCTGCTGCCCATGTGGTCGGCTGCGGCATCCCGTGCTTTCGCTGCCCACGGAAGATCAAGTTCCTCTGCCCAAGTGACGCAGAGACGGATCGCTTTGATCATGCGGCAATGGGTAAGAAGTACCGCCAGCTGGCGCGATCGCAGTTGCCGGACGGATTCCATGATGTTGCGCGCCTCCTCTAGCTGTTGATGGACTCCGACCTCGCTGAGCATCTCCAGCAAGGCGCGTTCTGGTGTGGATACGCGAGGACCATCTGGCGATTCAGGCAACGGAGCCAGTCCCAGGTCAGACGGCAGTTCGTCATCGAATAACCGCGCGGTGCTGTAACGAGCGGGAAACCTATCGAGAAACCAAGAAGGCAAAGCGCTCCTGTGCGTTCCCCAGAGGATGAGGGTTTCCCTGTGAGCCACGTTCTGCTGGAATCCATGCCAGGTGAGAGCAGTCTTTGCCGCGACATGCAGCCCGGGCGTCTTCCTTTCCAGGAATCTGAGGGAGGGATCCCGCTTGAGCGCATCTCCGGCAAACATGAAAACCCCGCGCCCCAGCCTCTCCAGCCATCCCGATTTCACGTAGTCGTGTGCCAGCGCCGAGGAGACCCCATGCCGTCGGAGAGTCGCCGAATCCAGCGGAAAACCCCTCGGTTCCGAGATCTGAAGCGACTTGATTAAGCTGTTCGTCATAGTTCAAGTATTGTTTGAACTATTGCATAAGGTGTAAACTTTCACAAGCACTCTGATTGCATCGGTTCGATTAGATCAAGTAGGGCTTGAACTATCTTACAGAAAATAATCAGGAGGCCACCCCGAATCAACTTTTTAGGAGAACTTGATGCGGTGAGTTCTCTGGCCGGTACGCTTCGGTGCAGACGGACGCATTGAGGAACGTGGTGCCCTGAACCTCCTCGGAAATGGTCACACCATAGCCTTCGTGGATATGACCAAAGACGTGGACTTTTGGCCGGACGGTGCGCAGGCGGTTCAGCAATTCGAAACACCCTACGTGCCTCGGTGGCGCTCCCTTCCATGGCCGCGCCAAGTCGCCGTGGCCATAGGCTGGTCCGTGCGTGATCACCACGTCGACATCGTTGGGGATGGCTTCCCACTCCGCGCGAATCTGCTCGCCTCGATCACGCATGTGGCGCCAGTTCAAGAACGTTGGGGTGTAGGGCGATCCGAAAAAGCTGAAACCATCGACCTCGATCGTTTCACCGATCAGTAGTTGGATTCCGTGTGCTTCGAATACTTTCCGGGCGACGTGCTCGTTTTCTTCAACGGGTCGATCGTGATTCCCAGCAGTGACGAGCTTGTACGGGTGAGGCAAGTCCTCCATCCATTCCGCGAAGTCGTGAACTTCCTGCATGAGTCCCCGCCTACAAAAATCTCCAGCGTGAATCAAGACATCACCGTCTGGAATGCCATGCTCCATGGAGGCATGCAATCCGTGGGTGTCGCTCAATGCGACGATTGATAGATCCTGCTTATGCATGACCTCGGCATTCTATCACTGAAAGGCTGACTCGTCCCTGTGCAAAAAGAGTGCGTCACTCAGCATGGAGCGAAAGGAATGGGTGGCGGCAGTTGCAATGGCTAGCAATTTGCAAGCAGCACATCTTCGGCAATCTTGAATCCGGCATAGAGGTTCCGCTGATACCTTCGCGCTCTGACGATCTGCATCGTCTTCTTGAAGAACGCCGAATCCGTCTTCCCGGCAATCACATCTTCGAGGGTGAGTTCGCGGTTGCGCAGCTCGGTCTGGAACTCGGAGATACGGGCGTCAATCTGCATGACATGCGGCTGTGCGAGGGAGACAAAGTTTCTTACATCCGGATCTTCGTGCCAGTACTCGAATTTAGCGTCCGAGGAGCGCATCTCATTGAGGACGACCAGGTAGTCAACCCTGTTTCGGAGGTGCTCTGCCCAGCGGAGAATCGAGACCACGGCGCCCGGATCATTGGTGGCGACGCCGATCGCAGTGAAGCGCATGTTCATCGCCTGCGCGTCCTCGAACATTCTTTCGAACCACTCATAGGTTGCGGCACCGGCGCCCGCTCCAATGTCGGCGAGGACTACTCCATGGTCGCTCTCGCAGGCTTCGAAAAAGTGATCCAGCGCGCCCGGCTGGTGGAGGTCGAATTTCATGGCCTCCGGCATGAAGCCCTGCAGGCTGCTCTTGTCGGTGTTCTCGGCATCGAAGTCGATCAGCTTCGGTTCGACGCCCTGGCGGCGGTACCACGTGGCGAGGTTGACCGCGATTTCGGTTTTTCCCACGCCGCCCTTGCCTCCTTGTGTGAAGACGACGCGAATGGAATCTGTAGTGGATTTAGACATGATGAATGAGTGTTGAGCGCAAGGTTGCGCGGTTGTTGTGCAGTTCGCCGTCCGGCCACAAACATCACAGGATTTCTTCAGGAAATGATTCAGACTTCGTCCTTCCACGTCCGGCGGGGTTTGGAGAGGTTGAAATTCCACGGATCATCATTGGGTTTGTCCGGCGGGTTGGGTTCGTCCGTTGGCACCTTCTCCGTCTTCGTCCGAGCGGTGCGCGGCTTTGCTGTGGCTCGGGGTTTGGCGGGAGTCCCGCTAGCCAGGCTAGGCTTCTGCGCGATTCCCCGGCGGTGGCAGAATTCGTGCAGGGCGCTGACACCGATCACGACGCCATATTCTGTCCGCAGCCTGTCGGCGATTTTCTGGTACGGCCAGCGGCATCGCCTCAATTCAGCGATGAACGCGAGGTGCGGTTCGAGGCGGCTCGTACATCTCGATGTTGGGCATCGGAGTCGCGGTTGGCTCGTTGTCCATACTGGCGTGTAGTTCGTCGTCTCCGAAGAAAGATCACAGAGAAACTGCAGGTATGCCGGAAAAGTACCGGAGGTGAACCGGAAATGGGCCGGAATTGACCCGGAAGTGACCCGGAAGTGACCCGGAAAGAGGCCGGACGTCGGGGCGGAAATTGGGGCAGGGTGGGGGAGCCATTCCTATCCACGAAGTGGATAGGGTCTTGTGTCCCCTCATAATAATTCCCCCTTCCTACCGCGGAATCTTGGTGCAATTAGACGTACCGCTAGGGAATCCGCGCCCGTGCGCGCCTAGCAGTACGACATTGCACAACTACCCGACACCGCAGCTTGCGGCCACTCTCCGCGTCATCACCGACAATTCGCAGAGCGACCATTTCACTCCTGCTGCGTTGCAATTGACCTCCCGAGATCGGATGTCACCAACCGGGACTGTTGCGGGAAGTCTCAAGAAATCGTCACCGGTGTGTGATGTTTCCGGTCAGATGGCGAACTACCCGAGGAATGATCACGGCAAAAGCAATTACCG
>JAGROY010000134.1:0-18886 GCA_020439995.1 Verrucomicrobiia bacterium
ACACGTTCCAGACGCTCAGCTACACAATCGACACCTACCGTCACCAGCTCACGCCGACGAAAGATTTCATCGCCTATGCAGCCTATGTGAGTTTCTTCCCGCAGTTGATCGCCGGGCCGATTGAGCGGGCAACGAACCTGCTGCCGCAGTTCCTGCAGAAACGTGAATTTGATGCGGATCTGGCGATCGACGGACTGCGGCAGTTTGCATGGGGATTTTTCAAAAAAGTGGCGATCGCCGATTCATGCGCTTTGTATTCCGATGTCATCTTCAATCACGCCGACAGTCAGCCCGGGTCAGTGTTAGCGTTAGGGACGGTCTACTTCGCCTTTTACATCTACTGCGACTTCAGCGGCTATTCGGACATGGCGATCGGAACGGGAAAAATGCTGGGAATCCGACTGATGACCAATTTTCGCTATCCCTATTTCTCGCGGGACATCGCCGAGTTCTGGCGTCGCTGGCATATATCCCTATCGACCTGGTTCCGCGATTACGTTTACGTTCCTCTCGGTGGCTCGCGCCGTGGGACTGCCCGCAATGTTTTCAATGTAATGGTCGTATTTGTGGTCAGCGGTTTTTGGCATGGCGCTAGCTGGCACTTTGTGATCTGGGGATTTCTCAATGCTCTCTACTTTGTCCCGCTCATGGTCATTGGCAGAAATCGCAAACACCTCGACGAAGTCGCCGGCAACAGACTGCTACCGTCCGTTCGGGACGTGATCGCCATGGCCTGCACGTTTGGACTTACCTGCGTGGCATGGGTGTGGTTTCGCGCGACCAGCTACACCACCGCAATCGATTATTTTCGCGGGATGTTCTCGGAGTCACTCTTCACCGTCCCGCTGCAGACTCTGCCGGAGCTGGAACACTACGCATTCGAGGGGCTCTTGAATATCGGGCTGCTGGTGGTGATCGAATGGTTCAACCGCCACCGCGAGCATCCGCTGCAGGGGCGAGGAGCAAATGTAAAACTGCTCGCCGTCATCTTTTTCACCGCATTGCTCGGCGTGTTTGCCAATCAATCGAAATTCATCTATTTCCAATTCTGATTTTTGAACGATGCGCCGCTTCCTGAAATTTGCCCTGACACTGCTGCTCACGATCGTTCTGGTACTCTGCGCGCTGGACTGGGGGATGACGCGCATTCACCAGCACGCAAAGCATCGCGGAATATTTCCCCGGCTGCGGCATGCAAAGGACATCCACTACGACTACCTCGTCATCGGTTCCTCGCGCGTGGCCTGCCACATTGATCCTTCACAGATCAAAGAAGCCACAGGAAAGTCGGGCGTGAATCTCGCGCGCCTTGGTTGCGGCAGCGATGAAGCCCTTCTGCTGACAAAACTGTTCCTTGCCAATGGCAACCATGCCGACCGCATCTTCTATCAAGTCGACTATTCCTGGGAAGAGACCGAACCAATGACAAAGCCGCTGGCATCCGCCATGCCGTTCCTGCGCGAAGAACTCTTCCGCGATCACTACAGAGAATGGAAAGATTTCCCGAAACTCTACTACGTTCCGTTTCTTCGTTACGCGCAGTTTGCTCCTGAGATCGGATTTCGTGAAACCGTGATGGCTCTCGTGCAGGACTCAAAATCATTCGACGACGCTCGTGGCTTCTCGCCTGTCAATGCCAATTTCCGCGGCAGTGAAGTCTTTAAAGTTGAACTCAAGTCCCCTACGAACCCGAAGCTCGAAGCCGCGATCGCGCTATGTAAAGAGCACAACTGCGAACCGCACTTTTTCACATCACCATTCTTCGCTACCGAAGGCACTGACTTCGAAGCATTCTTCAGTTCCAAGCTCCCAAACTACAAAGATTTTTCCAATGCCCTTACCGACAAGCATTGGTTCCGAGATGTCACCCACCTCAATGTCAGCGGCGCAGAAGAATTCACCCGCATTTTCATCGACGAGTATTTCAAGGACTGACATCGCGACTAAACGACCGCGAAAACGTAAACCAGCCACTTCGACACACAAGTCACCTCTCGCGCGAACATCTCCCGCAATCTCTAACTCTAACATAAAAGGAAAAGGCTCTCAGTGCTTATCTTTTGCGGGAAGCAAACTGCCAGGAGAAAGCTGGTGAGGCAGAGGCGCGAAGGCGCGACGGACGAGTTGAGTTCATGATGAGTCGGATTGGACGGCAGGAAGATCAGGGGAAGTTTGGCGGTCCGATTCCCAGTAGTGGACGAGAATTGCCCGAATAACAGTGAAAACTTGCCTGCAAAACGCCTTGGATGCCACGATTCCACCAGTGCGAACGGAGTCGAGAAACGCTATCGTTCACCCATGGCCACCGACTCCCCCGACCAACTCCCTGGCGCTCCTGTTTGCCAACTGCAAAAAGCTAATCCCTAACCTAATAATCGATTGGCAAACGCCGGCAGGGAAGCGGCCTGGAGAGGGACGGACGAGAAAACTCTTGCCTCCAGGAGAGGCAGGTTGCCGAGATCGCGGCCATCACGCTATGCCTAAAAAGACGCAGGATGACCGCGAAAAGAAGCTCTCCCGTTTCGCTTACTACGGACTAACATGTTGCAAATTTGGCACTTACGGATCTCTTTTCGAATTCTTGCTCGGTGGCCATGGGGGGCGCTTTGTCGTCGATTTTTGAATAGTCTGGCATGCAATTCGAATTCCTGTTAGCCTCCTCTCCATGCTTGACCTCTTTGGCAGATCAGATGCACGGCGCACTCATTGCGATGGCTTTTCCCGACGGGGATTTCTACGGATTGGCGGCATGGCTGCTGGCGGCCTTGCCCTGCCCCAATTGCTGAATCTTGAAGCCCGGGCAAATACTGGCAGTTCTCACAAGTCCATTATTAACATCTACCTGCCAGGCGGGCCATCGCATCTCGACATGTTCGATTTGAAGCCGGACGCTCCCTCGGAGATCCGTGGCGAGTTTCGCCCGATCAGGACGAATGTTCCCGGCATGGAGATATGCGAATTGTTCCCGCGACTGGCGAAGATCGCGGACAAATTTGCCATCATCCGTTCATTGGCGGATTCAGATGGGCGTCACGATTGCTTCCAGTGCATGACGGGGAGAAAATTCGGTGACAAGGCAGCGCCACCGGGAGGCTGGCCAGCGTTCGGTGCCTGGGTATCGAAACTTCAAGGTTCCCGGCCAGGTGCGCCGGCAAACGTCTCGCTGATGTATCCGACTGGCAATGGCACGTGGGGTAATCCTGGAACTGGAGGATTCATCGGAGCAGCGCATTCGCCGATGCGATTGGTTGCAAAGGATCCGAACGCCCGCGCCCAAAACATGACGCTGCAGGGAATGACCCTGGAGCGACTGCACGATCGAAACACGCTTCGGGCATCTCTCGATCAGTTCCGGCGGGATGCCGATAGCAATGGAACAATGGATGGCATCGATTCCTTCACCCAGCAGGGCCTTGAGATCCTGTCCAATTCCGGGCTTGCCGATGCGCTCGATCTCTCAAAAGAGGACCCTCGAATCCTGGATCGCTATGGAGTCAACGATCCACGCTACCAGCGCGATGGCGCACCCAAGATGATTCGGAACTTTCTCATCGCGCGCCGACTTGTGGAAGCAGGTGCGCGTGTCGTCTCACTGAACTACTCCCGCTGGGACTGGCACGGCGGCGACGGAATGAATTACCCCCGCTCCCGCGAAGAATTCCCGCTACTGGATCAGGGGCTCTCGGCCCTAATCAACGACCTCCACGAGCGCGGCCTGGACAAAGACGTCTCCGTCGTCATGTGGGGCGAATTTGGGCGAACACCCAAAATCAACAAACTCAACAGCCGTGACCATTGGCCCAACGCGAACTTCACCCTGATGGCAGGTGGCGGCATGAATACCGGCCAGGTCATCGGAGCAACCAATGCGCGTGGCGAAGAGCCGAGTGAGCGCCCCGTCCGATTCCAGGAAGTCTTCGCCACACTTTACAAGAACATCGGTATCGACCTGAACTCCGCCACGATCAAGGACAGCGCAGGACGCCCCCACTTCCTGGTCGATCCGGACATCAGGCCGATCAAAGAATTGGTCGGGTAGGCGTAAGAAGACAGCCCAAGGTAGAATGACATTGATCACACCGATTAGTGAGCATGTCGCTTTCTTACACACGAATGAACTGCTTCTTACAAGTTTATCTCCCGCAATCGGGTAATTTCGGGACGTATGAAATCCCCCCATTCTGTGAATCTGCGGCCCGCCAGCGGTCGCATGAGTATTGTCATTGTTTCTCTCGGTCTGCTCTTCCTTCCTCCTGCTCCGGCGGACCTCATCAGCCGCTACAACTTTAATGAAGGAACCGGCGATACCGTCACCGACACTGTCAGTGGCAAAGACGGCCTGGTTCTCGGCGACGGTGCCGTCTGGGTACCCGGAAAGTTAATCCTGCCCGGTGGGCCATCAGCTTCTTCCGCTTACGTGGATCTTCCTAATGGGATTCTTTCAGAGAACGCTGTCGAAAATGGCGGCACAGGAATGATCTCCGTTGAGGGCTGGTACAAGGTAACGGGCACTCCAGCCTGGGGACGTATCTTTGACTTCGGGTCCACTGCACCTGGTGGTGAAGATGGGGAACTCGATGGCCCAGGTGGAGGCGGCGAAGGCCTGGACTACTTTCTGGTAAGCGCGACCCGCGGGACGGAGCCCAACCAGCGCAGATTGGAGATCCGTAACGAAGACCCAGCAGGTGGAGGAGCCACCACCATCGATTGGGATCCTTCCAACTACAACCAAGTCTTTCATCAGGTAGTCACATGGGATGAAACCACAGGCGACATCACTGCCTACGAAGACGGAGAGCTGGTGCAGGAAGGTAATACTGCTACCCTCATGTCCGACATCAATGACGTGAACAACTGGCTCGGTCGCTCCAACTGGACCGCTGACTCGAACGCCGCGATCGAGTACACGGAGTTCCGGATTTACAACGAAGTGCTCGACGAAGACACCATCAAGACGAACCTCGCAAATGGCCCGGACTCATTGCCTGGTGACGACGCGGACGGCGACGGCATTCCTAACTTCTACGAGGAACTTTTCGATTTCCTCAACCCGGACGATCCCACTGATGCGAACAAAGATCAGGACGGCGACACATTGACAAATGTGCGCGAATACGAACTCGGCACCATACTCGATAGCGTGGATTCCGATACCGATGGTGTGAACGACGATGTAGAGCTGGCCAGGATGGTCGACGGCACCGCCGCTCCTACCGATCCGCTTGATCCTGACAGCGATGACGACGCGCTGCTCGACGGAGTGGAGACAGGCACAGGAGCGTTCGTTTCCGCTCAAGATACAGGGTCCGATCCTCTCGATCCTGACTCCGATGGCGACACCTACAATGATGCATTGGAAGTGGCCAACGGCACCGATCCTAACGATGCCAACAGCAACGTCGGAATCGTTTATCCTCCCCTGGTAAACCGCTGGGATTTCAGCGAAAGCGACGGAACCACCGTGAATGATTCGATTGGGAACGAAACAGGCGAAGTCAAAGGGGACGGTTTCACCTGGGATTCGGGAAAGCTGATCCTCGATGGAGGCACTTCAGACATCGCAGCTTACGTTGACCTTCCCAACGGTCTGCTCTCCCGCCATGGCGTCGAAAATGGCGGAACGGGCGGCATTACATTCGAAGGCTGGGTCAAAGTGATCGACACCCCCAACTGGGGTCGCATTTTCGACTTCGGTGACACCACCGGGGGCGACAACGGCGAAGTGACCGAACCTGGTGGTGGCGGAGAAGGCCTTGATTACATCGCGCTCGCTGCCAGCCGCGGAACTGTAGCCACCGACCGACGGTTGGAAATCCGCAACTTCAACGATGGAACAGAAGCGCCACGCCTGACGCTGGACTGGAATCCGGATAACTTCGACACCGAATTTCATTTTGTCACCACTTGGGACGAGCGCAATGGTCAGGTGAAACACTACGAGGACGGCGAACTCATCAGAGAAGGACAGACCTCCACCAAGCTGGCAGAACTGAATGACGTCAACAACTGGCTCGCCCGGTCAAACTGGACAGGCGATTCCACCGGTGCCCTGGAGTTCGACGAATTCCGCATTTACGCAGACGTCATGATCGCGCAGTCAGTGAAAGCCAACACTGCAGCCGGCCCGGACAACCCTCCCGGCGGTGCCGCTGGTGCAGCAGGATTCCAGATCACCGATATCCTGCTCACGCCAAAGGGCGACCCAGCAACGGCAATCGATGTCTCACTCACCTTCACCTCAAAACCAGGAAGCAGCTACGCGATTGAAAAGAACACCGATCTGGAAGGAGTCTGGGAAGAAGTGGCAGATGGCGTGGATTCGGAAAGCGATCTAACGACATTCAAAGTTCAAGACGTAGACATCGCTACCAGCGAGATCTACTTCCGCGTCCGCGAAGAGTAACTCAGCGTTGCGCCTCGAGTGCCCGCGTTTTGAATTCCTCCACAGCGCGGTCGTAGGCAGCACGGGCATCACCTCTTTCTGCTTCGGCAATGAAGTGGTGTCGGTTCTCCCATAGCAGTTCCACAGATTCTGCGCACCAGCGTGCACTCCTTGCGGAACAGCGAATGGGACGTGCGCCGATGATGACATCTACTGGATTGGTATGCAGTTGGGGAAACTCACGCAGCGCAATCCAACTGCTCTGATCCACTGGCAGAGTGAACTCGAGATCGTGGATGTTGCCATCGGCCGGAATCTCGACCTGAGCGACGACCTCACCGTTGCGAACGATTTCCACAAGACGTTTGCCGCCCTTCACTACCTCCGCCGTTCGAGGCGCATGAAGAACGCGGGTGTCGCCCGCATGCCGTTTTCCCTCCTTCGGCTCGATCATGCCATAGGCTACGGCTTCAGGCTGTACAGGCGCAAAGGCAACGCGTGCTCGCACCGTCACCTCGCCCGGTTGTGACAGCATTACCGCGTTCGCTCCGGCCTCGACGCCTGCAACGGAAAACTCAAGCGCATGGGCGAACCCGTCCGAAACATAGGAACGCCCGGCAGCGACACCCCGGCACCACGCCTCGAAATCGACCTGATCCGAGATGTTGTCCCGGCCCATCTGCACATAGGTACGGCCCTGGCCAACCCGCCGACTGCTCATGCAGGGGAAATCCGTCTCTCCACTCAGCTTGATCGGGAAGCCGCAGTTGAGCAGGTGATACCATGTATTCCATTCGCCAATCCGACCTGTATTCATTGAGCTGATAAAATCGCACACACCCTCAGTCGCACTCACAAAAATCTCCATTGCGCCGGCACCGTTCATTGCTGGCAGCACCAGGTTCGGCAGCTGATTCGCCGCACGATCCGCCTGCCGCTCCAGTTCCCCCTGATTGATACGCTGGTCACCGTCCTCGTCCAGTTCGCTGAATGAAAGAGGCAGCAGACCATTCATCGCTTCTTCTTCGGTTAACACCCCATCGCTGTCCGCATCGTATCGGTCAATGAAACGACGAGCGTAGGCAGGTGGGTCCACAAACAAATCGGAGTGCGGATATCCCGTGACGCCGCCCTGTTCCCTGGCCCAGCGCATGACCGGAACAGTCCAGGTCGGCCAGCCTTTGGTCTTAGTACCCTCTGAGCCAGGGTACGTCTGGTCTTTCAAATTGAGCAGGCAAACATGTCCGAGCGACGCGGAACCAAATCCGCTGATCTCAAGATCGTATTTAAGGACAGTGTCAGGCTCGCTGATGTCGGACGCCTTCGGCGCGAAGAACTGCCGCTGATGGTCATAGCAGGGCCCCCATGTCAGCACGCACCCGATGTTCAAGCCCTCGCCCTTCACCTGCGCAAACATGTCTTCCGGCAACACTCCCTGAGTCGGGATCTCGTAGTGCGAGCAACCGGCGGCATGAATGTGATGATCCCCCACACGATAGCCGAACTCCATCGGGTTGATCCATCGTTTCAAATTCACATTCACCTTAACCTCGGTCTCATGCGCACTCGCTTCCGGAACAATAACGCTCTGTCGTTGATCGAGATACTCCGGGCCTCTGCTTGCCGTGATTTCATATCGGCCCGGCGTCAGCAACACACTCTCGCCATCACTCCTATAGATCTGTGGCTGAAAGAAGAAGTCAGGAGCCAGGCGCTTGGGCTGTGGCGGATGAATGCGTCCGTGTTCGTCGACAATCGTAAGCCGGGCCGTCGTCGGGGTACCGTCGAAGTCTTGAATCGAAAGACGAACCGGAATCGCTGGTTCGACATCGAACAGAACAGGTACTTCGCCTCGAAATCCTATATCCTGGGTGCCCTGGCCGATGTTGAACCCGATGGTGGCTTCGCGTTTTCCCGCTTCGACTGAATAGATCAACGCTATGGCATACTCCACCTCGAGCCCGCTCAGCTGCCGGGTCATCGGTGCAGATTGAAACATTTCCACCTCTACAAAACGATTCGGATCATTGGCCGTATTGGCGTTGTCTAGCAGCTCCGTTTGCTGCTGTCGTTGAAGAATTCCCAGTGCAGCACCAGAGTAGACGGCGCCCGCCTGTGGACTTTCGATCCGCAGCCGCTCCGAGACCGCTGCGCCGTTCTTAATCTTGACGATTATGGGTGTGAAGCCGTTTTGCCGCAATCGAGCATTCGCTTCACCGCGACCTACCTTGACCCGAAACTCTGGATTGATCTGCACAACCAGCAGCACATGAGAATCGAGCGCCTCCTGCAACGCCAAAGCATCCCGGGCGGCTGCAGCTTGCTTAATAGATGCCTGCACATCATCCGGCAGAGGCGCGCCAAGATAGTCCAGCGCCTGAATGAGCCGGACCGCGTTGGCTCCAAGCGGTTGGCCAATGTCATCAGCAATAGCAACGGCACACGTCACAATCGCTACGGCGGCTGTCACAGCCAGGTGAAAACATCGGCGGGCTCCATCATTCATTCTGAGACTGTGCCAGAAGAGTTGGAGGAAAGGGCAGCAAAAAATGCGCTGGCCTTGTTCTACGCTGGGATGCACGTAGTCACGAAGCTGTTTTTTCTCCTTTTCCTTGCTGGCGTATCGCACGTAGCGTTGTCGGCATGTCGCAACTTCCCGCAATCGCTTTTATAGGAACAGGAGTCATGGGCCGCAGCATGGCCGGGCATCTGCTCGCAGCCGGGCATCCGGTGCATGTCCATACTCGGACAAAATCACGAGCAGCAGACCTCTTAAATGCGGGAGCAGTGTGGCATGATTCAGCAGGAGCAGCTGCTGCAGTATCGCGCGTCGTCATCACCATCGTCGGCTACCCCTCGGACGTCGAAGCAGTGTATCTGGGAACAGGCGGCATCATCGAGAATGCCCAGGCAGGCTCGGTTTTGATCGACATGACGACCTCCAGTCCGGCACTCGCGGAAAGGATTGCGGATGCCGCAAGTGCCGCAGGCATGAGTGCCCTGGACGCTCCCGTTTCAGGCGGTGACATCGGTGCCCGCGAAGCACGGCTTTCGATCATGGTGGGTGGCAACAGGGATGCGTTCGACCGAGCACTCCCTGTGCTCGCATGCGTGGGCAAGAACATCGTCTATCAGGGCAAAGCAGGTTCCGGCCAGCACACCAAGATGTGCAACCAGATCGCCATCGCTTCAGGAATGCTCGGCGTCTGCGAATCGCTCGCCTATGCAAAGAAATCTGGACTCGATCCCGCTACCGTCCTGAAGAGCATCGAAAGCGGTGCCGCCGGCAGCTGGTCACTCACGAATCTCGCACCGCGCATCCTAAACAACGACTACACCCCCGGCTTCTACGTAAAGCACTTCATCAAAGACATGCGCATCGCGATCGAATCCGCGGAGGCCATGCAACTGGATCTGCCGGGTCTCCAACTCGCAAAGAAACTCTATGATCAGCTGGCCGCAGAGGGTTGCGAAGACGATGGCACACAGGCACTTTTCAAACTCTATCAATCCAGCTGAACGCCCCAGTTCATTTCTAATCCAGAGCGCTGAATGCGTGATGATCGAGACCACGACCTCGACCTTTACATTTATGTCGTTTGCCAGGGATCGAACGTCTCCGCAAACGGATAGTAAAACCCCGGTTGGAACTGCGCGATAATTGTGAGAGGATGACACGAACTATGCGACGCTTTGCTTACATTGCAGCTCCACTGATTACGTTGATCTGCACAGCGTAAGCTGATCGAAGTCAACGACTACGATGCACTGCATATGCAGTGCCAACCCATCTGATTCATCGCCGTGAAATTGGCCGGCAAACTGACCGCACCGCGAATACTTAAGCTCCAGCAACGCGGCAGCGCTCGTGCCACTCCAGAGTGAGCTGCTGAAAATGCACAGGTTTTTCTACCTACACACCAACGCTTCCACGCCACGAGTCGGCACTTCCAATCGGCTTTTTACCGAGTGCGGCACCAGTGGATTTCTTCCTTTCCCCAATAGCACCTGCGAGAGGCATCTGATCGACCGAGCAGGGCGTAGTTCGTCAGGAGTGCACCACGTTCCTGACAAGGCAAACGAGCAAACTGAATTCGACTGCATCGTCGTTGGCGCCGGAATTTCGGGACTGCTGGCGGCGACAGTCATGACCCGGGCTGGCGCGCGCACCTGCGTGCTGGACAAAGGGCGGGGAGTGGGTGGGCGCATGGCAACGCGGCGGAGGGATCGCGCTGTCTTCGATCACGGCGCACAGTTCTTCACCGCGCGCGACGAGCGATTCCTGCTATGGGTAGACGATTGGCAAGAGTTGGGACTGGTAGAACCTTGGTACGACTCCCCCCATTCAGGAGTCCACTACCGCGGCGTCCCCGGCATGACGGGAGTTGCCAAGTATCTGGCAGGCGAACTGGATGTCCGTACTGAATCCACTGTAACGAGAGTGAGCTACCATGAGCAGGGTAAACGCTGGCACATTGAATCCGCTGACTCCACAATCCTAACAAGTGCACTACTTGTGCTGACTGCTCCAGTGCCACAGTCGCTCGCACTTCTCAAGGCGGGAAATTTCGTAACGCCGGAACGTGAGCTGGAGGAACTGAAATCCATTGGCTACCATCGCTGCATTGCGGCCCTTGCCGTTCTGGACGCGTCGAGCGCGCTCACTGAATGCAACGGGGCGCTCAAGTTGCGCGGTGGGCCTGTGCAATGGATTGGCGATAACTATCGCAAGGGGGTCTCCCCCGCTGTCCCATCCGTTACCATTCATAGCACACCTGCGTTCACAGAGGAAAACTGGGACGTCGACGACTCGGTGCGACTGCCAAAATTGCTGGAAGCGGCCACACCGTATGTTCAAGCGAACGTGGTTTCGTGCCACGGGCATCGCTGGGGATTCAGCTCACCGATTGGGCGCTTTTCCAGCGATGCTTACATCGATCCAGAACGAGGACTCGCCATTGCTGGTGATGGACTTGCAGGAGGCAGGGTGGAAGGCGCTGCGATTTCTGGATTGACCGCTGCGAGCGAACTGGCAGGCGGCGGCAATCATGCTTAGACTGCAAAGATGGAGAACTTTCGCAAGACAACCAGAATTGAAGTGTCGGCAGCCGAGCTGGAACGCTGGCATTTCCGACCAGGCGCCTTCCAGCGGCTGACGCCGCCGTGGGAGAACGTCGAAGTGGTTGAAGAGCCGGGTGAAATCACCGATGGCGCTCGCGCAGTAATCAAGACGAAGATCATCGGGCCCATTTCGACGCAGTGGATCGCCGAACACAAGGACTGTATCGCTGGCAATGGGTTCACTGACATTCAGATCAAAGGGCCATTCGCATACTGGAAGCACGTGCACACTTTCAAAGACGCGGACGAGAATAGCTGCACCCTCGACGACTCAATCGACTATCGCCTTCCAATGGGATTCCTGGGAAAGATGTTCGGCGGCGGATTTGTTCGCACGAAGCTGGAGCGCACCTTTCGCTACCGGCACGCATTGACAAAAATGGATCTGGAACGGCAGGCAAGCGAGCCGGGCACCATTACCAAACCGATGACGGTGCTGGTGACCGGAGCCACAGGCATGGTCGGCTCAGCGCTCGAAGGATACCTCAAGATGCGTGGGCATCGTGTTCGCCGGGTTACCCGCAGGCCGACACGTCCTGACGATGTGCGCTGGGATTCTGGGAAAGGTGAATTTGATCTTCCAAAGGACGCAGTCATCGATGCCGTAGTGCATCTGGCTGGCGAGAACGTTGCGGGTGGAAGATGGAGCGCAGCTCGGCGACAGCGCATCCTTGGGAGCCGTCGCGAGGGCACCCGGCTGCTTTGCGAAACCATCGCTAAACTCGACAGACCACCCTCGGTGCTCGTCAGTGCTTCGGGCGTCAACTACTATGAAACAGGCACTGAGATGCCCGTGGATGAGTCCGAGCCGCGCGGTAGCGGCTTCCTCTCGGACGTTTGTGAAGTCTGGGAGTCGAACACCAGCGCCGCAGAGGCCGCCGGCATTCGCACCGTCCACCTGCGCCTTGGCGTTATCTTGAGCCCCGCAGGGGGAGCGCTCGCCAAAATGCTGCCTGCATTCCAATTCGGAGTTGCAGGCAGGCTGGGCACAGGCACGCAGCGCATCGCCTGGATCAGCCTCGATGACGTCATTGATATCATCCACCGCGCCACACTAGACGAACGCTTCACCGAGGCGATCAATGCGGTGGCACCTGACATCGTCACGAACAGCGAATTCACTGAAACACTTGCAGACATCCTGCACCGCCCCGCCATCCTGCCCGTTCCTGCACTCGCCCTGCAGCTCGCACTGGGCGAACAGATGGCAAACGAAACGCTGCTGGCGGATCTCGCGATCGCGCCCGGCAAGCTGGAACAGCTTGGGTATCCGTTTCGTTTTCCGAGGCTTGATAGCGCACTGGCATACATGTTAGGACGAAGCACTTGAAGCCGAAGCACACAATCATCATCGGAGCCGGCCTGTCTGGCCTTGCCTGTGCAAACCAGCTGCATCAAGCAGGGCTGAGGTCGCTGATCGTTGAGGCGTCGGACGCTGTTGGCGGCAGGGTGCGGACGGATGAAATCGATGGATTTCTGCTCGATCGTGGCTTCCAGGTTTTCTGAGCGCTTACCCCACGGCCGGACATTTGCTTGATCTAGGCGCTCTTGAGCTTCGGCGATTCAAGCCTGGAGCACTGGTGCTCAAAGACGCGAAGCTGAGGCGGGTGATGGACGTATTCCGCTGTCCTCAGTATGCGCTGGGCTCTGCCGTGGCACCGGTCGGATCTCTTCGCGACAAACTACTTGTGGCCAAATTGCGGCTGCATGCCTTGCAGAATTCTCTGGAAGAAATCGCATCGCATCCTGACATTACGACAGAGGCATTTTTACGTCAATTTGGATTCTCGGATGCCATGATCGATGGATTCTTCCGCTCGTTTTACGGAGGAATCTTTCTGGAACGCGAACTCCAGACATCGAGCCGCATGTTCGAGTTCACGTTCAAAATGTTTACCGAAGGATTCGCCGCCCTCCCGGCGGGCGGCATGCGAGCCATTCCAGAGCAATTGGCAGCCCGACTCCCGGCGGACAGCATACGGCTGAACGCGCGCGTGAGCTCGGTGGAATCGAATACTGTTTCCCTGGAAAGCGGTGAAAGTCTCGAAGCCGATCATGTCGTCGTCGCTACAGACGCCGATGCAGCAGCACACTTGCTGCCCAGTCTATTCGAAAGGAGGAAGGGCTGGAGATCGACAGCAAACCTCTACTTCTCGGCTGAGATCTCACCTTTGAACGAAGCGATCATCGCTCTGAATGGAACCGGTACTGGACTGGTGAACAACGTGTGCGTCCCGTCCGATGTTGCTCCAAGCTACGCACCCATAGGAAAATCGCTCGTTTCAGTGTCCGTGTTAGGCAACCCCGAACCGCTGGATTTGGAAAAGAGAGTCAGGAACGAACTACAAGACTGGTTCGGCTACGAGGTGCATCAATGGCAACACCTGCGTACCTACCACATTCATCATTCGCTCCCCCAACAGGCACCTGGATCAATCGTCCCCTCATCAGGCTTCCTCACTCACAACGGCATCTATGTCTGTGGCGACCACTGCACAACCGCATCGATCGAAGGGGCGATCTCTTCCGGATTGCATACCGCCAATGCAATCCGCCGCTCCTGAACAGAAACCCGAGAATTGGCCCATTCCACGATGCAGAGACAGCTTCGTTTGGAGTGCGCCGACTCGACGGCGCTTTTTCTGTTCGAGCAATGTTCGTCCGGCAAAAAAGCGCCGTCAAGACCGGCGCACTCCAGATCGAACGCAGGCGAGCATCCTCCGACTGCGACTGTGGCAGAGGCGATTGATGATATCTCGTGGCCGTAACCGTCAAGGGACTGCTGCAGCAACAGCAGAAAACGGAGCTACGATCAACCGGCTCAGCGCACAATCGACCAGGCTAAGTCTGTCTGCATCCCTAGCGGTAGTGGCGTCACCTTTCCTTCCGGAGTCTCCAGGGTGTCAGTCCGGGAAGCTTCGCGAATGAGTGCGAAGTTTTCGTCCGACACCGGGAATCCATAGAATTTTGGACCATTGTTAGATAGAAAGGCTGTGAACGCGTCTGCGCCCTGTGCAGCGGCAAGGTCGGCTCCAGCCGCCTCAAAGGCCATTGCGTACAGTTGGGGAGCACAGCCACCCGTGAAGCAACCTGCTGCGCAACCGCAGTCGGTTGCCTTGGTCGTGTGCGGCGCGCTGTCAGTGCCGGCAAAGAATTTCGTCTGCCCCGGCTTCGAAACCGCCTCTCTCAGCGCGGCCCGGTCGTCCTCAAACTTGACGATCGGCAGACAGTAGAGGTGGTAGCGCAAGCCCTGGATCAAATGCCCGAGCGTGTACAACAAGTGCTGCGGCGTTACGGTAGCGGCCACCTGCGAATCCGCACTCTGGACAAAATCGACCGCTTCGTGCGTGGTGATATGCTCGCAGACGATGCGTAAATCTGGGTGTGCATCCCTGAGCCTGGGAAGCGCGTCCCGGTAGAAAATGGATTCGGCACTCTGCTTCCGCGACAGGTACTCATCGCCCGGCAGTGCATGCTGCTCGCCATGAATGCAGAGTACCACTCTGTGCTCCTCCATTGCACGTAAAACATCGCCACCGATGAATTCCGTCATAGGAACGCCGTGCTCGGAATTCGTTGTGCCATGTGGAGGGTAGTATTTGCAGGCTTCCAGGGCTCCGCTCCCAGCGCCAATGGCGATCATTTCGGCGGTGGTGTCGCGAGTGAGATACAGTGGAATGATCACTTTTTCAAAAGCGCCTGCTCCTGCATCATTCAAAAGGCCGCGATAGTGCTCAATGCTCCAGGACTCCTCCGTGGCAGCACCCGTGACCCGGGAAATGGGCGGTCGCGTGTTGGGCATGGCCAGAACGCCTGCACACCCCATATCGAGATGCGCCTTGACGTAGGCAGGCATCGCAGGCCCCTGCCGGAAGTGCGTGTGGAGGTCAAACCAGCGGGGAAGCTCAAGTGTCAGTGGCATCATAAGATCAAACAGCGTCAGTGATTTTTATGGCAATGTCAGGACTGTGCGCTGGCGATTCTCGAAACGCAGAGTGGTAGTGAGCCCTGCGGACTTTGCAAGCTCCACCGCCTCGGCAAAGTCACGCCCGACGTGTGCGGGATCGTGTGAGTCGGAACTGATGAGCACGGGCAACTTTGCCTCCGCCATCATCTCCAGAAAGGGAACTGCTGGATAAAATTCCTCGATGTCCTTGTAGCGGCCGGCGGTATTGATTTCGAATGCGGCACCAGTATCGACGGCTGCCTGAATCGCTGGCTCATAAAAATGCCTAAGGTCACCTTCCGGTCGGTGACCAAATTTTTTCGCGAGATCCGGATGAGCGTAAAAATCGAACAGCTGACTGCGCACGCAAGCCGTGTAGGCATCCCAGTACCGCTGCCAGACATCAGTGACATCACTTTGCGACCAGCGCGACAGGTGCTTGGGATTGTCGATGTCCCACTCGGGCGAAATGTAGTGCACCGCACCGATCAGATAATCGAACTCGGCCATGCCTGCCACTTTCTCGATCCATGGCTCGTGCCCGGCGAGGAAATCGACCTCCAGCCCAAGGCGCACCGGGTAGTCGGGAAACGCCTCGCGTGCCTCCGCCACGAGTTCCAGGTAACGCGGAAAATCCTCCAGCAGCATCCGCCAGTCGTCGATCTCGGTGGGCATCGGACTGTGATCGGAGATGCCGATTTCGCCCAGGCCCCTTGCCTGAGCACTCCGCACATAGTCGATGGGATCGCCCTCCGCATGACGGCAGAGAGCATTGTGGGTATGGTAGTCAGCAAGACCGTTCAGAATCATGCGCCACCCTCTGCCGAACTGGCCCGCTAGTCTACCACGAAAACTTCCACAGGAGCCGGGATTCCTTTCAACGCGTGTGCGCCACAGGATTTGCAGCGCCCCCTGCCCTCTTCCCATCCGGCTACAAATTGCTCGCTGAGCACCAATGGATCGCCGACCGTTCGGGTCAGAGATTCCAGGCGGAAGGTCAGGTTCACCGCATCGCCCAGCGCCGTCTTCTGCCCGCGCACCATCGCTCCGATGCTGGCCTGCCCACAGTGCAACCCTACGCCACACTCGAGCAGCATGTTGTGCGGCGCGAGCAGCGACCCGTGCCGGTCCGACAACTGTCGGGTGCGTTCGAGCAATTGAAACGATGCATCCACCGCTCGGGTGCGATTTTCGGTGCCGACTGATGTCCAGTAAGCGAACACGCAATCGCCAATAAACTTGTCAATGATGGCGCCGCCACTACCGAGGATCTCCTGGCAATCGGCATACCAGACGCGCATCAGCCCGGTGAGTTCTGACTCAGACAGTGCCGCAGACAAGCGAGTGTAACCCTTAACATCTGCTACCAGAAACAGCATCGGCTGCTCAGCGAATCCAATCATCGTTGCATCTCCCATTCCCGTCATCGTCGTTTCCGGCATCTGCTGGGAGAAGAATTTGATCCGGCTGCCGCCGATTTCTATCTGATCACCGTCCCGCAGTCGTGTGGGACGGGCTACCGGCACCCCGTTGAGCACGGTTCCATTGGCACTGTCCAGATCGAACAGCAGATAGCTGGTACCCTCCTTGCGGATCATCGCATGCTCGCGCGAGACGCGCTGATCGTCGATCACTACATCCACCGTACGCTTCCGCCCTAACACGCACACATCCTTCAGCGGAATGTGCCGGTCTGATTTTTCAATAATGATAACTCCATCCATTTCGCAAACGCCGTCGGATCACAGCGGCGTTCCTATCGCGGCATCGGATGAGCTTGTTTAAACTCTTGAAGTTCCTTCTTCAGGCTCTCACTGCCAGCCTTCACAGCCTCCAGCTCAGCCTGCATCTCAGGAAGGTTAGCCTGCTCAGCCCCGTCGCCGCCGCTACTGGCACCATCAGTGAATGCCTCGAGTTCTTCTTTCATATTCTCCACCTCAAGTTCGGCTGCCTTCACCTTACTTTCCAGTGCACGGGTCGCACTATCGCCCCCTGTTGCCTGCTCTTTACAATTGGTGAGTGCCGCCAGTGCTACAGCGAGGCACAGGACGCTGGCGACGTTTTTCCATGATCTTTTTGAAATGTTCATTCTGTGACGATAGCAGGAAGTATCCCAAGTTGAAGGACAAAAAGCACACCAACCTTGCTCCCCGGCGGCTTCTCCTTCAGACTGTTCCAATAACTCTTTTCGAATGCCCCCGGTTGGCCAAATGCCTCAATCGACTGCTTTTTGCCGCCTTTGCCGCAGTTTGGATTACCTCGGCCTGCTCTCAGGAGACGCCGGTCAGTGCTGTCGTGACCCGTTTCGGCCAGCCCGTCGAGCAGCCGCGCGTGTTTTCTGAACCCTTTCTAAATGGAAAGTTCGCTCTGGGTGAGCACGAAGTCGTCGTATTCGTCGGCCAGGAGAACATGGTACGGCTGCAGAAATCAGGGGAGCTTGAAGCACGTCTGGCGGTGGCCTTTGCCGATCAGAAACCGCAATTCCGCTATATGGCATGGGAAGGCGATACGGTTTACGAGCAACGCCGGGAGCTGAACTTCGGTTCGTGGGAGGAGCAGCTGAAAGCAGTCGATGCCAGCGTCATCGTCGCGCAGTTCGGACAGATGGAACTCTACGATGGCGAGCAACGGCTCGGCGAGTTCGTCGCGGCCTATCACCGGCTGCTTGATCGGTTCGCGACGAAAACGAGAAGAGTGGTGCTGATTCCACCAACACGTTCGGAGAGTTACAGTAAGGCCGTCAGGGAAATCGCCGAGCAGAGGAAGGCAATCTACTGTGATCTTTATGAAGATTTCCATTCGCCTTCCAGGGGACACAAAGAATGGGCGCAACCTCTATTTGGCAACGACGCAATCCATCTCACGCCGGCAGGATGTGAATTGGTCGCTCTGTATATCGTGACTGATCTTTTCGGACAAGACGGACGAGCGATTCCTGGTCCGGATTCCGCTCTATTTCCCACCTTCCCCGCGCTGCGCGAGGCCATCGTCGAAAAGAATCGTCTCTGGTTTGACTGCTGGCGGCCGATGAACTGGGCGTTCGCTTACGGTGACCGAACCACCCAGCTGTTCGGACAGCCAGTGGAGAATCAACCCTACCTCACAGAAGAACTGGCGCAGTACAAAGCACTGATCGATCAGGAGGAGGCGCGCATTTTTACTTTAGCAAAAGGCCAACCCGCACCGGAACGCAGCATCGTTGTGAGACTTCCAGAGCCGGACCCGAAGGAAGATCCTGCCGACGCGCTGGCAGCAATGACTGTCGCTGATGGCTACGCGGTCAATCTGTTTGCCGGTGAGACCAACGGCATCGTCAATCCGATCCAGTTTGCATGGGACGAACGCGGACGCATGTTCGTCGCCTGCTCGCCCACGTATCCGCACATCATCCCCGGGGCTAAGCCGGCGGACTACATTCTCATCTGTCACGACACCGA
>JAGROY010000134.1:18959-26792 GCA_020439995.1 Verrucomicrobiia bacterium
GGCCTGTATGTCTGCGCAGGCACTGAGCTGCTTCACCTCAGCGATATAGACGGCGACGACGTTGCTGACACACAAAAGGTGGTTCTGTCAGGATTCGGTACCGGCGACGCCCACCAGCTGATCAATTCCATCTGCCACGGCCCCGAAGGGAACCTGTGGTTCACCCAGGGGCTTCACATCATCTCGTTCGTCGAGACACCACGCGGCATTTCAAAGTTGGAAAAGTCCGGTGTCTGGCGCTTCAACCCGCGCACCTGGCAGCTCGACGGTTTCTTCAATGGGGCCAAAGCCGGGCACAACTGCTGGGGCGTCGCCTTCGATGACTACAATCAGCCCTTCCACAAAAGCGGCGACCGTCCGCACGGCTACTGGATGCTGCCCGGCCTGATAACAGGACTCGACGATCCCGAGGAATATCACCCGACTGGCGCGCTGTTCGAAGCTCCGGCGAAGACCAATGCGCTCGACTTCATCGGCACCCGGCATTTGCCTGGCAACATCCAAGGTTGCGCCGTGCTCGGTGGCTTCATGGGCAACACTGTCGACCTCTACCGCGTGCTCAACGATGGCGCAGGCTTCAAATCCGAGCGCCTTCCAGAGCTGGTCAAATCCAGTGACGCCGCCTTCCGCCCGGTCGATGTCGGTGTCGGCCCGGACGGTGCCATCTACGTCTGTGATTTTCACAACCGACTCATCGGTCACTACCAGACCTCCTACCGCGACCCCGGTCGCGACCACAGCCACGGCCGCATCTGGCGAATTTACGCGAAAAGCGGCGCAAAGGTGGAGCAACCGGATTTTGCAGCGATGGATGTTGGGCAGTTACTGGAACAACTTAAATCGCCCGAGCGTTGGACGCGATATCAGGCGAAGCGGTTGTTGATTGATAAACTGGGCGATCTGAGTGATCCCGGTACAGCCACTACGATCGGAAGACTCGCAGACGAGATGATCCAGCAAGATCCGTTGTCAGATAGGCAACGTTGTGATCTCGCGGGCATTTTGCAGGCAGCCCATTACGGCAGCAGTAGCACTGCCCAGAGAGTGGGATCATCCGATTCCTACCAGCTACGCGCACTTGCCGCGCGTTACGCTTCATCCTGGCAGCCCCCAAATGAGCCGCTTCTCCAACGGCTCGCCGTTGATCGCCATCCTCGCGTCCGCCTTGAAGCGCTGGTCGCCGCCGTCAATAGCTCTGATCCTGGCAGCACCTTTCCCATTTTCCTCGAAGTCGCCCGCCAACCCCGCGACCGATTTCTCGACTACGCCCTGACCAACGCTGCACGCGCTCTGCGCCCGTACTGGCAACTGCTCGCAGCCCGGGGCGAACTCAATGTCGAACCAGAGATCCTGACATTCCTCCAGAAAGCCGCAGCCCCGCACGAAGAGAAACCACCCGGTCAAATCGTGTTCGAGAACCTTTGCCTCAACTGTCACCAACCCGACGGCAAAGGCCTGCCAGGAATCTATCCGCCCCTCGCTGACAGCGATTGGGTCACTGGCGATACCAACCGCTTGATTGAGATCGTCATCCGAGGAGCCGAGGGCCCGATCACCGTGAACGGCCAGCCCTTCAACAACATCATGCCCCCTTCCGGCCTCGACGATCGACAAATCGCCGATGTCCTCACCTACATACGAAGCCACTTCGGCAACGCAGCCCCCCCCATCAGCTCCGAGCAGGTTCAGAGCGTAAGAGGCAAACTTCCCGAAGACGGCGGACTTTGGTCAGAGGACAAATAAATACTCCTCCCCTCAACACCCACTGGCACTTGCCCGACATCCATCATCCGAACCCACGATATCCCGCAGCACATCGGCCAGTCTGCGGTAGTCCTCCTGGGAATTGTAGTCCTGGGACGACACGCGCAGGAGTCGCCTGGATGGCTGAGGCCAGGGAAAAACCGGCACCTCGATCGCATAACGATGCGCCAGGCGATCCTGAAAAGGATCGAGCGCCAGTGGCGGCAGGCTTGGCTCAATAGTCACCGCATCAGGCAATGGAATCGATGCGAGTGATCCTAACATTGACTCTGGGCAAGGCGGAACGATTCGCAGCGCCTCGCAGAGCACGCGTCGGGCATCGATCACACGTTCATGATTTGCCTTCATCAATCCAGCCCAGCCGCCAGAATGGCGAGCGGCCATCACCCGCAATGCTTCGGGGACGCTCAGGAAGGCCGTGGGATCGCTGGTGCCCGTCCATCCGAACTCGATCTGGAAACGCGAGCGGTCGGTGCGGTCGGAATTGGCACCATGACTGATCGCCAGCGGTCGAATCGCGCCTTGCTTCTCTGGTTTAACGTGGAGAAAACCCGCACCCTTGGGAGCGCAGATCCACTTGTGGCAGTTACCGGTATAATAGTCAGCACCCAGCGCATCCAGGTTGAGCGCTACCATCCCTGGTGCATGTGCGCCATCAATCAAAACTTCGATTCCACGCTCCTGCAGCAGCGGTATGAGTCGATCGATCGGCAGAACGATTCCTGTTTCGCTGGTCACATGATCGATCAAGGCCAATCTCGTGCGTTCCGTCACTGCGGCACCCACTGCATCGACTACTTGCTGCTCGTCATCGAGCGGAAAGGGAACGTCCGCTACCACGACCCGCGCTCCATTCCTCTCGGCAGCGAAGTCCAGAGCATTGCCGCAAGCGTTGTAGACGTGATTGGTCGTGAGGAGTTCATCGCCTGGCTTCCAGGTAAGCGATCGCAGCACCGCATTTACGCCAGTCGTGGCATTGGCGACGAAAACAAGATCGTCCGGCTTTGCTCCAACGAACGCGGCTAGCGCTGCCCTCGCCGAATCCAGCATGCCCTCCAGTTCCCGCACGAGAAACTGCATGGCATTCTTTTCAAGGCGCTCGCGCAGAGAATGCTGGAAGTCCAGGACTGGACGCGGACAACTCCCGAATGAACCGTGGTTCAGGTAGGTAACGTTCGGATCGAGCAGCCAGAAGGCGTCGTCTTTTTGGTTCATCACATCTGACGGAAACGATCGAAACCCGGGAGCAGCGGATTGGACTCCGCCTCTCCCTTGCATGCCCAGAATCCCAACTATTTTTTGGAGAGAGCTTCCAGATAGTCCAGCAGGCTGGCCATTTCGCGAACCGTGAAGCTATTCATCAGGCCGGGCGGCATGAGGGATGTCGGAACAGTAGTGCGACTGGTGATGTCGGATTTTTGGAACTTATGTTCTTTAGCAGCGATGTCGCGCAAGGTGACGGTGTCGCCAGCTTCGTCGGTGACGAAACCAAGGACGACGGTGCCGTCTTTTAAGGAAACCACGTTGCTGGCGAATCCTTGTGCGATGGTTTTGTTAGGGTCGAGAATGTTGGCGGCGAGATCAGGGCGCTTGTAAGTCTGGGCAATGTTGCCGAGGTAAGGGCCTTTCTGTGGTTCGTCCTGACTGACGGTGTGGCAGGCGAAGCAGGTCGCTCGAGTGAAAATCTGCTCGCCCAGGGCGACGTCACCTTTTGCGGCGATCACTTCGGCAAGCGCCTTTTCTGGTTCAAGCGTGCTGATCTTCGGTGTTCTGTCACGCCGTCTGCGTTCCAGTCTCAGATCTTTGGACGCCGCTTTGGCAGCGGTGGCAATGTCTTGATCGGCGTCATCCACGGAGGCAAGAATGCGTTCGTTCAGCAAGCGGCTGCGGCTCTTGACTGCCGCGTTGATGAGATTGACCCGGCGCTGTGGTGATTCCCAGGCTTGATCGATCGCCTTCAGCGACATCTCGCGAGATTCGGGACTTCCGGAATCGCGGGCAGCGAGCGCCAGCAGTCCTGCATCAGTCCACAGCACTGCGGGAGAGTCCGGATGCTCGGTCGCATAGGTTTCCAGTGCGAGGTGGTGATTCTCCAGCTTGGGGGCCCCAAGAAATGCCATCGCGCCAGCTCGCTGTTGTTGACCAGCGTCCTGAGCACTATCGAGAGCAACGAGCGCCGAAAGCATCGCAGGGAGTGCCTGCGTGTCGTCGGTTTTCGAAAGCGCGCTGATCGACTGAGCGAGGGTTGCGGGTGAAGTGGCGGAATCCTGCGCTGCTTTCAACAGCATTGGAATCGCTGCTGGAGGAATCGTTTCGGTCGCGGCCAGTTGCTCGATCGCTACCGACACAAAGGACGGATCTGATTTGGCGAGCGAAATCATTTTGGCCAGCGCGTCGTCAGACTGGATGCGGTTGCGGCTCATTTCTTTCACAATAAACGCGGCTTCTTCAGCGCTGGCATTGTTCAATGCGGCGGCAAGTGCATCCGCCACCTTGGGAGTTTCGCTCCAAGGTTCCGGCTGATAGTACGGCCCACGCGTGTCCGGGCGAGTGCCCCAGCTGTCACCTTTCCATTCGCCATCGATATTGGCCAACCGGCACAGTGCGCTGAGTAAAAGCTGGCGAACATCTTCGCGCGTTTCGTTTTTCAGGCGCGCGATCAATCCATCGACGACTTCCGTTTTGTGCATGCGCATGAGCGCACGCGAGGCACCCAGTCGATCAGCCGACGTAGATTCGCTGGCATCGAGCACCGCGAAGCATGCCTCGCTGGCACCAAGCATACTGAGACCACGGAAGGCGGTGTGTGCAACGGTAGGGTCGCTGTCGCCGAGCCTGCTGGCCATGGCTGGAGCAAGGTCTACCAGTCCCCTGCGAGTGGCGGATACCAGGGCCTCGATGCGCACCTTTGGATCCTCGCTCATCAGGCCAGCTGTGAGAAGATCGTTGCCGTCGACAGTCATGTCGCCCAGCGCCCTCAACACGAATGGCTGCAAGGCAACATCCGCAGCCAACGGCTGCAAAGAGGCAGCAGGATCACGCAACGTGATCGCGTAAAGAGCGGCGACGCGGGCGGACAGTGTTTTGTTGTGATCACCTGCGAGAGCATACAATGCAGTGGTGGTCTCTCCGTTCGCAGGACGGCGCAGCAGCGTGCGTTGCGCCTCCAGCGTGCGCACCTGGCTGGGCGATTCGAGCGCGGCGACCAGCTCGCCATCACTGAGCCTGGCAAAATCGGGCAGCGGCTCGGGAGTGTAACCTTTTGGAGAAACGCGCACGATGTAACCAGCATCGGGACCCGCCCAATCGAATGTCGCTCCCTTCCAACTCGCCTGGTAGACGTGACTCAAGCCGTCGACCGTGGCATCGGTCGGGCGAGTCATGGCGATGAATTTTGCTGGCTTGCTGGTCTCGATGAACGTCGCCCCCTTACGCTCAACTGCGTGCTTCCACAGTGCGCCAGTGCCCCAGTCGCAAGTGAACGGCGCGTGGTTCCATTCCGAGGGAAAGCCTGGCTCGCTCAGGTAAGTGGAGCCACACCCGGAACCGCCACCGTAGTCGGCAAGCGGCGCAATGTGTTCGTCGCCGAAGTTTTTATACATGCGAGGGTAGCCGTGATCTTCGAGTCCGGTGAAGTGGTGAAAGCGAACGTCCCAGCCGCCGCCGTCATTGGTATTGTCGCGCGCGAAGATCTCAAGCAACGGGCTGATCGGCGTGCCGAGGATATTGCGCGTGCCGGTGCTGAAAATTTCGAGCCCGCTGCCGTCTGGACGGAAACGGATCACGCCACCGCCTCGGTGCTGAAGCTTGCGGCCGTCGGTGCCAGTGGCATTCATGAATCCGAAGTCACCACCAGCGACGTAAAGCCAGCCGTCGATGCCCATGTCCAGTCCATTGGTGGTATGGTCAGCTGGCCGGTCTGCAAAACCGAAAGCAATGCCTTCGATCAGCCGCTTCGATTCTTCAGCAACGCCATCGCCATCCTTGTCGATGAACACGCTGACGTGCGGTGGATGCACGAGGTACAGGCGATCATGATCCCAGACCAGCCCGCGTGGCGAGTCGATGTCCTTCACGAACTCCGTCACCTGATCGGCGCGACCATCGCCGTCCGCATCGCGCAGACGCAGGATGCGACCACGGTGTGGATTGCGCCCGAGCGAGCCATTGCCATCGCTGGAAACGTAGACGTCGCCGTTCGGCGCAGCGGCCACATAAACTGGATAGTTCGCCGTCTCCGATGGAGCGAACAACGTCAGGTCGAAACCCTCCGGCACCTTCACATCGCTGAGGATCTCCGCCTCCTTTTCTGGAGAAAGGTTGACGATCTTCGGCGTGATATTGCCCTGCTTCGCATAGTCGGCAGCGGCGATGCTTTTTTCAGCTTCTGCCTGATTTTCAGCATCCAGCTTGGGGAAAATCGACTTGATGCCAGGCCCCTTCACAGTGATCTCACGAATGCTGGCCCATCCCCCCTGGCTGTTGCCGGTGCAGGTGATGATCAGTCGCTTCACCACTTTCGCACTCAACGCGTGTTCGCTGTTGCCGGCCTGCTCATTGGCCGTGGCATCGATGAGAAGTTCGCGTTTTCCCTCGGCCGCCTCGGCTTCGATCTTGTGCTGGTAAACATTGTTCCCGCTCTCCCAAGTAATTGCGATGCCATCCAGATCCTGTGGCTTTTCGAACTCAAGCTGGAGCCACTGCGGCATCGATGCGCCATCTGCGCACCAGCGCGTACCTTCATTCTGGTCGACCGCATACCAAGTCAAATTGCCGGACTGCTCGCTGCTCGTTGTGACCGTGACGATCGTTGCATCCTTCATCTTCTCACTCAGCTTCTTGATCTCGGCCGCAGCCTGATCTTCCTTGCTGACAAAGGTGATCCTGTTCTCGCCTTTGAACGCCTGCTGGTAGTCGGGAGTGAGTTTGTCGCAACTCCAGAGCAATCCGCGCGTGACCAGATCAAGGTAACGCGCGTCCGCTACCGTCTCGGTGTTGTGACCGATCGTGGTGCTGAAACTGCGGGCGCCCTGCATCTCATTGGTCCATGCCACGATCGATTCCACGGCCTTGCCATTGACCATCTGCTTGCCCATCGCCAGCGCGTGCGCGTCGAAGATTTCGACATTGTTGTAAAGTTCTTCCTTGATCGTCGTCCAATCCTCAAGCGATGCAGTGATCGGGTGTTCTTTGTCTACAAAAGTAATCTCGATCGGCTCCTGCGGCCCGTGGGAATTCGATGCCAGTCCCAGATGGCGGAACCACTTGTCCGTGCCCGTGCGGAAACTGTGCATCGCGCAGTGCAGGTGCACTGCGGGGATCGTCTTGTGCGCTTCCAGGATACGCTCCGTCGTCTCGATGTCCTTGCGATCGGCAGCGCACTCGTCATGGATGATAACGTCGTACCCCTTCGCCCAGTCTGGATTATCATAAATCGGCAGCGGCGGATTCGTGCTGCCATCGTCCGTCCACACCACATCCACCTGCACATTCGCCCGCGCCTGAATGCCATCGCAGAGGACTTTGTGCTGCCCTTTGTAATCGTGGCAGCAACCGCCAGCGATCAGTAATGCTTTAAGAGGTTTGGTTTCCGCGTGCGCTGCGGGAATAGCAGAGCAGCACGCGAGGATCGAGAAGAGGAGGGCAAACTTGTTTTTCATGGATCAAAAGGAACAGGGCGGCGACTATGGTGTGCCCCGGCTCCCTTGACAAGATCCAGCATGTTTCGAATTGCTACAAATCCCCGAGCGGCGCACTGCAAGATTGTCATGAATCACTCGACGATCAGATGAACCAAGGCTCCGACGATGACAAAAACTACAAAACGTCACTCTACAGAATGTTGACGCCACTACTGGGCAAACTCGGTTGCAGACTTCGATCTCTCACCAACACAGATGGCGCTTTCGCCGAAAGCCCATGGAACGAACACGTCGAAAACGCTACTGGCCACTGGAGAAAAACCGCTTTCAAAGACAGACCTGAATAGTTACTGCGCTAGCGGACTTTGCGCCGCCGCCTCTATTATCACCTAGTATCTGCAACCGGGTGGGCGGTTGGTATGATGTA
>JAGROY010000481.1 GCA_020439995.1 Verrucomicrobiia bacterium
GATGGCAGTGCAACAAGGTTTATCACTTCAAAGGGGGCAGCTGATGAGTTCATGAGCAGTTGAAGCGAGTCGCAATTGAGGCTAGTCTGTCACCCATGCGGTTCATCAATCCAAAGACCGATTTCGCGTTCAAAAAAATCTTCGGCTCCGAGCAGAGCCCGCCGATTTTGCGCTCATTTCTGAATGCGATTCTCTATGCAGGCGAGCCGGTCATCGAATCGCTGACGATCGTAGATCCCTACTCTATTCCCCGCCTCCAGGGAATGAAGGATACCTTTGTCGATGTTCGGGCGACTTTGCACGATGGTCAGCGGGTGATCATCGAGATGCAGGTGCTGAATGTGCGTGGACTTGAGAAGCGCATTCTCTACAACGCTGCGAAGGAATACTCCGCGCAGCTGGAGAAGGGAGCTGACTACACGCTGCTCAATCCAGTGATCGCCCTGACGATCACCGACTTTGTCTTTTTCGAGAACGCGCAACTCGAAACACAGGCGCTTTCGCGATTCGTGCTGAGGGAGAAGGAAACGATGATTACTTATCCAGACGGAGATGTGGAGCTAGTGTTCCTAGAATTGCCGAAGTGGCCTGAAAAGCCAGTAGTTGAGCAATCACTTACCGATAAATGGGTGAGGTTCCTCAACGAGGCGCCAGATCTCGATTGGGTACCCGCAGAGCTTGGCAGTGTGGAAGAGATCGGACAGGCGTTCGAAATTGCCGAACGTGCCGGGCTTACGGCGGAAGAAGAACGACTGCTCGAAGCAAAACGTTTGTCGCTGGCAACCATGCGAAATCTTGAATCCGATCTTCAGGTGATGCGCACGCATCTGGAGGAACAGCAGCAGCGCGTGAAGGAAGAGCGGCAGCGCGTGGAGGAAGAGCGGCAGCGTGCTGAGGAAGAGCGGCGGCGCGCGGACCGCTTGGCTGAGCGGTTGCGGGAGCTTGGCGAGGACGTCTAGAGCTGTCGCTGGGGGGAGCCTGCGGATTCCCTCTTGCGAAGTAGCAGCCGAGAGGCGAGTTCATTCGCTATGGCAAGCGACACCGAGTCCCCATCAAATTCCGCACTGCGCCCCTGGTTGGTGCGGATTCCTGAGGTATTCGAGCAAGTCGCCAGCGACGTACTCGACCAGCTTGGTGCTGAGACGACAACGCGACTGGGGCAGGAATACTACCTGATCAAGGTGGCGTCGCCCAAGAGCGTCCACCATTCGCCTGCGACGAAATTCACCCGCTGGAATCTGCCGATGGATCATACCTGGCCGTGCAATCCACGGAAAATGGATCAGTTCATCGAAAAAGCGGCGCAAACTCTGGCAGGCAAATTTGCCGATCGGAAACCGCAGGGATTGTTCGTCGGGCAGTTGAACCCTGGATCGCCGGACAAGTATTTCAAGACGCTGGCCTCGAATCTGCGGGGACGGACGTTGCAACTTTTTCCCGGACTCACGGCTGCCACCGTGGAAGAGCAGCATCCGACAAAAGAAACGCTGTTCTGCCTACTGGGAAAGGAGGGGCTCTTCTGCGGCATGCAGAGTCCGCGGCGCTCCAATGGCTTGTATGCGGGCGGCAGCAAGTACATCGACAAAGACGGACCGGACTCCATCAGCCGGGCCGGGGCGAAGATTGCCGAGGCGCTGCACTACCTGTTGCTGTACCGGCCACCTTTGCCCGCAGGCAGTCATTGGCTGGAGCTGGGAGCCTGCCCCGGCGGGATGACTGGCGAGTTACTCGCGCGCGAACAAAAGGTCACGGCAATCGATCGCGCGCCATTGGACAAGCGGCTGGATAAGAAGCCGGGACTTAAGTTCCTGCAATCGGACGTCGTCACCTTCAATCCCCGCAAAGGCGAAACTTACGATGCCCTTCTCTGCGACATGAATTGCCCGCCAGAGGAATCCATCTACCACGTCATACGCCTGTCACGCTATCTGAAAAAGCGCGGGCTCGTCGTGTTCACTTTAAAGCTGCCCAAAGTCGAAACTGTGCACCAGCCGTGCGCCCTTTTTGATCAAATCGTGGAGACCACGACAGGCAAAGGGCTGCAATTGTTCGCGCAAACCCACCTGACCAATAACCGCCACGAGTTCACACTGTTCTTCGAGCGGAAGTGACTGGTTCTCGCCAGGAGATGTCCTCAGTCAGGAGAAAAATTCCTCAAACAGAATCGGGCCTATCACCCAATCATCGCATTCACGCCAAAATTCCCTTCACCACCTCGCCGTGCACATCGGTCAGTCGGAAGTTCCGCCCCTGGAACTTATAGGTGAGGCGTTCGTGGTCAATCCCTAACAGGTGCAGAAGCGTGGCCTGAAAGTCATGAATGTGCACCGGATCGCGGGCTACATTGATCGCGAGGTCATCGGTTTCACCGTAGGTAATGCCCGGTTTCGTACCGCCTCCAGCCATCCACACGGTAAACGCATATGGATGGTGATCGCGCCCCCAACGTTCGCGATTATTGATATCGCCTTGAATGAATGGCGTGCGACCGAACTCGCCGCCCCAGACCACCAGCGTGTCGTCCAGCAGACCACGCATCTTCAGGTCGCGCACCAGTGCGGCACTGGGTTGATCGGTGTCCTTGCACTGGGTGTAAAGCTCGGTAGTGATGCTGTTGTGTTGATCCCAGCCCGCGTGCATCACCTGCACAAAACGCACGCCGCGCTCAATCAGCCGCCGCGCCATCAGGCAGTTGTATGCAAAAGTTCCCTGCTCTTTGACCTGCGGCCCATACATGTTGAGAATGCTCTCGGGCTCGTTGGAAAAATCGGTCAGCTCCGGCACGCTGGTCTGCATGCGGTAAGCCATCTCGTACTGGGAAATGCGGGTCGAAATTTCCGGATCACCGAAGGCGTCGAGCTTCATCTGGTTGAGCTGCGCGATATCATCGAGCATCCCGCGCCGCATTGATTTCGACATGCCGTCGGGGTTCGAAATGTACAGCAC
>JAGROY010000135.1 GCA_020439995.1 Verrucomicrobiia bacterium
GCCTTTTCAGCCAGTTCAGACTCCCTCTGCTTTAACTTTGTCTCGCGAACCACCGCTTCTTGTTGTACCCTCAGCCGATCGAACGCCGCCTGAAGTTGCCCGGAATCCTGCGCTCCCAGCAGCTCTTTCAGGCGATTCTGTTGCAATGTTAGTGACTCTCGGAGCGCCTTGCCCTGTTCCTCGATTTTCAGCCGCTCCGCACGCAATGCGTCCCGCTCCGCAGTTCCCTTTGTGATCTCTTCAGCACGCTCAGCGTCCTGTTTCGCCAGCCCCGTGAGCGTCGTCCTTCGGCCTGCCAATCTGGTGAGGTCCGTTACGATGGACGGCAATTCAGAAACAAGAGGAGCGTCCCCCTGGTGTTCCGAGAGCCAGCGCGCGACGGCCTCGCTCTCCGCTTCAGCGTCCTTCAAAATGCCAGCGAGCTTGTTACCTTCAGCTTGTGCTGAAGTAGCCGAGCGTTCCGCACAGCGCCGGGCCGATTCCAATACTGCACGCAAATCGCTGCGTGCGCTCCGCGCTGCTTCCTGTGCGGTTTCGGCGGCCTCTCCCGCGTCCTTCATCGTCTGCTGGCGCTGCTCGATTCTTGCGAGCGCGGGCAGGAATCCTTCTGCCTTGCGGTGGAGCTTCAGCTTTTCAAACTCAGCGAGGTGACGGCGCGCCTCTACCTCCAGGGCGACACCCACTTCACGCAACTTCAACTGCTTGTCCAAACTCTGCGACAACTGCCTCCCACGCTCAACCTCTGCCCGAATGATTTCTGCCGCTTTTTTATCCGCATCCAGCGCAGACTTCAGCTGCCGCGTTTCCCGCTTCAAAGCATCCAGAGCATCAGGCTCCAACAGTCGAATTTCGCCCAGTCCTTGCTCGCGACTGCGCAGGGATTCTTCTTTACGCACGGTTTCTTCATGGCAGAGAGTACTCAACTGGGAATAGATTTGTGTGCCTGTCAGGCTTTCCAACAGCTCCGAGCGCTCATTCGCGTTGGCCTTCAAAAAACGAGCGAAGTCCCCTTGTGCCAGCATCGCAGAACGCAGGAAGCGCTCGTAGTCCAGCCCTATCAACTTTTCCAACTCAATATCCACCTCGCGCATCTTCTGCGTCATTGGCATGCCGGTGGCATCGTAGAGAAAACGCTTGGCGGGCTGCAGGTTGCCATTCGGATCCTTGCGCGCCCGGTTCAGCTGCCACTCTGCCCGGAAACGGCCTTCGGGCACTTCGAACTCCACTTCCGCCGAGCACACGCCAGTGTGACGACTCATCATGTCCTCTGGGTTGGGCTTCTTGCCGTAGCGGGCTGCGCGCCCGTAGAGGGCCAGCGTGATGGCATCTAGCAGGGTCGATTTTCCGGCACCCGTTGGCCCCGTGATGGCAAAGATTCCCGCATCCGCCAGCGGACCGTTTTCAAGGTCAATCGAATGCTCGCCGCGCAGCGAGTTCAGATTCTTCAGGCCAATCCGCAGGATTCTCATTTCGGCTCCCCTCCAGCATCAAAGAAATCGAAATGCAGCTCTTCCGCGATCTCGGGAACGACCACCTTCGACTCGGTTGCCTTTTCCGGCGGCAATGGTTTCGCCGCACTCCCGCCTTCATTGTCGAGGTGGATCTGATACAGCTCGCGGAATGCAACACGCATTTCAGCAGCATCGCTCACTGACAGATCTGTCAGCATCTCAAGTCGACGCTCAAAAACCTCGACCGGATCGTCCAGCAGAGCATCGACACTGCGAAACTGATCATCCTCCGATTCACTGAGCAGCGCTCCGCTCGACCGCTCGCGTCGGGCTTGCACACGGACGACTTCGAAATCGTCCCGCCGGTGTTCCGTGAGCTTTTGCACCAGTTCGAACAAGTTCTCGCTGGCGTCTGCGGTCTCGACCGAAACCTCAACCCAGCTGGGAAGGGCACCACGGGCAGGTGCGAGATGCGCAAGCGTTTGTTCAAGCTCTGGACGGGTTACTTTTACCTGCGCCAGATACCGAGTGGCCGGAATGGGCAAGGTGTGATTCGCGATGAGTTCGCCATGGTGAACATCGAGCACCCGGACCTCCTTCACATCCTCACATTCACTAAAACTGAGCGGGATCGGCGATCCCGAGTAGCGGATCGTGTCTGCTCCCATGGACTGTGGCCGGTGCAGGTGCCCAAGTGCCACGTAACAAAAATCCTCTGGAAAAACTTTGTGATCCACCTTCCCTAATCCGCCAACGTGCACCACGCGCTCACTTTCTGAGACCCTTGCCCCAGCCACTGTGAGGTGCCCCATCGCAATCAACGCCGCACCCTGCTTGCGGAAACCTGCACACGCATCAGCAGCCCTGCGGTAGACGCTTTCAACACCGCGCCTGAGTTCATCACGAATATCATCGGCAGTCTGCCCAAAAGCGCCTGTGCGCAAATCGCGATCGCGAAGGAACGGGACAGCAGCAACCAGCAACTGGGGATCATCGATGGATGGAAACGGCACCAGCAGATCTTCAATGTTGCCCGGCAGAGCACCCGTGATGTGCACATTCAACGTATGCAGAACCCGGCGTGGCGCTTCCAGATGTGCGGGCGAATCGTGATTGCCGCCCGTCACGATCACTGCACATTTTGTCTCACGATACACGCCAGCCAGAAACTCAAAGTACTGGCGCTCGGCGGCCTGCGGTGGATTCGCCGTGTCAAAGATGTCCCCGGATATCAATAGCAGATCGACCTGCTGCCTCGCCAGTTCGGCGAGCAGCCAGTCGAGAAAGCGCTGGTGTTCGTCAGCACGGTCGAGGTCACCTAGCATCTTTCCCAGATGCCAGTCCGCTGTGTGCAGCACGCGAACGGCTGCTGCTGGCTTTGGGAATACGTCTGTCACTGGAGGGGGCATTGAGGATGAGGTTACTCCGTTAGGAGCTGGGCGGAAGGGAAACAACGGGAAAAATGCACCGGGGTTTTTGGCGATTGCGGGCGAGCGCAGATCCCGTAGTGTGCGCGTGGATGATCGCACGGCCCACACCTTTCAAACCCACTGAGTACCAGACCGCCACACTACCCAATGGCATACGGGCCGCCGTGGCGAAGATGCCTTTTATGGAAAGCGTATCGCTGGGAATCTGGGCCGGGATCGGCTCACGCCATGAATCGGACGAAAACAGCGGCATCGCCCACTTCGTTGAACACATGGTTTTCAAAGGCACGAAGAGCCGGACCGCACGGCAGCTTACCACCGAAGTGGAGGCGGCAGGTGGTCGGATCGAGGCCTACACGATGGCGGATCAAACCTGCTACTACATCAAAGGCCCGGCCGAAACTTTTCCACGATTTCTAGATGTCCTGGCCGACCTCTACCAGAATGCGACCTTTGCAGAGGAAGACGTCGAGCGCGAAAGGGAAGTGATCCACGAGGAAATCGTGATGTATCGTGAACAGCCGAACCAGCACATTGAGGATCTGCTTGGAATGGCTGCCTGGCCGGACAGCCCGCTGGGACGCCCCATCACCGGAAGCGAGGAATCGATCAGAAGAATCAACGGCGACGGCATGCGCCGCTTTGTAGCTCAAAATTACACAGGTGCCCGCAGTGTCGTATCTGTCGCTGGTCGCGTGACAGCAGCCGAGGTGGTGCCACTACTGGAATCAATGTTAGGGACTTTCCCGGCTGGTGAACCGGTTCCGGCTGCCGAGCAAACTTCCGTCGCTCCACGCGTGTTGTTTGATCAACGGGATACCGAGCAAGTGCAGCTCGCCCTCGGATTCCCGAGCTGGGGACGCTTTGATGAAAGGCACGATGCTCTACAGCTACTGCATGTTCTTCTGGGCGGCAGCATGAGTTCACGGCTCTGGCAAAAGCTGCGCGAGGACCGTGGACTTTGCTACGAAGTCCAGGCAGACGTGCTTACGCTGAACGACGTTGGCCTGTTTCAAATCTATGCCGGAGTGGACGGCGACAATGTAGAGGAGACCCTGCGACTGGTGCTGGCAGAGTTGCGCGATCTCGTCGACAACGGCCCAACCGAGATCGAACTTCAGGAAGCCTGCCAGTATGCCATTGGCACGCAGCGAATGGCACTGGAGAATACGACCAGCCAGATGATGTGGGCCGGTGAATGTCTGCTCAGCTACGGTAAGGTGATCGACCCAGTGGATGCGCGCAAAGCAATGGCAGCGGTGACCACCGAAGCTGTAGCGAGAGCGGCGCGCGACTGCTTCACTCGGCAGAACCTTGCAGCTGCCTTCGTCGGTAACATGAAGAATTCCCCGGAACTTGAGGCGATTCTCAAGGACTGGTAGCGCGAGAATACCGGGTGCAGCCTGACTATCAACGATTACTGGACAAATTGCGGCTTCGGGCGAAAATACTCGAAGTTTTGCGCCGCCTGTCTCCCCTCCTTCCTCAAAATACGTCAGTTCGCCACATCATCGCCGGTGTCAGCGTAGCTGCATCGTGCGCCCTGACCACATGCCTCACTTCCTGCACGGAGTCCGATAGCGGCATGAACTCATCGCCGATCGGGATCGCTGCCGTTAAGCCAGTCACTTCGAAAATGCTGGACGGCTCGCGCCTGACCAGACAGCAAGAAGAACCGAGTTACGGCTGGGCGTTTCGAAAAGACTATTTCTGGCTGGAGAGAGCCGAAGCCGCGCCGCTGCCGTTGGATCTGGTGAACAGCATCTTTGGCAAAAGCGACGACACCCCGTGGATACGCGGAAAGTGGTCGCTCAGCCCAGACGGAGCAACCCTGACACTGCGCGAAGTTTCCGGCGCAAATGGATTGGCTGCCGACCAGGCAACGATTCAGGTAGGTCTCGCGGCGCTCACTCAGGTCACGCTGGCAGGCGGGCAGTATTCTGTTCAAGAAGGCGGTGCTGCAGATGCGCCCATGTATAAGTCCGGGCAGCCTGTCGCATTCAAAGATCGCTCAACAGAGCCGCCGCTCACTGGCTTCCGCAGTCCTGTGACAGGGGCGATTGTGATTCCCGCTATCTACACAAAGGCGTCAGATTTTTCCCCGCAGGGAATTGCCTGCGTCATCGACGGGGACGAGCCCTACATTGTGAATGTAGACGGGGTGCAGTTGACTCAGCCACTCCTGATCAATGACAAACCGGACGCCTTCCGTGAAGGTCTCGCCCGCTGCATCGGGGACGACGGAAAAATGGGCTACTTCAATTCCTCTGGCGAAGTCACCATCCCTGGACGCTGGACATGGGTGGAGCCGTTTTCGAACGGTCTCGCACTGGTGAACAATGATGGCGAATGGAGTGCGGATGGCACCGTAACCGGCGGACTCTGGGGAGCGATCAACGACCTCGGCCAGGTCGTCCTCAAAATCGACTATGAGCACCTGGAGCGCGGCCCAGGCAATACCTTCAGAACATCGCCACAGGACCAGTGGTTCCAGCCTGGAAGCATGTCAGGAGAATGAGCAGCATTAACGATTTCCAACACACTGCCCGTCAGTTCGTCATCGCGATACTCGTCATGGTGGCTGCGCCCATTGCTACTTGGGCAAAGGATCCTGGCAGCCCTGAAGTGGTAGTCGCCACGGCGGTCTCCATCCGGCCAGCACAGCCACTGCCGATAGCTCCGCCCACCATTGCAGCGGCGGCAGCATTGGTCATGGACGTGAACACCGGCCGGATTTTCTATGAGAAAAATGCCGACGAACACCGCGAAGTCGCCAGTACGCAGAAGCTCATGACCGCCCTGCTGGTGTGTGAGAAGGGCGACTTGGAAAGCCCGCTCACCGTCGACATTGCCGATACACGGGTCGTTCCTTCAAAGCTCTATCTGAAAGCCGGAGAGCAGCACCCGCGCGGCATTTTGCTGAAAACACTGATGATCAAGAGCGCCAACGACGTTGCCTGTTGCCTTGCCCGGGACAATGCAGGGTCACTCGAGGCCTTCATCGACAAAATGAATAAACGGGCGCAACAGCTGGGAATGAACGATTCGCGATTCCTCACTCCCAACGGATTGAGCAAGGAAGGCCAGTACTCCACTGCTCGTGATATGGCACGCCTGGCCAGACAGGCCTACAGGCGACCTGCCATTCGTGATGCAGTGATGACGAAGACTTATTCATTTAAGCACAACAATGGCAAAGTGCGCGACTTGGGGAACACGAATCACTTACTCTGGACTTCCCCATACTGCAACGGACTGAAGACCGGGTTCACCAATGCTGCTGGCAAGTGCCTGATCTCAAGTGGCCAGAAGGACGGCGCGGAAGTTATTGCGGTAGTGTTAGGTGCCACCTCGAAAACGATTTGGAAAGATTCCCAGTCACTGCTGCACTGGGCACTCGGTGTTGACGACACCAAGGAGAAGCCGCTGGCGGCCTCGAAGGAACCACAGGAGGAGGAATGACACCTCCAGTTTCGTCGCTCCGCCGGGCGTTGTGCATGACGGCCATTTTTGCCGGCCCGGGGTTCCTGATCCTTTTTTTGCTATTGGCATTCTTCGGCGCGCTCCAGCCACTGCCCGGCGCAAAGGAAGCTCTAAAGGCCAGCGAACCAGCATCACTGATCATCAGCATGAATGCAGTCGCCGCGCGAGAGGGCGAAGCCATCCGGCGTTCCTACTTGCTCATGCCGGCTTCGCTCCGGGAAAAGGCCATGTTCATCGTCTCCCGAGACGAACTTGCGCAACTCTCCGTCACCCACGGTTCATCAACCGCGTTCTACCTCTTGGCAACCGTGATGGTCGCCGCCCTCACGCTTACCCTGCTGGTGTCCGCGCCGGCACTCTGGAAGCTCTATCGACCCAGGCCGGTTCCGGTTGTGAATTCTGAAATCGACAACGAGCATGCGTAGCTTTGAGTCAGAGCTTACATCCCTGAAAGGCGACGCGCTGCATCGAAGCCTGCGCCCGCTGAAAGGGCCACAGATGCCAAAAATCCTGTCGGGCACCAGGGAATTGCACAATTTTTCCTCGAACGACTACCTGGGCCTGGCCGCATCCGACGTGGTCCGGGCAATGCTCACCGATGCGGTGAGAAAATACGGTGCGGGCTCGGGCGCATCACGCCTGGTGTGCGGCGATCTGGAACCCCACCGGATGCTGGAATCCCAACTCGCAAAGCTGAAAGGCACAGAAGCGGCGATCGCATTTTCAACCGGCTACGCGGCTGCAGTCGGCACAGTGTCGGCACTGGTGCGCAGGGGCGATGTCGTGATTCTCGATAAACTCTGCCACGCATCACTCATTGATGGCGCACGACTGAGCGGTGCCACCGTTCGCGTATTTCCGCACAATCATCTCGATAAACTTGAACGTCTGTTAGAGTCCAGCATGGACGCTGCAGGGGATGATGGGCGCGTCCTGGTGGTCGCGGAGTCCGTTTACAGCATGGACGGCGACTGGGCGGATCTGTTCGGCATCGTTCGGCTTACCAAAGCTGCCGGGGCATTACTCCTGCTCGATGAAGCCCACGCATTCGGAATCTTCGGCAAGGACGGGCGTGGCCTCGCGGACAAACTCGGGCTTGCCCGCAAAGTCGATTTTCACCTCGGAACCTTCAGCAAGGCAGCCGGACTGAGTGGTGGCTACGTCTGCGGCAGCGAAGCAGGGGTCGACATCATTCTCAACCGCGCCCGCAGCTTCATCTACTCCACAGCGCCGCCACCAGCCATCGCAGCAGCTGCACACGACGTGATCACCCGCATCTTCCCCGGAGCCATGGGCGAACGCCGCAGATCCGAGCTGTGGAACAATGTCAGGGTTTTCACAGAAGCAATCGCGGACGCCGGCTCCCCCCTCCTTCGGGAGCCAACCAGCGCCATCATCCCGGTGATTCTCGGAGACAACGAACGCGCACTGGCCGCCGCCTCCAGACTGGAAACATCAGGCTTTCTCGTCCCCGCGATCCGCTACCCCACCGTCCCCGCAGGCCAGGCCCGCCTGCGAGTTACTCTTTCCGCAAACCACGCGGAAGGCGACATCATTGCACTGGCGCGGGCGATCGCGAAGATTTGAGTTCCGCTTACCTTACCAGCCGCTCAATCAGCGCCATGCATCATCTTCTTGATCACCGGTGAAATGAGCAGCATGACCAGGGCGATACCGAGCGACACGTATGCTACATTGGAATAGACATCGATGTAGCCCGCTTTGGCGCCGGCGACATCTGTCATTTGTCCACCGATGGTCTCCGCTCCAGTCGTCCTGGAAATGACACCAGCGAGGAAATTCGAAAGCCCGGAGTAGAGAAACCACGCTCCCATCGTCATTCCGACGACTCGGACGGGTGCCAGCTTGGTCACCGCGGAAAGTCCAACGGGCGATACTAACAATTCACCGATCGTGTGGATCAGATAAATCAGGAAAATGTAGAAAACCGGAGTCAACCCAGTTCCTTCCGTGGCTTTGACGCCCGCAACGAGGGACAGGAATCCAAGCCCGGCCAGTGCCACACCGACAGCGAATTTCACCGGTGACGAGGGATTCAAATCCCGCTTTGCCATCCAGATCCACAACCAGGCAAGGACTGGAGCAAAAACAACGATGTAGCCGGAATTCAGCCCCTGGAAAATGGGAGAGGGCACCGACCATCCCAGAATGGTTCGATCCACCAGCCTCGCAGTAAACAAGTTCAGCGAAGAGCCCGCCTGCTCGAACAAGGCCCAGAATGGAATCTGCGCCAGCATGAAATAGATCGCCGCCAGCATGCGCGACCGTTCCTTGCCCTCACACTTTACAAATGCATAGGCAACCATGAAAACGAACATTGCAATTCCGACCGGCGTCAGAATTCCTCCCACGAAACCCGGATACTTCACAAGTATCATCGATCCGATCACAATCCCCAGCCCGATCAGGTAACACATCCATTCGCGGTCGACAAAGAGGAACACTTTCTCTTTCAACTTTTCCATCGAAGGCGGATCTGCTCTACCGCCGAACCACGACTGGAATGAGAGGAACACTCCGAGCCCAAACAGCATGCCGATACCTGCCAGCCCAAACCCGTATTTCCAACCATAAACAATACCGAGGTAGCCACAGAAGATCGATGCAAGCAAAGACCCCAGATTGATTCCCATGTAAAAAATCGTGAAGCCCGAGTCTCGCCGCGCGTCACCAAATCCGTAGAGCGAGCCCACGATAGTGGAAATGTTTGCTTTCAGGAAGCCCACTCCGCCGATCAGCAGGGCGAGCGAAAGGTACAGGATATTCAGGTATTGCGGCTCGGTTTCGACCGACATCGTGAACTGGTCTCGGGCCACTGTCGCAGGAAGTCCGACTGCAGCCGGTGTCTCGATCAACATCTCAGTAGCGGTAAAGTTGACGGGTGACCGCCCTGATTCCGATACAATGAACTGCTTTGCATCGCCCCCACGACCGTCCAGCGCAATCTGGTAAGTTTGGTTCCCATAGGTGAGCAACTGTTTCGAGCCATTGCCCTCAAATGCCATACCGAAGTGCCCCAATGTCAGCAGAATCGCGCCGAACGTCACCGCCTTGCGGGACCCAAGATACTTGTCCGCAAGTGATCCTCCAATGATCGTCATGACATAGACCAATGCGGTGTAGGCACCGTAGAGCACACTGGATTCTTCATCTGAAAACAGGAAGTGCTGGGTCAGATACAGAATCAGCAGGCCACGCATCCCGTAATACGAAAAGCGCTCCCACATCTCGGTTAGGAACAAAATGAACAGGCCGCGCGGATGGCCGAGGAATGTCTTTTCGGCACTGGTGCCTTGCACTTCTGAATCAGTCATGAGGACTTCGTTGAGGTTCGAATGGTTGGCGTGCAATTTGTCGCCAAACGGTAAAAGTTGGGAGCACGGATAGCCAAACGTGCAGGCATTGTCGAACAAAACAGGCACATTACCGCGAGATGAATTCCATGGCACCAGTTGATTTCCCTCCTATCCCGCGTAACCTTGAGAAGCGGAAGCCTATCCGGCACGCACAACCATACTATGAACGAATCGGAAAACCGGGCACCGCTCTTCGTCTTCACTGGGATCGTCGTTCTCAGCGTGTTGTTTTTCTTCTTGTTCACGTCCGGTGGTGACAAGAAGGCACCCAAAGGTGGAGGCAAACCGGGGCTGCCTACTAACGCTGATCTCAAGTCTCCCGGTGGCGGCGTGATGCCGCCGGACGGCCAGTATTCGATCCCGGTGGACATGGGTTTGAACGGGCGATCAGACGGCTCGGAACTTCCTTCCTCTGCGAAAGCAGCATTTGCCGGAGCCCCTGAGCCAGTGCGCGCGTTCGCCGCCAATGCCCTAGATGGCAAATTGGAAGCCAGCTTCAATGCAAGTGCCCAGCCGATTCCTGATGCCGAGCAAAAACTCATCGCTGGACTGTTCGACTCGGGGCTTTGGTCTCTGGATGAAGGTCGGGAGCCAGTGGAGCTAGGCCAGTTCGGCGAGAAATTCCGTTGGAAGCTCCCGTTTCGCGATGCCTCATCGGAGAAAAGCTCGCCCGCACTCTATCTCGACCTCGCCCGTGGCGAAGGCGGCCGCGGCTGGAAGCTGGCTGATGTGCGCATCCCCCCAGCGCTTGTGGCCCCCTCGATTGCCTCACTCAAGGCGCATGGAACCAACATCGCCCCGTCCGCCATCCGCACCGAAGTTGATTCACTCATGACCGCTGAGCAGTTCATGAATGCCGTGGCGGAATCCGAATTCGAGCGCGCGATCTCCATGGCCGACCTCGACAAAGTCACTCGTGAAAAAATTGCCGGGCTGTTCATCATCATCGAAGAGGGGAAGTACCGGCTGCAGGAGAGCAAACCGTTGATGGCCACCGTCGCCACTTCAGATGCAGCGTGGATCATCGGTCGCATCGAGTCCGACGCAGGCATGGCCGCATCCGACTTCGGAGTCGAACTGGCGCGCAAACCCGGCAGCGAGTGGAAAGTGACGGGCCTCCACTTTTCCAAATTGCTGGCATCATTCGCCGCGTCAGCCAGCCCGGATGCTGTCCCCTACACGCCGATTGTGGAGAATCCGTCGGGCGGCGAATCGCTGGTGCTCTACTTTGGCTACGATGAGGACATGCTGCACCTGCGCGCCCAGCGGCAACTTCTCATTGTCGCCACGCTAATGAAAGACGATGCCACCAAGAAACTGCGCATCACTGGGCATGCCGATGCCATGGGCACCGAAGACTACAATCTGGCCCTGTCAGCAAGGCGAGCGTATTCGGTGCGTGATAGTTTGATAAAACTAGGAGTCCCCGCCGACCAAATCATCACCCAGGGATTCGGTGAATCCGCCCCGCTCGCAGCCAACGTGCGCGAAGACGGATCCGACAATCCCGAAGGCCGCTCAAAGAACAGGCGCACGGAGATTTTCCTCGATTTCTAGTCGCCACCAGCTCCCGGATCTCTGTCAGCAACGCTCAGAAAGGACAATCTCCAGGCTATGCTGATCACTATGTGCTCGTTCCTGACCGCATGCGGTCTGGGAATGGAATGTGAGAACAGAGTCCTCGAGGAGATCCCCTCCCCAGATCGGTCAATGAAGATCGTCCTCTTCAGTCGTGAGTGCGGCGCCACCACCGGCATCAACCCCCAGGCAACACTATTGAATTCGAACGAGAACCTTCCAGACGAGAGTGAAAACGTATTCATCATCGACGACGGATCGGCGAAGGTCGCCTGGAAGGACGATGCAACCGTCCTGGTCATCTTCACTGGAGGTCCACACAATTTCAAAAGGGAAACCGAGGTAAAGGGAGTTCGGATTCAATACCATTGACGGTCGATCCATCGCTGATTTCACTTCCAGGTGGTCACGTTATCAGGCCAGGTAGCGAAGTTGCGATCAGGGCCGGCGCTGTAGACAATGATCGATTTCTCAAGTTGCCGCTGAGGATCTGATGGATCGACCACCTGCCCGTTTCCGTCACCATCCATCTGGATGTGGAACGGCATACCCCAGGAATCCACCAGTGGGCCAACCGTTCCGCTATTGGAATAAATGATCCCGTTAGTCTGCCGCTGGCCTGCATCGCGCCATTCTCCAAAGGCGATCTTCCGGGGATTGGCGGCATTGTTTTGACCGAGAAGGATGGCCATCAGATCCGAATCAGAGGAAAGCCATAGATCCCCGGATTGCTCAGCCCCTTGAGCAAACGGGCCGAACGTGTGATACTCCAAACTAAACTGCTTGATCGAGTTGCGTAGCCCCTGAGCGGCGGATTCCGTTTGCCTCCGTTTACCAGTATCCTGAACGCTGGGGCTGTAGGGCAGGCTGAGCTGGACGAATACAGCAATAAATCCGCACAAAACGACACGCCAAAATGCCCAATTCTTCATGTTCATGATAAACACTGGTGCAGATCCGTGAAATCTCCACGACAAATGACCACAGCCTGGGTGGCGTCTTGACGGGATCAGTTCTTCTCATCACTCTCTGCGAGATGTTGAGACCTCACCAAAAATATTCCGTTTACGACCTGCAGCAGTTGAAGGGCAGGCGCTGCCTGACGCATGTTCATGTGAAGTCTCCCGAAGAAGCTGCGGCGGCAGAGGCGGCGGGCATTGATCTGATGAGTTGCAGCTTTGATTCGCCGGAGGCGCAGGCGCGGTTGCCGCTGCTGGTAGCGGCGGCACCGACGAGTTTCTTTTCAACGGCAACGCCGCACGGTATGGCGTCGCAGGAAGAGGCGATCCGCATCGCGTTCCGTGCGCTCGAATTGGGAGCAAGCTCCGTCTATTGCTCCGCCAGCCCGTGGATCATCGAGGCAATGGCGCGCGAGGGCATTCCGGTCGTCGGTCACCTGGGCATGGTGCCGCGCCACGCCACGTGGACAAACTTCCGAGCGATCGGAAAAACTGCAGAGGAGGCCAGGGAACTCTACGCACAGATGAAGCGGCTCGAAAGCGCTGGCGCCTACGCGGCGGAAATCGAGTTAGTGCCGCACGATCTCGCCAGCTACCTGTGCAAGAACACATCGATGCTTCTCATGTCGTTAGGATCCGGCACCGGATGCGACACGCAGTTCCTGTTCTCGGACGATATTCTCGGCGACTACGACGAGCGCCTGCCGCGCCATGCCAAGGCCTATCGAAATTTCCTCGCCGAGTATAAACGACTGCAGGATGAAAGGATCGCCGCGTTTACGGAATATGCTGCCGATGTCACCAACGGGCGTTTCCCGGAAGCGGGCCACTTGATCCAGATGGATGCCGACATTTTGCAGCAGGCGATCGAGTCGATCGAGACACGCCGAGCAGACTGATTGAACACCGCACGCCCCAACCGAGCTTTCCTCGATTGGGGCGTGTTCTCTCATCGGACTTTCCACGAGGATCCGGGAACGATTCGAGTATTTTCTGCCAGGTCCGGTGAACTCGCCTGCCCTCCAATGGTCCACCCACGACCAGGAATCCCGATGGCTTTCAGCCCAGACAGTTCGATGCTGGTATCGGGCTATCTCGACGGCAGCGTGCGCCTGTGGGATCTGGAAACCGGCAAGAGCCTGGGGCCACCGGTCGCCCACCGGAGTGCGGTCTGGGGCGTAGCATTTGCGCCCGACGGGCTATCCTATATCACGACAGATAAGGACAATGTAACACGCCGGTGGCTCGTCCCATCGTTCGCGAACGGAACGCCCGAACAGCTCCGACTCCAGCTCGAGGTGTGGAGTCAATCCGAGAAGACGGAGGGCACGCTTCGAACCATCTCCAGCGACGCCTGGTTGGCGAAGAAGGCGACAGTCGATGCGTTCGATCCCGGCAGCATTTCTATCGGGACGCCGACCGACGATCGCACCTGGCATCACTCACGGCTGATCGATGCCGAACAAACTGAAAACTGGTTCGGTGCACTGTGGCACGCCAGGCACCTGATCGATCTCGATCCTGACAACCATTACCACCATGCGCGAAAGGGAAGTGCGCACCTCGTTCGAGGGGAATCGGCAGAAGCCGCTGCGTCGTTTGCAAGAGTCGCTGAGCTGGCTGGACACCAGCGCCTCGCCGACTGGTACGCCAACTGCGCCTACACCCTCCGCACCCGCGAGGACTGGGCCAACGAGCTGAAGTTTCTAGAACTTCTTTCTGACGTTGAACCCGAAAACTGGCAATGCTTCGCAGACCAGGCGGAAGCCTATGCAGAACTCGGCGATTTCACAAACTCACAGCAGACCTACATCAAAGCCCTCTCTTTCTGTGACGAGGTCTTCATCCCTCACTATGCCGACCAGCTGGCAGCCGACGAGAAATGGCGCGATCTCCAGGAAGAATACGCCAGGGCAGAGAAAGCCGCCTGGCTTTCGTTGAAGGACTGGTTGCGGTATTCGATCGTCGTTCGCAAAGCGGGCGACACATCAGAATACCAACGGATCTGCGCCCACCTCAAAAGTCGAGTAGGGCAGTCCCCCCTTCCAGAGAAGGTTGCCCACGTGCTCGACCGGATCTATGGAAAGCGACGATCGGCGCAGTCTGCCGAGGGCGATCTCTGGCTCCGGCTCGAGGCCGAGGTGCTCAAAAGATAGCCATCTACACGATCTGCCCTTGCGGTTGCATCGCTGCCTTCATGGCAGAATCCCAACGTAGCATCTTTCCGTCTGGCTGTTGTGGCTGCATTGTCTTGAGATACCGCCACAGAAACACCCCGCCAAAATCGGAATTATTTCTTACCATGGCGCGGACGTATCCTTCACAATTTGCGAGTTCGGCGGCGTTCATTTGAGCTCGCTGGGTGTTGCCAGCGTCGGTCACGTCGTTCTCTGGTTGCGCCCCGTTCAGAGCGAATCCGGCCACAACACGACTTGCCGGGAAGCCAGTTTTCGTTACGGCATCGCTGTAATCCATCGGAGAGTTGTGGTGGCCACCCGTCGTGTTGTTGTAGTTTTGGTAGTAGTAGAGTTGGACGTTCACCCACGAGATGACCTCCCTGGCGTTCTTTATCTCGCCCAACTGCTTTGCAGCCTCGTCACCGAAGATCGGAGATATAGTGATGATCCTGTCCCCAAGGTGATCCCGCAAGCTCTCAGCGCACTTGCCCATCGCAGCCCTGTGGGCGTCATGATTGTTCCCGTATCCATCCCCCTCAAAGTTGAGATCAATGCCATCGAACCCGTGGGCGTCCACGAACTCGGCCAACTTCCTCGCTGCCTCATCCTCTTTGCCCTGCATATGCTTCCAGCATTCGTTGTTCCAGCCCCCAAGCGAAATCATAAGGGTCTTGTAGTTCTCACCCTGCTTGAGAAACTGAAAGTCTCGCCAAGGCGCCCGGTATTCGGCGGCCGAGAATCCGTTGTAGAGAGGCGTGAAATCAGTGTTGTTCCTGAAGTGGAACGAGCAGACGATCACATGCGTGTAGACCGAATCGAGCAGGTTCTTGAGATCGCGATCGTCAGTACCATTCACCCTTAGCGCATTCGGGTTAGCCGACCCGCCCGTGATTTGCGGCATCTCGGACATCCACAGGATGTTCCGGGGAATTCGCTCGACCACGTAGGTGTCACACTGGGGAGCAGACCCGTACCAGGGGGCTCCACTGAACAAGACAGCGTCTCCTGGGGAGAACTCGCCCTTGTCGTAATTATCGAGATAAATCCCGTCTCTGCAGTAGAAAAAGAACGACACGCTGGGGTTGGCCTCGGCCGCCATTTTCACCTCGTCGAGTGACATCCCGGCCAACCGTTGGATTTCGTTAGCCCAAGTGGCACCCTGGTTCGCGCCACCGAATTGGGCGACTTGAGAGCGTTTGTTCCAAATTGTTTTCATACGATTCCTTTCTTGTGGATTAATGGAGGAAAACCTCCAAATCCCTAAGTCTATCAATGGGGCGAAATATCAAGTCATTCGTCACGCTGGCGTGGGCCAGTGAGACTGGCGACAGGCCGCAGCGGGAGCAACGCACAAAAGTTAGATTATTGCCAGGAACTTTGAAAACTAGAGTAGCCTGGCTTCTAGTTAGTTACGAGGTACTCCTGCAAGGCAGCAAGACCTGCTTCGCACTTCGCACTTCGCACTTCGCACTGTGGACTTCTCCGACAGTACGGCCTCAATGTCATCGACATCGAAGCTAGCCAGTTCCGATTTTCCCCGGTTCGGCGATTTCGTGATCATGCCGAATCATGTGCATGTGCTGATCACACCGATGCACGACGACGCGCTGGAGGATCTCTTGCAGCAGATGAAGGCGAGCGCAGACCATGCAGGACATCCGCTCGAAATCAAATGGGCCGATTTTTGTCAAATGAGAACGATACTTTGAGGCACGGTTTGCATAGAATGGGGTAGCCATGAAGCGCACACAGCCACTGCCATTTTCTTTTTCTTACTATCAACATCTGATGCTGATTGTTCTGATCCTAGCCTCCGGTGGCCGGATACTGGGCCAGGAAGATTACACGGTAAGCGAGGCGCTCGATGCGGCAGAGCTGGTCTGGTCCACGGAACAGACCAGTCAATGGCGACCTGAGAAATCAGCTCTGGCCAAAGTCGGCAGCGGGCTGGTCCGGTTCGTTTCCGACGACGAGGGCCAACTCGCCTTGCTCAGGTCTGAAATTGTCGGCCCTGGCACGTTGGAATTCTGGTGGAAGGTGGAGGTTTTCGACTCCGACGATGAGCCGGTTTTCTCGATCAACGACCGCACGATGCTGTCGAGATCGGAGGATTCTCCAGCTATCTGGGAACAGGTGCGCCTGAATATTCCGAAGGGGACACACACACTGCAGTTCTCGGCTACTTCGGGGTATCTGTTGCTCGATGGATTCGACTTCATTGCCGATGCCGCCTTGCCGGTCGCGGAGGGATTTGGCGACACGGATGCGATCTGGATGGAAACCGGGATCCCGTGGTACATGCGGCCTGCCGGCGGGCCCCAGGGCCAGCCAGCCATCGTATCGACACTGAACGCAGCCGACCGCCAAACGATGGGCCTGGCACTGCCGACATCGACTCGCTGAGATTCGATGTCGATGGCCCGGGAATACTGAGGTTTCACAGTCAGTCGGAGATGCCCGTGACCCTGTCGCTCGACAACGCACCCTACCAGTCTTGGAGCGCGGGCACAGGGCATCGGGACACGCTTGTCCCCGGCGGCCGTCATTCGGTCGTATTTGCGATGGGGCAATTCGAATCGGTGCTGTGGCTCGATCAGCTCAGCTTCACGCCAGCGCAGCCGGTGAGCGTGAGCGAGGCGCTGGACAACGCAGAACTTCAGTTCACCACAGCCGGTCACCGCACGTGGCAGGGCCTCGGAAGCCTGCCTTCCGTCGGCAAAGGAGATGATGTGCTGGTGCTCGACAATCCGGTGCCGACGTCCGCCGGAACGCTGTCTGCCGAGGTCAGTGGCCCGGCGCTGATCTCGTTCAATTACAAGCAATCGATTGGGGTATCGCAGGGGATGTTCACCGGTGTGGCGCCAACACCCGTGCCAGTGCTTCCAGGTTTCGATCCTGACTGGAGCACAGGCTATGTTCTGGTGCCCGAGGGTGCTACGCAGATCAATTGGACGGGCTGGGGAACGGCGAAGCTCGATGATTTCCAGCGAGCGCCTGAGGCGGAGGCAGCCCGACTGCGCGGTGCGCTTGGAACAACCGATCTCGCGTGGAGCGGCACTAGCAACGTTCCCTGGGAAGTGACAGGCAGCCCGGAAGCAGTGCGCGTGGGTCTTCCCGCCGACGTCACAGGAAGGATCGACTCCAGACTGCGCACAGAGGTAATCGGTCCCGCGGTCATAGACTTTCAGGCCATCGTCGACAGCAATGCGTCTGACAACGAAAATTGGAATTTCGAGGTGTCGCTGCAGAGTGTCACCGACAACTTCTACCGCGCGTGGCCGTTGACGGCAACCGACGGATACTGGCGTAATGTTAGAATTCCAATTCCAGCTGGCAGTCACACGTTCACCGTGGCCGCCTACACACCATATCCCGGAAATGGCATGACCCTGCGGAATTTCCGCCTGACCCCGGTCGATATTCCCCTCGCCACAGCGATCGGAGCGCCCGGCCTCGACTGGCACACCGGTGACAATGCGCCTTGGATCGGCCAGCCCGAATCTCGCGGGTATTCCGTGATCTCCGGCCAGGTCCCGGCTGGGGAAACCAGTTGGCTGGAGACAACGGTGCGCGGGCCAGTGGACATAGCCTTCGCCAGAATAGCCCAGGCGAATAACGTTTCACACTTCACCGCCCGTTTTTCGATCGATGGGGTCGGAGTGGAGACTATCAATTCCATAGGTTACTGGCAGACACGCACCTACTCACTCGACGAGGCGCGGGACTACGTTCTGCGCTGGGAGCTCACGCCGACCGCCGAGGCCCCCACCGGAGCCGATCCGGCTTTTGTGGTGTCAGACTTCAGATTTCTGGGTACATACGAGCAGAAGGTCACCGCCCTCGCTCTTCCGACAGCCAAATCCGCGCCCTCCGACGATGCAGACTACGATGGCCTTACGAACGAATTGGAACTGAAACTCGGCACCGACCCACTGCAACCCGATCACAATTCGGTTCAACTTGTGCCAACACCCTTTGGACTCGAATTTTCCTATCCAATACCAGATTCTTCGGCATTGGAGCCCCTGCCGCCGGACGGAGACGCGATCGTGGTCGAGATCTCTCCAGACCTCATGTCGTGGGAACAACTGCCACCGTTCACGCGCCGCTTCGCGGATCCATTCGGCATCACCGGCTACCGCGCCAGAGTGCAGCTTCCGCAACCGACCACCGGTGATAGCATGTATGTTAGACTCCGAGCGGAAGAAACGGAACAGCAAAATTACGCGGAATGATCGGCCGCCCACCTTTTGCTGCCTGGGAACCGATGTATATCATCAAGTTCTAAGAAAAGCCTCCGTTCTTTCGTCGTGAACATCCCCTACTGATTCAACTTACCGATGTCATTCATGATTCCCCATTTTCCTTCGGCACTTCGGGCCGCGGCGGGGAAGTCGGCGGCGGTTGAATCAGGCTGGAGACTTGAGGCGGAAGACGATAGGAAAGGTGCCATGAGAGACCACACCAAACAAACTACGAGCATTTGCACTTGCCGCTCAGCTTGAGTCAGCACCTACACGGCCACTGCTTCATCTCCACACGAGAAGCACGCAGTGATCTCTACCATGGGGACTGATCAAGATCCGTCAGGCATTGGCACGCGACGTGCTCAGTAATGGATTAACGCGAGTGGAACTGGTTCCGTGCGCGCCCGCCATCGATATGCTGCACTAGCCCGCCTGTATGCGGGCTTCTTCAGATGTGAGCGGTAATACTTTTCCATCAAAACTTATTATAATTCGTGGATTCTGAATCTCATCCTGACCTGAAGCGCGCTGAAAAGACGTGCAGAATCAGCGTTTCCCTGCCGCAGTCGGTCTTCAAGCAGCTCGATGGAATGGTGGTCGAGCAGGGGTTCGAAAGCCGCTCGCAGGCGATCGCGGAAATGATCACCTCGCGTCGGTCGGAGTTGGACAAGGACGTTGGGAATCGGGTGATGGCGGGCACGATCACGTTGTTCTACGACATGTCGAAGGGGAACATTCGCAAGGAATTGCTGCAACTGCAGCAGCTTCACATCGACGAAGTGATCACTTCGCTGGATGTGCTGCTCAAGAATAACCACATCCTCGAAGTGATTGTGGTGCAGGGGCCTGCTGCGAAGCTCACGGAGATCGCCAACCAGTTCATCAGCAGGAAGGGTGTGCGCACCGGAAAGCTGACGCTGGCATCCCAGATTATGCCGCCGATTCACCCGCTGCCGAATGCGGTTGACGCGATTGAAGAAGACGAAACAGAAGAAGATGACGACTGAATCCCCCGCTCCCATTCTCTACGAGCACACCGTCCGCGGCGGTGGCATGTGGTCGAAGATCATCGGCCGCGGCAAGACCCTGCGCCTGACCGACATCGAGGGCGGTGCCAATGTATCGATGCTGCTCTATCATTCCCACCAGAAGCTGGAGCGCTACAACATGCCCGACACGCTGAAGGGGCAGCACGTTTTTTTTCTGACCGCGCCGTTCTGCATCCACTCGGACATGGGGCGGATCTTCTGTTCGATCACGGCGGACACGGCTGGCTGGCACGATACGGTTTGTGGTTGTTCGAACGCCGAAACCGTGCGCCGGAAATTCGGCGAACGTTCCTACCAGACCGCCCGCAACGACTTCTACCGCAATGGCCGCGACTGCTTTTTGATCGAGCTCGCGAAGTGGGACATGGGTGAGCGCGATCTCGTTCCGAATCTGAATTTTTTCAGCAAAGTGGTGTCGGATGAATCCGGCAAGCTCACGTTCGACAGCGACCATGCGACGCCGGGTGCTTACGTCGATCTTCGTTTTGAAATGGACACGCTCGTGGTGCTGAACACCTGCCCACACCCGCTCGATTCTGCGCCGGAATACGCTCCGAAACCAGTGCTCATGCAGGTCACTGCCTCCGCGCCAGTCCCAGCTGATGACGCCAGCCGCCGGTCGCGCCCGGAAAACGCCCGCGCGTTCACCACCACAGAACAATTCTACACTTTGTCGCAAACCTCTTAAGCGAAACAATGCAAAGCAGCTCACTCGATCCAGACAAGGCCAGCTACTCACAAGTGGTCGATGCAGGTGACCATTGGATCAAATGCATCCACCGCGGCGCAGTCCTGCGCATCGTCGATCTGGAAGGCAACCAGGCAGCCGACACTTTGTTCTACGATGCAGCGGATACCGCGAATCGTTACAGCGCATCCGATACCATCCAACGCCAGGCGGCGCTCTATCTTACCACTGGATCGGAATTGGTTTCGACTCGTGGCGATACCCTGTTAACGATTGTCGCCGATACCTGCGGCAGGCATGATACGCTGGGCGGCGCCTGCTCGCGCGAGAGCAATACGATGCGTTACGCTCAGGACAAAGAGTTCATGCACGCGTGCCGCGATAGCTTCATCTGCGGCTGTCACGACTGGGGGCATGGGATGGGAAAGCGCGATGTCACGTGCAACATCAACTTCTTCATGAATGTGCCAGTCACCCCTGAAGGTAAGCTGACGTTTGAAGATGGCATCTCGGCACCGGGTCGCTACGTCGAGCTGCGTGCCGAACGCGATGTGCTGTGCCTGATCTCGAATTGCCCGCAACTGAACAATCCCTGCAACGCCTACAACCCGACACCGGTGGAGGTGATCATCTGGAACTCCCCCGACGATGTTTAAGAAAATCCTGATCGCCAACAGAGGCGAAATCGCGTGTCGCATCGCGCGGACACTGCGCAACCTCGGCGTTTCGCCCGTTGCGATTTACTCGCAGGCGGATCGCGATTCGCTCCACGTCGCGGCAGCGGATGAGGCATTCTGCGTGGGGCCGGCACCTGTCAAGGAGAGCTACCTCAACCAGCAAGCAATCCTCGAGATCGCGAAGAGCACGGGTGCGGAAGCCATTCATCCTGGATACGGATTGCTCAGTGAAAATGCGGAATTCGCCGAAGCCTGTGAGGCGCAAGGCATCCGCTTCATTGGGCCAACGCCGGAGCAAATGCGTGCGTTCTCGCTGAAGCACACGGCCCGTGAGCTGGCGATGGCTGCTGGAGTGCCGCTGCTGCCAGGCACTGGATTGCTCAAAGATGCCGAAGAAGCGATCGCCGCAGCGGAAGGGATCGGCTATCCGGTGATCCTCAAGAGCACTGCAGGTGGCGGCGGCATCGGGATGCACATCTGCGCATCGCCGGATGAGCTGAAGAATCACTTTGCTGCGGTGCAGCGGCTGTCGGCGTCGAACTTTGGATCCGCCGATGTGTTTCTGGAAAAATATGTCGTCGAATCGCGCCATGTCGAAGTGCAGGTCTTTGGTGATGGTCACGGTGAAGTCCTGGTGCTCGGCGAGCGCGATTGCTCCCTACAGCGTCGCAACCAGAAAGTCGTTGAAGAAACGCCTGCACCGGGGATCACCGATGCCATTCGTGAGCAGCTCGGATCCGCTGCCACGCGCCTGATGAAATCGATCAGTTATCGTTCGGCAGGCACGGTTGAATTTCTTTACGATGCGAGTGCGGCTGCGTTTTACTTCCTCGAAGTGAACACGCGCTTGCAAGTCGAGCACGGTGTCACCGAGATGGTCACTGGTGTCGATCTTGTCGAAATGATGGTGCGCGTCGCCGCTGGAGAATCACCGCGAGCAAGCGCGGATGCGATTACTTTCAATGGACACGCGATCGAGGCGCGCATCTATGCCGAAGATCCGAATCGCGACTTTCAGCCTTCTGCAGGATTGCTGACGCGTGTGGAATTCCCAGACGATGCACGCGTCGATACCTGGATCGAATCCGGCACTGAGGTCAGCCCGTTCTATGACCCGCTCCTGGCCAAAATCATGGTGCACGCGTCCAGCCGAATCGAGGCGCTGGCAAAGTTGCGCGATGCCCTCGGCAAAACGCGAATTGATGGGATCGAGACGAATGTTCCCTACCTCCTGCAGGTCATCGATGAGCCGAAGTTCGTGGAAGGCAATGTCTCTACGCGCCTGCTTAACGGCGTCGATTTTAAGTCGGCCACCATCGACATCCTTTCCGGGGGCACCATGACCACGATTCAGGATTACCCGGGTCGTATCGGATACTGGGAGGTGGGTGTTCCACCCTCGGGTCCGATGGATGCACTGGCCTTTCGTCTGGCGAACAAACTCGTGGGCAATCCCGATACGAGTGCCGGACTGGAGATGACCATGACGGGGGCAACGATGAAGTTTCACTCCGCAGCCGCCATTGCGATCACCGGAGCCTCGATGTCGCCACTGCTGGAGGGCAAACCGATCGATACATGGAAAGCGGTGAAAGTGGAGGCGGGTCAGACGCTGCAATTTGGCAGCGCAACTGGTGGTGGTTGCCGGACGTATCTGGCGATTCGCGGTGGACTTGACGTGCCGCACTACCTTGACAGTCGCGCTACCTTTGGGCTTGGGCGATTCGGTGGGCACGGTGGGCGCAGTCTCGTGGCCGGGGATGTGCTGCGATTGCACGCTGAAGTTCCAGCAGGCGATTTCAAGATTCTCGATCAGTCTGTCATTCCTCAGTATCCGCAGACGTGGGACATAGGGGTGCTCTACGGCCCGCACGCTGCGCCTGAATTTTTCACCACTGAGTACCTTGAAACCTTCCTCAACACCGCATGGGAAGTCCACTTCAACTCCGCAAGAACCGGGGTGCGATTGATCGGGCCAAAGCCGGGATGGACTCGCCCCGACGGCGGGGAAGCAGGGCTCCATCCATCGAACATTCACGACAATCCATACGCCGTCGGCACGATCGATTTTACTGGCGACATGCCAGTGATCCTTGGGCCGGATGGGCCCAGCCTCGGGGGCTTCGTATGTCCGGCTACGGTGGTGTCGTCAGAACTGTGGAAGCTCGGCCAACTGCGTCCGGGCGATCGTATTCGCTTTTATGTGATGGATGAGGAAGAGGCATCGCAGCGACTCTGTGGACAGGAAACGTGGATTGAAAAGAGCGACTTCTCCCAGCCGTTGCTCGCACCCGTGCTCCACACTTTTAAGGTTCGGAAGAATTCGCCAGTGCTTTCGGTCGCAGGTAACTCCGACGATGAAACCGGGCTCGTGTGCCGTGCCTCTGGTGATTCTGCAGTGCTCATAGAATGCGGCCCCCCAAAGCTCGACATCGCGCTGCGCTTCAAAGTCCACCAACTCTACACCCAGCTCGTTTCCAGAAAGATCCCTGGAGTAATTAACATCACCCCGGGAGTTCGTTCACTTCAACTTCACTACGACAATCGCAGAATTCCGCGCAAGGACATCCTCGAGCTCATTCATCAAGTAGATGCCTCGCTGGGCAATCTGGACGAAGCAACGGTGCCATCGCGAATCGTCTATCTGCCACTGTCCTGGGATGATCCGTCGACACGAGAGGCAATCGGCAAATACCACGCAACCGTACGGCCCGACGCTCCGTGGTATCCGTGCAATATCGATTTTATCCGCCGCATCAACGGACTCGACAGCATTGAAGACGTTTACAACACCGTGTTCAACGCCAGCTACGTGGTGCTCGGTCTGGGTGACGTCTATCTCGGTGCGCCCGTGGCCACACCGCTGGATCCGAGACATCGCCTGGTAACGACCAAATACAATCCAGCGCGCACCTGGACGCCGGAGAATGCCGTCGGCATCGGTGGTGCTTACCTTTGCATTTACGGCATGGAAGGTCCGGGCGGTTACCAATTTGTCGGCCGGACATTGCAGATGTGGAACCGTCACCGCGTCACCGAATACTTTGGTGAGGACACGCCGTGGCTGCTCCGCTTCTTTGACCAGATTCGCTTCTTTCCTGTCAGTGCCGATGAGCTGGCAACTATTCGCGAAGACTTCCCGAAAGGACGTTACCCACTCCAGATTGAGGAGACGGAATTCTCGCTCAAAAACTACCGCACATTCCTCGATGGCGCGTCTGATGAGATCGAGGCATTCCGGAAGATGCAGCGCAGTGCCTTTGATGCTGAGAGGCAACGCTGGGAGGAAGCGGGCCAGCAAGTCATTGAGAGTTTCGAAGAAGCCGCGCCGGAGATTCCCGAAGCACCAGAGGGGGCTCTGCCGGTCGAAAGCAATGTGGCTGGCAGTATCTGGAAGGTGGAAGTTTCCGAAGGTGATACTGTTAGTGAGGGCGATGTGGTGGCCGTCGTTGAGAGTATGAAAATGGAAATGAGCATCGCTTCACCACTGTCAGGAGTAGTGGTCAAGGTGGTAGGCGCACCGGGCAATCCAGTGAAACCCGGCCAGCCCATCGCTTACATTCGTCCCGGCGAATAATCCACCGGATTAGAAGTATGACACTAAGCCTCGATATAGAATCGTTGAAAACCCGCTACGCCGAAGGGGCTCTCACGCCTTCGGACGTGGTTCGTGAGGTGCATGATCGAATAGCGGCTGCCGACTCCAAAATCTGGATCGCGCTGGTTCCCCTGGAGCGATCTCTTGAGATCGCGGCCAAACTTGAGAAGACTGGCCCCAATGCATCGCAACCCCTGTGGGGTATCCCATTCGCAGTGAAGGACAACATCGACGTTGCTGGCGTTCCTACGACAGCAGGCTGTCCAGATTTTTCGTATACTCCTGGAGCCTCGGCGCATGTGGTCGATTTGTTAGTCAAATCAGGCGCGATCCCGATTGGCAAAACGAACCTCGATCAGTTCGCCACCGGTCTAGTAGGAACTCGCTCGCCCTACGGGGTTCCTCGGAATGCGCTGTCGCCCGATCACGTTCCGGGGGGCTCCAGTTCGGGATCTGCGGTGGCGGTTGCAGCAGGGTTGGCCAGCTTTTCGCTCGGGACGGACACGGCGGGCTCGGGACGGATCCCGGCGGCGTTTAATAATCTTGTCGGACTCAAACCGACGCGCGGATGGTTCAGTGCCAGGGGTGTCGTCCCCGCGTGCCGGTCACTCGATTGCGTGTCTGTCTTTGGACTCACGGTGAGTGATGTCTCCGCCGTCTCCCAAGTAATCGGCGACTTCGATCCCGGGGATGCATTTGCGCGGAAGCAGCCTGAAACTTCGTCGCCAGTGAGTCCGACACGTCGGGTCTTTGCCGTTCCAAGGGAAGACCAGCTCGAGTTCTTTGGTGATCACGAATCGGCGGCTGCTTTTTCCGAGGCAATCGAAAAAATGAAGTCACTGGGCTGGCAGGAGTTGCGGGTGGACTTCTCAGTGTTTGCGGACGCGGCCAAGCTCCTTTACGAAGGCCCGTGGGTAGCAGAACGCTATGCCGCGATCCGGTCGTTCATCGAGCAATCGCCTGACTCGCTGCATCCGGTGACCCGCGCCATCATCGAACCAGCGATCCATGCCAGTGCCGTGGCCTGCTTCGAAGCTTCCTATCGTCTGGCGGAGTTGAAGCGCAAATCCGAAGCCATCTGGGCAGTGGCCGATTGCCTGATCACTCCAACGTCCGGCACCATGTACACCATTGAAGAAGTTGAGAACGAACCAATCAAGCTCAACTCAAACCTGGGCATCTATACCAACTTTATGAACCTGCTGGACCTGTGCGCCATTGCCGTGCCCGCAGGAAAAACCAGCAAGGGCTTGCCGTTTGGCATCACCATTGCAGCGCCAGCATTCGCAGATCAAGCGATCGCCGTGCTCGCGGATGACTTTCACCGGATCGATGGTGAGGCAATGCTGGGCGCAACTCTGACAACGGTGGCATCAACACCACCTCTGGCGGTTGCGGCACCAGCGATCTGCGAGCTTGCCGTCTGTGGTGCTCACTTGAAGGGCTTGCCTCTGCATCACCAACTGGAGCAGCTGGGGGCCACCTTCGTAGAGGCAACTCAGACAGCGGCCAGCTATCGGCTTTTCGCTTTGCCCGGCACTCAGCCAGCAAAGCCGGGCATGATTCGCGATGCGAAAGGCAACGGCGCTGCGATCGAGATCGAAGTCTACGCCCTTAGTGCCGGGGCATTCGGCCGGTTTGTTCATGCGATCCCGGCACCATTGGGTATCACTAAGATCGAACTGGCAGACGGTCGCTGGATCTCAGGGTTCGCATGCGAAGCGTCAGCAATCACCCCCGATACCGAAGAAGTAACCGCCTGCGGAGGATGGCGCGCCTATCTGAACGCTCGCTCTGGAGTGCCTGGGGTGCGTCCCGCTTGACGGCGCTTTTTTGCCGGACAAATATCGCCCGGACAGAAGAAACTCCATCAAGTCTAAGTACTCCAAGTCCCAGTCGTGCTCAAAACATTCGCGCATATTTTTCGATTTCACACTGGCTAACACGTTGATGGTACTGCCGCCATTCTTCGGATTTGTAAGCGACGAACTCATCGCGAAGTTCCTGCCCAAGCGTTTCTGTCACGAATGGATCCGCAGCGAACGCAGCCACGGCTTCCTGTAGCGTGGTGGGCAGTTCTTCGATGCCACGTGCTGCAAATTGCTCTGGCGTGAGTTCGTAGAGATTGTCTTCGGTCGCTGCGCCGGGGTCAATCTTCTCTCGGATTCCCTCAAGTCCGGCGGCCAGCGCCAACGTTGCAGCAAGGTAAGGATTGCACGCGGCATCGGCATTGCGCGACTCAACGCGACCACCAGCCATGGGAACTCGAAGCGCGTTCGTGCGGTTGTTCTTTCCAAAACTGTTAAACACTGGCGCCCATGTGTAATAGGACATCAGACCGCGACGCACCAGGCGCTTGTAACTGTTCACAGTGGGTGCAAATGCCGCGCACAGTGCCCGCCCATGTTTCAGGATGCCTCCCACGAAGTGATAGCCCAGATCGGTTAAACCGAGACCTCGCGGATCATCTGCGACGGGCCGATCGAAGAGATTCGCTCCGCTAGTCTTATCAAAAAGCGACATGTTAAAGTGCGCACCGGAACCGGTTTTATCGGCGAATGGCTTGGGCATGAACGTTGCCAGCAGGCCTTCTTCCGCCGCGTACTGTTTCACCATCAAGCGGAAGAAGATGTATCGGTCACACATCGTCAGTGCATCGGCATATTTGAAGTCGAACTCGAATTGAGAGTTGGCGTCTTCATGGTCGAGCGAATACAAATCCCAGCCGAGGTCGTTGATCGTCGTCGATACCTTATCGAGCCACCGGTAACGATCGAGAAAGCGCTTCACATCGTAGCAGCTCTTTTCAAGGTTGTCGTCGTCATTGGGGATCACCAGAGAGCCGTCTTCCGCCTGCTTCACGACAAACAACTCGCACTCGATTCCAAGATTGAATCCGAATCCCATTTCTTCAGCGGCAGCCAGCTGCTTCTTCAGGGCTACACGCGTGTTGATCTCATACGGCTCGCCCTTGAATGCATTGTCTGCCGGCATCCAGGCGACTTCTCGGTTCCACGGCAGCACGGTAATGCTGTCGAGATCCGGCACAGACGAAATTTCATCATCGTTCGGCCGTTGCCCTAAACCATCCAGCGCGTAGCCGGTGTAGAGTTCAGAACCGTGGGCAAAGTGGAGGAAGTGATCGATGGGAACAAACTTCCCTTTCGGCACGCCGTGGATATCGACGTAGGCACCAACGCAGTATTTTACCCCCCTGGACTTGAGGTCGTCGCGAATGGAGAGGATTTCGGAATCAGTTTTCATAAGTTATTCAGCGTCCAGATCGATGGTTCGTCGCGCGTTTGGGTTCGCCTTGAACCACGCCGCGATTTCCGAACCGGTTGCCAGCCATGCATCGCCCGTGGAGAGAATATCGGTCAGCAAACGCTCGAGCAGTTTCACTCGCGATGGTCGACCGCTCAGCCATGGATGCAGTGTTAGAGTGAAGCAGCAACCGTAGTCGCGCATGGCGATAAACTCGTCCCACCAGAGTCGATACACCTTGTCACAATCCTCCGGGATCACGCCCCACTGCGGATCGGCATTGAAAGCAAACTGTTCCCAGTCCTCCAGCATCCACTGCCCCGGGATCTCGACGATGCCGTTGCCATGAAAGAACGGGACATCGTCCCGCATCATGCTGGCGCTGTATTCAAAGCCGTAGTCCAACAACAGATCTGGCGTCCACGGATTGATCTCGAACCACGGTGCCCGGTGTCCCTTTGGCACAATGCCGAATCCTTCGCGGAAGATTTCCAGACTCGCGTCCAGAATTTTCGCTTCCTGCTCGCGGGTCAGGCCTGCCAGTTTCTCATGCAGATGGCCATGCGCACCAACTTCGAACCCTTTGTCCAGGATCGCCTGTGTCATCCGCGGATGATGCTCGGCCACGTAGCTGGGGATGAAAAATGTGGCAGGCACACGCAGGTGCTCCAGCAGCCCCAGCAGACGCGGCACGCCTACCTCCGGCCCATACTGACACTGTGAGAAAGTCGTCAGCCGATCCCGCAGAGCAGGGTGCTCCGCCAGCGCAGTCGTTTCACCGTCGACGTCAAAGCAGAGCATGACAGCACAACGTTTGCCGTCAGGCCAGGCGAAGCGGGGTTCTGGTTGGTAAGGGGCTGGAGCCACAGTAACACTGACATTAGCAGTCGGCGTGCCATCACTTCTTGAGCACCTCCTCATCAGAGATCCCTCGCGACTCGGAACCCGAGATTGTCGCGTCGTGTCGGTGCGGAGGCACAGTCGCGCCAGCTCGAACGCAACAATCGCGGCAGGTAATCCCAGGCACCGCCACGGATGACTTTCATCGACTCGTGAGCGATTTCTGCTGCGTAGTCATTCCGCCAGCTGTCCTGCACCCACTCGCACACATTCCCAAGCATGTCGTGCAGCCCAAAGGCGTTCGGCCTGCCCCAGCCCACTGGCAGCAGTTTTCCTGGCCCCACGCGGTTCCCCTGCTCGTCGTAAAGAAAATTCACGGATAAGGAATCCGGCAAGTGGCCGGATGGAAAAGGTGTAGCGGTCCCGGCGCGGCAGGCGTATTCCCATTCCACTTCAGTGGGAAGCCGGTAGCCTTTTCCTAACATTACACAATATTCCACGGCATCGTGCCAGCTGACATTGACGAGTGGGAGCAGGGTCGCAGGGTCAAAAATCGGATGCAGCGACAGCTCGAAGGCAGGCACATCGATGATGCGTCTCGGCAACTCATGCACGTTCGCAAACTTGTCGTCCTCGACGCAGCCCATGACGAAACGGCCAGCAGGAACGTGCACCATCTTTGGCTCTATCACTTCCACCATGTGGGAGGTTTAAGCTCATATTCTTTCCAGCCTGCAGCAACTCCTCCATCCACAGGGATCACCGCGCCAGTCACGAAACTCGCTTCATCAGATGCCAGGAATTCGAAGACGGGTGCGATTTCATCTGGGGAAGGGATGCGCCCCATGGGGATGCGCGCATGCATGAACCCGATCTCCGGATTGTCCGGAATCCCGGTGACGGCCGGGGTCATCACCAGTCCGGGTGCCACCGCATTGACCCGAATGCCTTTGCTCGCCAACTCGATTGCTCCGACCCGGGTCAAGTGATCGACCGCCGCCTTGGAAGCCGCGTAGCTGGGGCAATTGGGCACGCCGATCTTGCCGACAAATGAGCTGGTATTGATCACCGATCCGCCGCGCGCCATGTAGCAACCGGCCAGCTGAAGTCCGTAGAAAACTGCGTGGGTGTTCACCTTGAACACGCGATCGAGCAACTCGGGCGTTGTATCGTCCAAAGTAATGCCGTGCGGTTGAATGGCAGCATTGCTCACAAGCAGGTCGATTCGTCCAGCGATTTTCAGCGCTTTCAGGAATGCAGCCTCCAGCTGATCTCGATCGGACACATCGGTTTTAATATACTGCCCAGCGTCGACTGGTGGATCAAGGTCAGCCACCCACACATCTGCGCCAGCATTGGCAAAGCGCGTGCAAATGGCAGCACCCAGCCCGGCGCTGCCGCCCGTGACGAGCGCTACCTTTCCCGCGAGTCGGCTCATGGCATCTGGCCCGATGCTGCCGGCCTGTCCAACGTCGGCTTGGTGCCGCGAATCTTTGCCGCCAGGTAGCGTTGAATCAGCCAAACAGGCATTTCCAGATGACTCAGTCGCCCGCGCTGGTAGCCGTCGGACAGCATGCTGCGCTGGACTGCGTTCAGCACCTCCATATCCTCGAGGTGAAAGCATACAGCCTCCTGGGTGCCACGGTCTAACATTGCCGCAAAGTTCGGGTGCCTGGTCGTCGATTCCGGAACCATCACTGTGGTCATCAGCCGCAGGCGATCGGTCGCAACGGGTTCGATCCGGTACCAGACGACCTGATCCGGTGCCGTAACAAGAGTGAACAGCGGATAGCCCATCACCAGTCCCCACTCGTAGCGCCCATCCTCACCCAGCCCCTCAATCGGCGGGAAGGCATCCCATTGTCCGTCACTGGCCTCGGCAGCTGCTATTTGTTCTCGGGCCTTGTCGCCATACGGCAGGTGACAGCGAATGTAGTCCGCTTTCTCGGCTTCGGTCCAGGTGCCCCGCGCTGGCATGATCGGTTGCAGCGTCTTGATGTGGGTTCCCGCGTGATGATAGGACTCCATGAAGTTCTCGGCGAGGATCTTCCAGTTGCAGGCGATGTCCCAGTGCGACTCGAATACCACATGCATGTTGGCGATGTCCCAACGGGCTGCATTATCTGTCAGCTGCGCATATTGATCCGCGACACTCTGCTCAGCAGTGCCATCGAGATTCACAAAGATGAACCCGTTCCAGATTTCAGTTCGAAATTCTTTCAGTCCCCAATCCGCCCGGCAGAAGTCCCTGGCTTGCCCCATTTCGGGACACGCTTTCAGGCCGCCATCCAGCTCGAACGTCCACGAATGATACGGGCAAAGGAACAGCCGCGTGTGGCCGCGATCTTCACCTCCCTCTCGAAACTCGGCCGGGCCGTGCCCATCGTGCCCAAATCCCGGCGGCATGATGTCCATCCCGCGATGCGGACACGCACGTGAAAGCACACGCACGCCGCCTGACTTATCACAAACGACGATGAGCGGTTCTCCAAGGAAATCGAGATTGATGAAATCCCCTGCTAAAGGAATCTGCGACACATGGGCAACCGCGGTCCACCCGGGCCGGAACAGGTTCTCGCACTCCCACGCGAAGAATTCCTCCGATGCATAGGCTTCGCGAGGCAGGGTGATTGACTCTTCCAGCGGCAGGTCTGCGATGCGTTGTATCTCGTTGAGAGTTTCCTCTAACGTCAGACTCAACCTGCTGCGCCGAAACGCGGTCGATTGCGTTTCATTGAGACGCAAGTTTACATCCGTGGCCCTGCGGACCTGGCATTCATCGATGATTGGCATGGCGGAGTAACAATTTTTTCGATTTCAGTAGTATCCAAGTAAGCAACAGGCGTGCCATTCCGCCATTCCCTCCTCGACATGATGCCGATCATGCTGTTCCTGTTCACTATGAAGATTCACGCATTCGCATCGACAACTGCCGGGGCTGCTTTTGAGCCGTTCGAATACGAGCTGGGCGACCTCCGCCACGATGAAGTTGACGTCGCAGTCGAGAGCTGCGGCATCTGTCACAGCGATCTCAGCATGCGCAACAATGACTGGGGCATCAGTGCCTATCCATTCATCGGAGGGCATGAAGTAGTCGGTCGCATCACTGCCAAAGGAGAGCACGTCAGCGATCTTGAGATTGGCCAACGTGTGGGAGTCGGCTGGTATTCGCGCAGCTGTGGCCGGTGCGCGCCGTGTCTGAATGGTGATCAAAATCTTTGCGTAGTCGCCGAGGGCACGATTGTCCACCGGCACGGTGGCTTTGCCGATTCCGTTCGCAGTCAGGCGCTGTGGTGCACTCCTTTGCCCGATGCGCTGGATCCACAATCAGCAGGCCCTCTGTTCTGCGGCGGCATAACGGTTTTCAATCCCATCGTTCAAAATGGCGTTGTCGCCACTGATCATGTCGCCGTTGTCGGCATCGGTGGACTCGGACACCTGGCCATCCAATTTCTCTCCGCCTGGGGTTGCGAAGTTACCGCCATCACCACCAGCGAATCAAAGGCGGACGAGGCAAAAAAACTCGGCGCTGATCACGTGCTGATTTCAAAAGATCTCGATGCGATGAAGGCTGCGGCTGGCAGTTTCCGGATGATCCTCAGCACCGTGAATGTGCCACTCGATTGGGAACTTTACATTAGCTTGCTGGCCCGGCGCGGCACGCTCCACCTCGTCGGCGCTGTGCCATCGGTCACCACGGGATCGTTTCCGCTCATCGAACAGCAAAAGTCCATCTCCGGCAGCCCGCTTGGCAGTCCCGGACTGGTGCAGACCATGCTGGCATTCTGCGCCCGGAAAGGCATCGCCCCCGTGACTCAGTCATTTAAGATGAGCGAGATCAATGCGGCGTTCGATGAACTCGAAGCCGGCCATGCCCGTTATCGCCTTGTCCTAGAAAGCGATTTCTAGGCATTGTCCCAAACGCTGCCTTTGCGCGGTGTATCCATGCGATAGTCGGTGTAGAGCGTGCTGAACAGCGTGGCACCGAGGCGTCTTGCACGGTCGATTGGTCCTGCAGGGTCGAATTCGACATCGCCTCGCTTGTTGCCGATGCCCTGCACCACGCCCACGAAGTCGCACTGATTGTAGCGGCAGAATTCCTGTATCGAGTGAACGATTCCCATCGGCGCGGCGGGATACGATTCCTCCGAGCTGATCAAGAGGCCGATCTTCTTGTTTGCCATCCGAGAGGCGTTCGTATCACTGTCAGGGTGCGAGGCTGCGTAGTAGCAGAAGCTGCGATCGAGGAAAGTTTTCAACTGCCCGCTCATACCATACCAGTAGAGCGGGGTCGCGAAGAGGATACCGTCGGCGGGTAGATATTTTTCCAGGAAAAGCTCGCGGAATCTGTCGTTCAGCGTGCACTCGCCATCCGCGCCACGGCACTGACGGCAGTCCCGCAGAAAGTGACTTACGTAGTCGTCGACATAAGCGAGTTCGACTGCATGACCAACGGCTTCCGCTCCCTCCTGAGCCGCAAGGGCCAGCCGGAAGGAATTGCCGTCGCGTCGCGGACTTCCGGCAAGGATCAATACAGATTTTGCAGTCATCGTTCGTTGTGCACCACTCGATCCAAGGGGACATTGGCAATGGCATTGGTGTAGTTGCTCATCGTTTTGATAGATATGGCGAGGATCACTTCGAGCGCCTGTTGCTCTGCCCAGCCTGCGGCAATAAACGTTTCCATCGAATCGTTGGAAATCCGCCCCCGCTGGCGCACCATGAGTTGTGTAAATATCCGCAGTGCCTCCCGTTTTGGATCACCCAGCGGTCGACCGTCCCGCAATGCGGCAAGATCGTCGTCGTGAACACCCGCGTCACGCGCGAGTTTCTGATGCCAGGGAATTCAGTAAGAACAACCGTGTTCCACATTGATTGTCTGATAGACGATCTGTCGTTCGACCGGCGAGAACGATGTCTTATCGAAAAGATCCCAAAGCAAACCGTATCCTTCGAGAAGCGCCGGGGCAGCCGCCATCGTGCGCTCAAGATTCGGAATCATGCCGAATACCTGTTGTGTTGTTTTCAGCAGTGGCAGTGCTGCTGCCGGGGCAGAAACGTCGCTGTGAAGGGGGAATTCCATCTAGACGAAGGTGAGGCGATTTTTGCGCATCTCAGAGGACACTGCGAAGAACTCCTTTTCCCATTCCATCGTCTTCTGGCGCAGGTAGATGTCTTTCATCTCTCCGAACACGGTTTCTGCGAGATCATCTGCTTCGAAGGCTTCGATGGCGTGAAGGAGTGTGCCGGGGAGGAAGGTGATGCCGTCCGCTTTGAGCTGCCTTCGCGTGCGACCGTAGAGGTTCTCGTTGAGCGGTTCGCCAGGGTCGAGTTCCTGCTCGATCCCTTCGAGACCGGCAGCCAGATGAAATGCCGCCGCCAAGTAGGGGTTCAGACTCATGTCTGGTGCGCGATTTTCCACACAGTAGCGACTGAGCGGCAGGCGAATCATTGCTGAACGGTTGTTCTGCCCGTAAGCTGCGAGAACGGGTGCCCAGCTGACATCAGGCATATCGCCCTGAGCAATGAACCCCTGATAGCTGTTGTAGGTCGGACTGGTGACGGCAGTGAGTGCCTGCGCGTGCTTGAGGACGCCCGCCGTAAAGTGATAGGCGAGCTTGGAAATGTTGACTCCATACTTTGCGCTGAAGGCATTCCCGCCGGACTCTGGAGCGAACAGATTTTCGCCAGTTTCAGCATCCGCGAGCGACATATTGAAGTGACAGCCTGAGCGGAAATCATTCTGGAATGGCTTCGGCATGAAGCTTGCGACGCACCCCACCGATTTTGCCACATGCTTGGCCATCAGACGAAGGAACACCAGCCTGTCGGACATCGTCAGGGCATCGGCGTAATCGAAATCGAATTCGTATTGCCCCTTTCCTCCTTCTTGATCGAACGAAAACACGCCATATCCCAGCTCGTTCAGGTAGCGCACCATTGGCGATAGAAACTCGATCGAATCCATCGATAAGTTCACATCATACGCTGGGCAGAGGCCGCCGTATTTGTGTCGGTGGAGCGTTCCAAGCTCACCAGTGCCAGGATCTTCTCTGAACACGTAGAACTCAGGTTCGACACCAAGATTGAACGTCAGCCCGAGCTCTGCTGCCCGCTCCAGTTGTCGTTTCAGTATCTGGCGGCTGTCGTTTTGATAGGGCGCGCCGTGGTAGTAAAGGTCGCCGAAGAAGTAGGCGAACCGCCTGTCCCACGGACAGACCATCACGGTATCGAGATCCGGAATAGCCGCGCATTCGTCCTCCTGCGGCCCGACGAGCCCCATGCCTTCCATCGCACCGACAGTGAACAGCTCCGAGCCAGCTGCCATTTTCCCTATGGCCGCAAGCGGATTCACCTTTGCCTTCGGAATGCCATGGACATCGACATATGTTGAAAGCAGAAACTCCACACCCTCCTCTTCCAGCTTCAATCGGACGTTCGCCAGTTTATCAAGGTCGGGACGGAATCCTTCGGGTGCAGCGAAAGTGGGGACGGAGGTGTCACTCATAGAGCGGTAAATGGTAGAGGAGGAGTTTCGGATTTGGCCGATTCAAGCAGGGCCGCCAGGGCATCGCCCATCTTTGCGAAGAGTTCGGCACCCGCTATTGCTGTGCCGAGGCTCGGTTTGCCAGTGATGCCATTGAGACTGGTCTGGGCCACCGGATAGGAGAAAACTTTCCCAACGGTGCGGTCAGGATCGTCTTCGACCGCTGACATGTCGACCGTTTCAGGCGCGAGGTGCAGCATGAGATCGGTCTCCGCTTTATTCGCGTGCAAGTCCTCTGCATCACTGATGAAATACTTCCAGATCTCATCGCTGAGTTGAAAGGTATTGCGCATGCCAACCTGCAAAGCACCAGCGCGAGAAGTACGCACTTTATCGACAGCGACTCGGAGCGAAGCATCATTGCCAAAATGCGAATTGACCAGCAGCAACTTTTTCCAGCCGGTGCGGGCTGACCAATCCGCGATCTCGCAGATCATAGCGATAAATGTCTCGTGGGAGAGTGAAAAGGTTCCCGGCCACTTGTCGGTGTGCCCTACGGATACGGTGTAGCTGAGTGGAGGTAACATGGGCACTCCCGCCTTGTTACAGGCGTAGGCGCAGACGCTCTCGGCGATAACCGTATCTGTATTGATTGGAAGGTGAGGGCCGTGTTGTTCAGTGGCACCACATGGCAGCACCAGCAAGTCGGATCCCCGGGCCTGCAGTTCCGCTACCTCTGTCCACGGGAGAGATGATAAGTCAGACCACTTCATCACCCACTCGTGTCATTTTGAAGATGGGGAGATGCTCGTCACTCGTTTCGCGAGGCGGATGAATCAATTCACTCACCCGGCCCTTTGTCGCGAGAAACTCTGGCTGCAGGAATTGTCTGGTCGTCCGTGGTTGGCCCACGGGCACTTCAATGATCTCGTTCACACGACCCGGATTGCGATCGAGCACCAGAATCCGATCCGAAAGATGTACCGCCTCGTCGAGATCATGGGTGATGAAGAGAATAGTGACATCCACATTGCGCCAGATCTGCAGCAGGTAGGACTGCATCTGCGCACGCGTCTGTGCGTCGAGCGCTCCGAATGGCTCATCCATCAGCAGGATTCGCGGACGGTTTGCCAGTGCCCGGGCGATGGCGACTCTCTGCTTCATCCCTCCTGAGAGCTGATGTGGGTAGGAATCTTCGAATCCTGACAGACCCACCAATTCGATCCACTGCATCGCCTCGGATTCGGCGGTCATTTCGCTGCTGCCCGTCATCTTGAGGCCGAACATCACGTTCTTCTTTACCGTCAACCACGGAAAGAGCGTGTAACTTTGAAACACCATGCCGCGATCAGGGCCGGGGCCGGCGACGGGTTTGCCATCGATCAGCACTTCCCCTTCGGTAAGGGGTTCAAGGCCGGCGAGAATTCGGATCAGCGTCGATTTGCCACAGCCTGAGGCCCCGATAACGCACATGAGTTCACGTCGATACACGTCAAAATTGACATCACTGAGAGCTTTGACCGGGCCCTGTGCGGACGAGAAAGTTTTACCCAGGCCTCTAGCACTGAGAGTGACTTCACGCTCCTTCAGGTGGCGAAAGCGCTCTGCCACTTCGGGCGATTGCTCCTTGTAGGAAGGCAGCTCTAAAGTTGCGGTCATGTCGAAGTCTCTTCTTTGGGTTTTGCCAAAATGGCAGCTGCCTGGCTGGACTTGTGCTGCCCTGGTCGAAGCCAGTTTCCTACGCGCTCAAGCACGTGCCGAACTCGTGAGTGTCCGGCTTCTGGAACCCATGGGAACAGGATGCTCCGCAAATTCGAAAGAACTTGATCGGTAACGAACCCGGTCAGTCCGATCAACAGGATCCACGGGTAGACATGATCAAAGTGGAAGCGGCGCCCATGGGTGTCGATTAGTTCTGTCAGCCCCACCTTGGTGCCGATCAGTTCGGCGATCACTAGCCACGTCCACGCCCATCCGAGAAGAATGCGCAGGTCATTGTAGAGCATGGGAAGGATTCCAGGGATGACCACCTTGCTCACGAGTTGAGGCCGCTTGGCACCCAGAGTTTGCGCAGCGTCAAGAAGGGCACCATCAATCATGCGCGTGGTATTGGCTACCATCAGGATCATCTGCGGCAAGGTGCCTATGACAACCAGCGCCACCTTCGGAGCGCTCTGAATCCCGAACAGGGCGACTAACAATGTACCAAATGCCGGTGCCGGCATGTAGCGGAAGAAATCGACGAACGGCTCGATAAGCCTTGAGAAAAACGAAAACGTGCCGCACAACAGAGCAATGGGCACCCCAATGAGACAAGCGATCACGAATCCCGAAACGATAGTGCGTATCGAGTCGATGTAACGCTCACCAAGCATCAGATCGCCGAGTTTTGAGTTGCCGCTGAAGTCGCGAATTGCCGTACTCAACACTTCGTGAGGTGCGGGGAGGAACACTGGACGCCCCTTTTTGTCAATGGCTTCAGGAACGAGGCGGAGCAAGGGAACATCGTCGACGAAGGCAGCCTCGTCGTAGCTTGTCGATGCCTTGCTGAGGCGAGCCCAGTTCTGCTGGACGATTGGTAAGTTCTCGTCGCTGATGGCGCTGGCTGCCCCTTTTTCATTTTCGGCAATCCTGCCCCAGACATCGAACAACGCATCGTAGTCTTTTTCCTGATCCTGTGTCAGCCATCCCTCTTCTTTGGCCACGGGAAAAATGGAACGGAGCACCTTCATATTGGCACGACTCTGCCCTGGCTCGGGGGTCGACTGCGCTGCTTCCAGAGCTTTGTTGTCATTGCGCACCGCGTCCTGGTATGCGGAGAAGCGATCTGCTTCGAACACATCTCCGGGCGCAATCGCTCCAGCGAAACCGTCTTTGTCGTCGGTGTCAGAAGCAATTGTAATCTCTTTCGAGTTGCTCCAGAACGGCCCGTAGGCTGCGATGCTCCAGAGCAGAAGCGGCAGCACAAACGAAGCGCCCATCAGTAGGGAAGCCCTCATTTTGTCGAGAGGCTTCCCTACTGTGAACCATGGCATAGGACACCGCATTAACGTAACGAACAAATGGTGTTAAATGGTACTGGGCGCAGGCCGCTCACTTGCCGGCTGCCTCCTTGGTAAGGCTGGGATCGAAGTAGCTCTTGTAGTCAACAGGCTTGTCATAGACTTTGAACTTCACATTGAAGTCGTCCGAAACCTTCGACGATCCGTAGATCGAACCCAGCCCGTCGGCTTCTTCCCACACCTTCAAAGCTTCGTCGATTGGAAGGATGTAAGTGCCCTCAAGGAACGGCTCGTATTCGTCCGGGGTCACGTTGACCCGGCCAGCGAGGATGGCGAGTGCGTCATCGGTGTTTTTGGGATCCTTGATGTATTCAACCACCTTGTACCAAATTTCGACGACTTTGAGCCAGTCTGCACGGCGCTCCTTCAGAGTGTCCTCACTGACGAAGAGGCAGTCGTATATGAGTCCCGGGCAGTCGCGGGAAGTGTAAATCGGTTTGGAGCCGGGCACTTCTTTCAGTGCTGTGCCCGAACTCGGCTGCCAGGCGCAAACAGCATCCACTTTGCCCGACTTGAGAACCTGCGGTGTTTCGCTGGTCGGCGTGTTGACGATCTCGATATCCGCTTCGGTGAGGCCGACAGACTGGAGTGCATTCAGCACCAGAAGGTGAGGGACGAAGCCTTCCTCAAGCGCGACTTTTCCACCTTTGAGATCTGCCACCGTGTCAATGCCGGGCCTGCCAATGAACATGTCATTGCCATTCGAGTAGTCATTGATAAGAATGCAGACGGAGGGCTTGGCAGTGGCACCAGTGACCAGAGCGTCGCCGTTGGTCATGCTCACAGCATCCAGCTTGCCGGCTCCGTAGGCTTCCATCGATTCCACGTAGTCCATCCATTCGAACGACACATCTACGCCTGCCTCCTTAAACCAGCCCTTTTTCACAGCGATCTCCCATGCGACCCAGCCCGGCCAGTCGCTGTAGCCAATTTTAAGAGGTGCGCTGCTGCCGTCGCCATCACCGGATGCGGTCTTGGAGCTGTCAGAGCAACCAACGAGTGCTAAAGATCCACCGACAAGTGCCAGTAGTGTGAGTCGGGTGAGAGTTTTGATTTGCATGACTTTGTTGTGTTACGGTTTCGAATTCGCGTAACATTTGCAAAAGCAGGAACGGTGCCAATGCGGGGCAGGCCATGCGTCAACGATCGTCAAACGGGCCATTGGTGCTCGACATCCGCCCAAGTCGAAACTACCTCTTCTGCTCGAATATGAGTGACGCCAACGACATCAAAGAAAAAGTAAAGACCTTCATCCTCAACGAGTTTCTGCCGGATTCCGAACCGGATGAGCTTGAGGACGACACGCCGCTTCGATCTGGAGGAATCCTCAATTCGATCGCTACTCTGAGGCTTACATCCTTCCTGGAGGAGGAATTTGACATCAAGGTGGAAGCGCATGAGATGGGCGAATTCGACACCGTCGATGAAATCGTTGAGTTGGTGTGCGACAAACAGTGAGCGTTAAGCAGAGGCTGCCAGAGCGCTTCGCCCAATCAGTGGTGGACTTTGCGCGGAATCCCGCAGTGGTGGATCCATCGACCGGCGATCAGCTGACCTATGCGGAGCTGGATCTGGCCTCGGACAAAATGGCCACCGCCCTGGTTGCCGCAGGAGTCCAGGAGGGCGATCGCGTCGGCTTGTGCGTGCCAAAGTCAGTGCACGCAGTAGTGGCATTGTTAGGAATCCTCAAGTCTGGAGCTGCCTATGTGCCAGTCGATGCCGGATCACCACCGCAGCGCAATGCCTTCATTTTTTCCGACTGTGCAGTACGCTGTGTGATCATCGCTGAGGCCTCAGTTCCTACACTGATGGAGCATGGCGACTATGTGCAGGTTGCGGAACTGGAAGGCGGAAACACGTTGCTTGCGCAGATACTGAAGGAGAATCCAGGGCCTTCACCGGACTTGGCCTATGTGCTTTACACCTCCGGTTCCACGGGTTCTCCAAAAGGAGTCATGCTTACCCATGGTAACGCGTTGAGTTTCGTCGACTGGTGCATTCGTGAGTTTCAACCGACGCCGGAGGATCGCTTTTCCTCTCACGCTCCATTCCACTTTGACCTCTCCATTCTCGACCTCTACGTTCCCCTGCTCAACGGTGCTTCGATTGTGATTCTCAATGAGGCACTGGGAAAGAATCCCGCCGCGCTCGCAGAGTGTATCGAAAGTCAGGGCATCACCTGCTGGTACTCCACTCCGTCAGTTTTGCGCCTGCTGGTGGAACTGGGGAAGCTCGATCAGCGGGACCTTTCCTCGCTGCGACTGATCAACTTCGCTGGCGAAGTCTTTCCCATCAAATACCTCCGGGCGCTAAAGGAATTCGCACCGCACCCGGCCTACTACAATCTCTACGGCCCTACCGAAACCAACGTCTGCACTTTTTACCGAATCCCCGACACGATCCCCGCAGATCGCACGGAACCGTATCCCATCGGCTACTGCTGCGACAACGATCGCGCTCGGGTAGTCGACACTGAAGGTTTCGATGTCGCGACCGGCGAGGAAGGCGAGCTCGTGATTCAAGGAGGTACGGTCATGCTCGGCTACTGGAATCTACCCCAGCGCACAGATGAAGCTTATTTTGGAACCATCCACGACGCAGGCGGTCAATGGTATCGCACCGGCGATGTGGTTCGCGAATTGATTGATGTGCCGGGTTGCTACCTCTACTCAGGCCGACGGGACCGCATGATCAAACGCCGGGGCTATCGTGTCGAACTAGGTGAAATTGAAGCCGCCTACCACCGCTACCCTGCCATGCGTGAAGCGGCGGCGATCGCTGTTCCCGATGAGGCCGAAGGCATGATCGTCCGCGTCTTTCTGGTCTGGGACAGCAACGAGGGCAAGGCACCTTCCACCATCAAGCTCAAAGCCTACGCTGCAAAGAATCTGCCGCCCTACATGATTCCAGATCGATTTGTATATCTGGATGCGCTGCCGCAGACGTCGACCGACAAAACGGATTATCAGAAGCTGGCTGAGCTTTAAAGCTTGGTTTGACTCAATGTCGTTGAATTAAGGATC
>JAGROY010000136.1 GCA_020439995.1 Verrucomicrobiia bacterium
CGCCAGTCGGCCAGCTCGTGATAGTATTCCCAGCAGCGGCTGCGAAAGTCTTCGAGCTGCTTACGGAAGACCTCTGGCAGCGGAGCGAGTTTCTCGTCAGCCTTGTTTCGGCACCTCCGCAACCCTCACCGCGCAAGCTTTGTATGCTGGCTGTCGGCTGTGAGGATCGACTGACCAGTGCGTCAGCTGGTTGACTCTCTGGTCATGCATCGGGAGGAAAATTTCTCCCTTACGCATGGTCGTGGAGACACGAAGAACAGCGATCAGTTGACCACGTCGGGAGGCGACGGAGACTGAATCACCGGAGCGGAGTGAGAGCTTCTGGGCATCGGCAGGGTTCATTTCCAGCAGCAGGACCCTGGGGTGGAGCTTTTTGAGGATTTGCGAACGTGATGTTCTGGTTTCAGTATGCCACTGTGCTGAGCTTCCGCGGCCGGTGAGCAGCTGCAGGGGATAGCCGGAATCAACTGGCTCCGGCAGTGGTCGTGGTTTGTCAAACACGAACCGTGCGCGCTGGTCGGGTGTAAAGAATCTGCCATCGGAAAAGAGGCGCCGTTCGTGGGCTGGAGTGCTGTTCACTGACAGCGGCCATTGGATGCCGCCACTGGCCTCGATCTGATCGTAACCATCGATCCCTGTGATGTCGCAAGGTTGGCCTTTGGAGCACTGCCGCAAGATACGAAAGACCGCTTCCGGCGAAATCCAGCGGTGGAACATTTCACCACATCCCCAGGCTGTTGCAAGGAATCGGACAATATTGAAATCGGTCAGCGCCTGGCCGGGTGGGGGTGAAACTTTGCGCACTACACCGATACGGCGCTCGCTGTTGATAAACGTGCCCTCTTTTTCCCCCCAGGCGGCAGCTGGTAAAATGAGGTTCGCCAGCCTGGCGGTATGCGTGTCTGTGTACATGTCCTGGACCACTAAAAAATCGAGCTTTTCGAACAGTCCACGGCAGCGGTGCTGGGCGATCCAGGAGTGGGCAGGATTCGTTGCGATGACCCAGAGAGCCTTGATTTTTCCCTCATCGATTCCCTCAAGGATCTGATCGTAGGCAAGCGAACGCTGGTCGGGAATTCGGACCGGGTCGATTTCGAGAATGTCGGCGATCTTAGCGCGATCATCGGCACATTCAAAATCGTGTCCGCCCAGCAGCGAGGTGGTGTTCGAAAATAGCCTTGATCCCATCGCATTGCACTGCCCGGTAATCGAATTGGCCCCAGTGCCTGGCTTTCCAATGTGGCCTCCTAACAGAGCCAGATTGATAATTGCCTGCGCGGTGCGCGTTGCCTGATGGCTCTGGTTCACTCCCATCGTCCACCAGAACGAGACGCGCTTGCCACAACGGATGAGCTTGGCCAGTCGCTCAACGTCCTGCGCTGGAACCCCCGTGGCATCTTCAATCGACTCTGGCGTGAAGTCCTGGACGAAGGTCTTGAAAAATCATCGAAACCGCTGGTGTGGGCTTCGACGAATGAGTGGTCTACCCAGTCTTCCCGTAACAGCACATGAGCGACGCCATACAGCAGTGCGAGATCACCTTTGGTAGCGACAGGAATGTGCCAGGTCGCTGCCTGGGCGGTTTCTGTGAAGCGGGGATCGATGACGACGATGTCTGGATCACGTCGATTCTTGAGCACTCGCTGCCACATGATGGGGTGGGCGATGCAGGGATTGGCACCGATGAAAACGAGCACATCACTTTCTTCGAGATCCGCGTAGGTGTAGGGCGGTGCGTCGAATCCGAACGATTGTTTGTATGCCGTGACGGCGGTCGCCATGCATTGCCGGGTGTTGCCATCGCCGTGAATGATGCCCATGCCGAATTTGGCGAAGGCACCGAGGAACGCCATCTCTTCGGTACAGATTTGCCCCGTGCTGACAAAAGCAACGGACTCGGGGCCGTGTTCAGCGATGATGGCCTTCATTCGGCTGCAGAAGGTATTGGCGGCTGTTTCCCAGGAGATGGGCGCGCCATCGAGCAGGGGAGTAGTTGCACGTTGTGGGCCCGCAAGTGGGGTGAGTGCCTCCCATCCCTTGGGACAGGCCATTCCCAGATTGACCGGATAGTCGGCGTCGGCGGTAAGGTTTACAGGGAGACCATCGCGGTGATGGATCTTCAAATTGCAGCCCGTCGAACAATAGCCACAGACGCTGCTGGTAACGGACGTTGGTTGTTGCTTCGCTGGCAACTGTCCCAGACCAAATGGGCCTGGCACGCGCAGAAGCTCGTCAGTCAATGGGCCGTCCCACTCGCGTAGAGTCAGTCTCGGAAGGCTGCGAGGAGAGAATTCGTTCATGGGCCTGTCATCCGCGGGCCAGCGCAGGCGGTGAAGAAGTGATGCCGATCAATGATCAACGCTGCAAATGTGCTCACCAGTGCGATAGCGATGAGTGGTGGTGAGCTGATGATGGCTCCGCAAAGGAACAGAAGGCTTCCCGTTGCCAGCAAGATCCGGCGCACGAGCGTTTGTTTCGTAAGAAGTTCGTTCATCACCCTGGCCGATGTGTGGATGGGCGAACTTGTATAAGTGATCGCCTGCCACTGCGTGAAGCTGTCCCAGCATGCATAAGTGGCGGTGGCGATAAAGCTGATTGCTGCAAGTGGTGGTGATGCTAGTGAGACGACCCCAGTACCCAATGCGATGGTGCTGCAGGCAAAGGAAATGGCGACTCTGGACATCGACCAGAATGGGCGTCGAGTGTCCACATAGACCATCACCGAGCAAGCAACGGCTGCTGTTCCTGCGCTGGCAGCAAGCGCCATGACGCCTGAGAGCCAGGCTTCGTCTCCGCTGAGCAGCCAAACGATCGGAGGAATCAGGGCGAGTTTTGCGAATACCCCGAAAGCAATGATCTCCCTGGAAAGCCACGATTTTCTCCAGCCGAGGAACGCCCGCCAGGCTTTGAACGGTTGTCCCAGGTGCAGGACGCTCAGCGTCATGCCTAGCACAGTGGTGACTGCCGCAGCGATCGAGAGCGCCAGTTTCAGACGAGGTGCAAGATTTGCCCCAGCGCTGAACGCGAATGTTCCAGCGCCCATTTGAGTGAACACTAGCATCCATGCTAAGGGACTGTGCGAGTGGTCAAGTCGCAGCTGTCCGCTGTCTGCGGGGATTGCGGCCCCGGCCAATGTTCGCGCCGAAACATAGCGGGTCGTGGGGCGTGTGTAATCGGATCGGAAAGCACCCGGTATCAGTGACTCGCCCATGGCAACCATGCCCCCTGTTTTCACAATACGGATTGCGATGGCCTCGTTAGGGCAGGCCTGCACACATGCCGGTGCCTCGCCTGCGCTAAGGCGATCCTGGCACATGTCGCACTTCCTGACGATGCCCTTTCGCTTCCTGAACTTCGGCACATCGTAGGGGCACTTCATGACACAGTAGTTGCAGCCGATGCACTGGTCATCGAGATGGCGGACGATGCCTGTTTCAGGTGATTTGTCATACGCCAGCACTGGACACCCGTTGGCGCAGGCAGGATCTTCGCAGTGATGGCACGCGGTGGTCACCGTTTGAATCAGTGGATCTGGTCCAGTTCCTATCAATGTGCCTACGTCCCGCCAGCTTTCGTCGTCATCGAGTCCGTTGAGGCTGTGGCAGGCGACGACGCAGGCCTTGCATCCAGTACATTGATCAAGATCTACCTCAAAGGCGTACTGCTCGCCGGTGCCCGGTTTTGCGAGCGGGATCAGCTTCCTGTAGTGCCGGGCTTGCAGCGGGGATGCCTCCGTCCAGTCAGCGAACTCGTCGACCGCAGTTCTCACCTTCGATTGCTCACGCAACAACGTGGCGAGTAACGGCTGTAGATCTCCAGCACTCATGCGTGCGCAGCGGGCTCAGGCACGGCGGATGTGAAGAGATGCTGA
>JAGROY010000137.1 GCA_020439995.1 Verrucomicrobiia bacterium
TCCCTGATTCTATGAGAGGATACGATAGAACCTTATTCCCCACTCGGCCTCCGCCCGTGCCCAGGTCACCATTGTAAACCACTGAGCCAGCAACTTCGAATCCTGCAACCTGAGTGACCACTTGAGTCTCTGCAATTGCCTGCCCTAGCGAGTTCGTTGCAAGTAGGCGATAGATGCCTGCATCGAAATTCTGGTAGTCTGTAATTTCCAGTCGATTGGTGTTCACTCCAGTGATACGTCCGCCGTCCCCCAGCTCATCTTCATTCAGTTGCCACTCAAGAGTTAATGGCTCTGATCCAGAAACCTCTGCTTCGATGACCAGCGTGTCGCCAAGAGCTACAGAGATGACGGGGGTCGGCTCAGTGATAAAGATTGGCTGCTCAGAAAGGGTGATTTCTACCCCAGCCAGATCTCCCTCCACATCCACCAGCTCGGCGCTGCCGGAGGGTTCGGTGCGATCGGCGACGCCATTTCCGTTTACATCGATGAAGGCGAACACCCGGTATTCCTCGCCATTGGGGACATCGGAAAAGCTATAAGCCCCCACTGCTCCGGGTTGGATTGTGAGGGTACCGCCACCAAGCCCGGGCACTTCGGCTGGCGGAAAAGTAGCATCTCCTTCTGCAAATCCGTCATAGTTATTGTCCGTGCTGTCATCCGCATTTTCGCCATCGAATGTCCAAAGTCCTACCAGCCCCTCTTCAGAGCCTTGCAGGACTTCGAACCAGCTGGACGTGACTTCCTCGTCCGTGAGAGCGCGGTTCCAAATGGCAACTTCATCGATCATTCCAGAGCTGAACTCGCCAGATCCATTGATTGATCCAATGTATGTCGCTGCCGCATGATCCGGAATAGGTGCATCTACGCTGTCCCTTGCCTCCACTAATTGACCATCGAGATAACTGCGGAAGCCACCAACCGTGCCCTGCTTCCAGGTCATGGTCAGTTGGTGCCAGTTGCCATCCGTAACATTATCACCTGCAGAAATTCCCTGTGTGCCACCATCCTGGGACAGAATATGCAGCCCGTTCCATCCTGCGACAATCCATCCTCCCGATTGCTGGCGGACGGCTGACTGAAACGAGCTCCCTTTAAACCAGTACTGCACCGTGATTTCTGATCCTGAGAGATTCGTCAGCGTATCGACTACGACGTAGTCGCCGTCGCCGTCTAATTGGAGTGCTCTATTCCCGGGCTTTGATTGCCAGGTTTGCACCGTCAGTGCCCCTTCCTGAGCCCCATCGTAAACGACGCTTCCTGAGATGCTGCCTGCGGCGGCCTGGTCAGGAGCGCCTGCAATGAAGGAAAGTGCTGCGGCCAGCGTGAGATATCGAAACGGTTGGGGGCTTTTCATGTAGAGATCGCAAGTTGAAGGCCGGACAGTCCCAGATTCGCTACCTTTTGTCTAGCCCTCAATGCGGGACATCGTGGGGTGGGATGATTGAGCCGAGCTGAGGGGCAAAATGATCTGTTGCTTTGTTACCGCCAAAGTGGATTCAGTCTGTATCATCGTCATCCGTCGGGCTGAGCAGCCTGTCGAGCATCCTCTTGCGGTTATTGAGAAAACGTCGGGTGAGGTCGACGTGTTGGGTCTCTTGGTATTCAACCCGTTCGATTCCGTTTTCCGAGAGCTGGTAGATCCATGCATCTGGATATGCCATGATGATTGGCGAGTGTGTGGCGATGATGAATTGGGAGTCCGATTCAACGAGGTCGTGCAAGCGTACTAGAAAGGTGAGCTGGCGTGCGGGAGAGAGGGCGGCTTCGGGCTCGTCGAGCAAGTAGAGGCCGTGTTCCCCGAAGCGGTTGAGGAAGAGCGACAGGAAAGATTCGCCATGGGATTGTTCGAGAAGCGATTTGCCGCCGTAGTTGAAGTAGCCGGTGGCGGAGAAGGGATCGTTCTCCATCTCGTCCATGTGTGCGGCAAAGTTGAAGAAACTTTCCGCCCGAAGGAAGAATCCATCGAGCGGCCGGTGCAATCGTGAGATTCTGACGTAGCGGGCGAGTTCCGTCTGGTATTCACGAAGATTCGGGCTGCGGGAGCGGTTTCCACTTTGATCGTCAAATCCCCATTTGTCGGCGATCGCTTCCAGAATCGTCGATTTGCCGGTGCCGTTCTCGCCCACCAGGAACGTGACTTTGGGATGCAGCTTCAGCCCCGAGCGAAGCTGCTGGATGCTGGTTAACTCAAACGGAAACCCGGAATCCGGGGCATCAACGACTTCGATGGAACTGAGAAAAGGCACGCGTCTGGAACGTCAGCGCATTTTTCAGCGATGCCAATCTTTAGTTGCCGCCGTGTAGGAGCACTCATCCTTATCCATCCATCCCGCCGCCAGCACCCACGATTTCGTCCACATAGGTATTAATCCTGCTGATGATCTCGCGGTGATCGTCGTCGCTCAGATTAAAGCTCACCAGCGTGGCATCGAGCAACTCGACGTACCGCTGGAAATGGCGGGGCTTGATCCCCAATCCGTGGTGAACATAACTCAAAGGCCGACCGGAGTAGCTGCTCTCACCGCCGAGGGCAACGGTGAAGAATTCCTTCTGCATGCTGCGCAGTTTTTCTATGGATGTGTTCTTAAAGAAGGGCGCAAGTTCCTCGTCCTCGATCACTCTCGTGTAGAAGCCATCTATCAGACCGTCGATCGCTTGTTTGCCTCCAATCCTCTCGTAAAGAGTTTGTTCGTTGTGATCATCACATGATTCGTTCATCCGCTCACCCTAGCGGTTTTTTCATTGAATACTTCGCATGGATTGGACGGGATTGTGCGTTTCTTCTGGAGGAGGGAGGAATCTACTAAAGATCTCGAGCCCATGTTGCGGCCGTCTTAAAGTTCCACAGCCTCGTGTCAATGGATGTCGGTGGGGCTGAGCGGTAGGAGAGCACTATTCGCTGATCTGGCCACTCCCGATGATGGCTCCCATGCGAGTGATTACGAACTTGTCACCGGCGGTGACTTCTATTGGGTTTTCGAGTTTCAGGACGGCTGGGCTGGAGGTGCCCGTGTTGATGGTGGCTTCCACTTCGAACACGGCTTTGGAGTGTCCCCCGGGGAATACAACATCCAGCTTTTTTCCATTCTTGATGGATTGGAGTGCGTGGGGAGCGGGAGATTCTGTGCCTTTTGGAAGGGTGATGACGGCTTTGAGAGAGTCGTTGGATTTGCGCGCGGGCACAGTGCGGGGAGTGGCTTTTCCAGCAAGGGTAAGGACGGCCTCCCATCCTTTGGTTGCAAAGTCTCCTTCAGCGTCAGCGGAGTCGGTAGCGACGATCAATCCTTTTACTCCAAACATCGCCCCAACCTCCTGAATTTCTTTTTCCTTCTCTTTTAGCCAAGCGCCGCTGTCAAAATTGGAGTCGGCGCTCCCATCGCCAACAGTGTCTGCGTCAGTCAGCACCACAATGGTGGTGGAAGGCTGGAGCAATCCAGCAATCGATATCTGTTCTTTGTCAAGTGGACGCAATCCTTTTGCACCCACCGTGATGACCAGCGCATCTGCAGCTGCGGCAGCCGGAAAGCGTTCCGGCAAAGGGTGAGGAGCAATCGTGGCGGTGCCCAGTTTGGCAGAGGAAAGGCCGGAATCCGGGGGCGTTAGGGTTACAATTTTAACGGGTACTGTAGAGTTGCTGCTGCCTGTGACATTTTCTGAATCGGAATTAGAGCAGGACACCAACAAAACTGAAGCGATCAGAAAGGGGAGGGATAGGATAAATTTCATGACAGGTTGGTTAACTGGTTCTGGTTTGAAAGGTGTGAATAGGAGAATTTCGATTTTCAGGGGAGGAGCGTCATTTGTATGTTAGATGCTGATTTTGACTGGGATGAGATTAAGAGCATGTAGTCGCTTGCAAAGGGGATCAGGTTTGCCGAAAATTCCCTGGGTTCACCGGGCTTCACCTCGGTGCGGACGAATCCTTTTACCTTCAGGGAATCATCGCGGAAGGGTTCTCTTACTGGCCGGTCAACGAACTGACGCGCCTGTTGCCAGAAATCCAGTTCGACAGGGCTGAATATGAAGAATCCTCCAGACTCAACGCGAACCATTCCTTGAATCATTACCGTCTGATATTGATGAAGGAGGTCTTTGGAGCTGGCGATTGGAAGCCGAACCATGCCGCGTAATTCTCCAACTTCAATGCGGCCAGTAATCTCGGCATTGCTATGAGTGCTGAAGGATCTCTTCGTCTGCCTGCTGACAGAATGAACTTTTCCTCGCGATTGGTCATTCAGAGTTTCGACAAAGGAACTGCTCTCAATGAAGTTGTGGAGCATTGAACGCGCGGTTGATTCCTGAATTTCTGCATCACTGTACCTGCCGTCAATCTTGCTCAATAGTTCCGCAGGAATCTCCTCATCTGCCTCGGCAGGTCGGTAAATGATTTCTTTGAGGCTAGTCCATGCAAGCAGAGGTGAAAGGTCGTCCACTTTATTATCACTGATGTTCAAAGAGGTTACCGAGGAACTAACCTCCAGTCGATCGAGGTCTGTCAGTACATTGTTACTGAGGTCAACGGACGTCAGTTTCGACAAACGATCGATTCCATCCAGGGCTGTCAGCTGATTGCTCTTCAGAACCAGTGTTTCGAGATTTGGTAGCTGCTCCAATCCGCTTATCTTTTTGATATGGTTGTGACTGAGAACCAGAGTTTTGAGATTAGACAACATGCCCGGAATTGTCACCGTTTCGAGTTGATGCCGCTCGACGGACAAACTTTGCAGCCCGCTCAAACTCATCACTGGGGCGAAGTCGCGAATCTCAGTCGAGATAATCTTTGCAGATTGCAGGCTTTTGCACGATTCGATTCCGTGCAGTGAATTCAAATCCCCGTAAGCAAGCTGGATAGTCGTCAGGCCTGGCGGACAATGTGCCAAGTTCACGATCTGCATCTTTCTCAGGTTCAGGTCGACTAGCGCATCCATCTGGGATAGTGCTTCCAGGCTGCGCACTCCCGTGGCTCTGATTGAATGCACACGCTTATCTCTCACCAGCACTGATTGGTCACTGCGATGCCCGTTTTCCGCTTCCACGGAGAAGTTTTTTGGATCAAAGGCGTTGGCTTGTAGCCATTGTTTGAGTGCAATGGCATCAGCTGAGTGTAATTTACCGGACTCCTTCATCCAGTGGTCCAGGTTATTCCGCTTCTGGCAGGAAAACAGCAGCGTTACCCCTGAGATACAAAATAGGATGATAATCAGTTCTTTAAGCATGTTGCCAAGTTACTTTGATTCGATCCGGATCCGGAAGTGAGCGTTGCGGGGTGGGGAGGTATCTGGCCAGCGATAGGTGACAAATTCCCAACCGGGCCGCAGGAAATTTGGAAAGGTTCTGTCCTCGACGATCTGACCATTGCCACTGCTCCAGGATTGAAGGTCAGTGCTCACTTCAGGGATACATCGAAGTCCTTCGAAATTTTCATAACTGCCGTCGGCGTAGCGCTTCGCATTGGTGCGTCGTTGAAAGGTGAATGCGGGAACTTCCTTTCTTACGAGGAATGGCAACGTTCCAGCAAATACCGTTCCTTTGTCAGGGAAGGTCCTCCATTTAGAATAATCGCTCGGGTCACTGTCACTTGCTCCCATCGCCTCTTCGAGAAGAATAGATGCTCCATCTCGATCCAGATCGTCAGAATCAGGCACGCTCACTGCCAAAACCATTTCCACGGTATCTGTTGATTCATTTCTGCGCCCAAAAAGCATGCCAAATCGCCCTTCCGAAGTTGCTGCGATCTTCACCAGGCGAGAAGGGTTTCCGAGGAAGTAGTCGGCGTCAGCGGAGTCTAGAGGCAGTGGCTGCGAAGGCGGAAGATAGAATCCTTCATTTCTGGTGATCGTTGCTGCAGCGTTTACTTGTATAAATGACTGTCGAGCGAAAGCGACATGTGATCGTTCACTGTCACTGCCAGGCGGAGCAACAAAGCTGACGTCGCTCAAGGCACTATCCTCGCCTTCGCAGCCAACGGGCCCTACTCCAAGATCAATTACGAACACCCCAGTCCCTGCGTATGAACCTTTGGAGATCGATGCGGATTTCTCAATGCAATTCGAAATGGTTTCCTTGAACCAGAAAACCGGGGCCTGCCCGCCCAGTTTTGTATAGGCGCTACCGCCCTTGCCGTAACCAACTTCGATCAGCCCGGGGGAGCTGCTGAATGTTCGCAAGCTAATGGTCGGGGTAAAGTCACGAAGACTGTCTGATCGATCGATCATTGAGATCGGCCAATCGCCTGCATCGGACAGGGTGCCTTGTTGTAAGATAATGCGATTTCCGTTCTGGCCATCATCCGCGACATAGCCAACGGCAGCGCCTTCCCGCGGTCGGTCATTGGTGAAAACAACTGCTGGTGTGCATCTTGCGTGAGGTGTGGTGCCGAGTTTCCGTGTGCCCCAGGTGCTCGCGGTTGAGTTGGCGTCGCTGCTTTCGGCGTAGATCACCTCAAACGCTCCCGGAGTGTCGATCGCCTTGTCGGTCCTTGAAAGGTAGACCAAGGCAACGCGCGGCTCACGCACCGTTCCACCCCCGACTATGGACACTTGAGCGATGCCTTTGCCGTTCTGGAACAGAGTCGTTCCTCGAAAGCTGCCATTTCTGGGCCGCGCAGTGTAACTTACGTTGCTGCCTTTTGAGACAAACACCACGTGCACCGTGCCCCGGGCGTCAACTGCGATACTGGGAGGCGCCACTAGACTGTCGCTTGAAGTTGCGATCTGCACTGGCTCGTTCAAACCACTGGCACGAGACCAGCTTCGATAGAAAACTGCGCCGGAATCCAATCGCCAATAGGTCATGTGAAAATCGCCATCCGGACCGGCTGCGATATCTCCCTGCTGTCCTGGGATGTTGGGATCCCAGTCATTTTCGGCCTGAACGATGGGAATCATCGTCAACCGAGGAGACGCCTCGGCGAGAGAGGCGAGTATTAGCAGGCCGCAGATGCCAACACTTGCAAGTATGGAGATTGAGATCTTCGATTCCGTGTTCGTCATTGCATTTGATTCGACTTTCATTCTTTCCGAATGGAATCCAGGCCGCTGCGTTACTGACAAAATCGTTTTTTTTTCGGGGCGGCGCTTTTTCTGAACATTCGTCTGTAACCATCTCACGACGTTTTCGTTCGGGAAGGATGATGACGATGCTGCCATTTTCTGTAGTTCTTCTTGCCGGGAGTTGCACAGGTTGTGCTCCCCGTATACTATCGGCATCCACGATGATCGATGAATTCTCGCGCTCTCAAAAGGCACCTGATCGCCCGGGGACGGGTGTGGGATTTCCGGCGACTCGCTGGAGTCTGATTGTGGGCCTGGCCGAAGGCAGCGAAGACGAGCGCCGCGAGGCGATGGAAGAACTGTGCCGATCTTACTGGTTTCCTCTCTATGCTTTCGCCAGGCATCAGGGGCATTCGCGGCACAATGCTGAGGACTTGACTCAGGGATTCTTTGCCCACCTGCTCTCCAAAAACCGGTTGAGCTACCTACAGGGAGCAGAGGGGCGGCTGCGCACCTATCTGCTCGGCGCTATGAAGCGGTTCATCACGGATGAATGGCGCGCTGCCAGCGCGCAGAAACGTGGGGGAGGCAGGAACATTATTTCGCTCGATTCATGTGCCGCCGATGGTCGGTATCTTGAGATTGCCGATGAAGGCGGCACCCCGGAGGATATCTTTCATCAGCAATGGGTTCTCAGTCTGTTGACGAAAGCCCGCGATCGCGTGAAGCAAGCCTACTCTGCGACCGACAAGGCGCGACTGTTTGCCGCTATCGAGCCAGCGATCACTGATTCCGATAACATTGACTATGACGCGCTATCTGTCTCACTGGACATGAGTCCGGGAGCAATCCGCACCGCTATCCATCGATTGCGCCGACGGTTTGGTGACGCCATTCGGCAGGAAATCGCCGAGACAGTGGCGGATTCGGAGGAGGCAGCGACAGAGTATCAGGAACTGTTGGCTCATGGCTGACTCTGCCGGATCTAAACGCCACTGTCGCACGTGCGACAGGCTGATACCAAGCTTTGCTCCTGGCGGGCATTGCCCGAGTTGCCTGTTGCGAGGCAGCGAAGAGTTATCACGTCCGGCGCAATGGGATGATCGATTCACTATCATTCGCGAACTCGGTGAAGGAGGATTTGGTCGAGTCTATCTTGCCGAGCAGCATGAGCCAGTGCGTCGCAAAGTGGCGCTAAAGATCATCAAGCCGGGAATGGGAACACGCGAAGTCATTGCCCGGTTCGAGGTCGAGCGGCAGGCTCTGGCGGCACTCGATCATCCTAATATTGCCACGATCTATGATGCCGGTGAGACGGCAGATGGCCATCCAGCAATCGCGATGGAATACGTTCCAGGCTTGCCGATCACAGACTTTGCCGGTGAACACAATCTCGGCCTCAGGGAGCGGCTGGAGTTGTTCGTAAAGGTGTGTCAGGGGGTGCATCATGCACACTTGCATGGCATTATTCACCGTGATCTCAAACCGAGCAATCTGCTGACCTATTCTGGCACTGATGGAGATCGGTTGGTGCGTATTATTGATTTTGGCATCGCCAAAGCCACCCGACAGGGGATGAACGATGCCACGCTCGTCACTCTACAGCATCGACCGCTGGGAACACCCGCCTACATGAGCCCCGAACAGGCTGAGGGCTGGCGGGACGTGGACGCCCGCACGGATGTCTATTCGCTAGGCGCGCTACTCTACGAAATACTGACGAACACACCACCACTCGAGGGGAAGAAGGGTTCGGAGGAATCGACCTGGGATAGCCTGCTGAAACAGATCCGCGAGGAATCTCCATGCATGCCATCGAAGCGGCTGGCGCGAACTCCCATGTCTCCTGATTCAAATTGGGGGCCACGTGAGCTTGCTGGGGATCTGGACTGGATCGCGCTGACCGCTTTAGCCAAAGACAGGCAGCGCCGCTACCAGTCTGTAGATGCGCTCAGAGAAGATATCTGCGCTTATCTTGAAGGGCGTCCTATAGTAGCGAGGTCGCCTGGCCTGGTGTATCGCTCGGGTAAGTGGATCGGTCGCCATCGAGTTGCCAGTGCTGCGATTTTGGCCGCAGTCGTTGCGTTGCTCGCAGGCACGATTGTCAGCGCAGTGCTGGCAATTCGGGCGGAGAGGGCCCGCGCGCGAGCTGAAACTTTGGAGCGAAACGCGGAACTGGGGCGTAAGGAATCTCAGCGGGGATTTTCGCAGGCCGACTACCAACAGGGGTGTCGATTGCTGGCCGATAATGAATTTGAGGCCGGAATTGCCCATCTTTGCCGGGCTCTGCGCACTGATCCTAGGAACAGCGCTGCTGCGAACCGACTCGCAGCCACGCTCGCTTATACGAACTTCCTCCCGCCACTGGTGCCAGAGGCTCTGCATCCGTCGCGAGTCATCGACGTCTACTTTCGCAATGAAGCAGAATTCGTGACCGTTTCGGAAGGTGGAGTCGTTGGCCTGTGGAGCAGGGAGAGCGGCGAGCGTCTCGGCGACTGGCTGGATCATGGTGGCGAGCGCATCTTGAGCTCCTCCATTAGCACGAATAAACAACGGCTCGTCACGACAACAGCTGAGCGTGGTGTAAGGGTGTGGGATCTGGACGACCGCAGATTGCTTCTTCAGGTGACCAGCGAAGCGACGACTGGATTACCAATGGTGGCCGTTTTTTCGGGTAGCGACGCGATCGTTACCGGCTCCAGCAAGGGGAGCGTTTGTAAATGGGATATCGACGACCGAACTTTACTCTGGCAGCAGAACTACGGTCATCCGGTGGAGTGGCTTGATGCTGCTGGCGACCAGCTCATTGCAGTGTCAGGGGCTTCAGCTGCCTACGTTCTGAATAGCGTCGATGGTGTGCGCCGTTCTTATCACTTTCAACACGGGCGAGAAGTAATGCGCGCCCGCTTCAGCCCTGATGGTAAACGATTGCTCACGGCATCGCTTGATGGAATTGCCCGCGTTTGGAACGTTGCGACTGGAGAACCTGTAACACCGCCAATGGTGCATGACCTGTCGCTGTATGATGCCACTTGGGCCCCTGGTGGAGTTCGCGTTGCCACAGCTGCCTACGATGCAACTGCCCGTGTATGGTGGGCGGCTACAGGAAAGCCAGTGACACCTGGATTGCGTCACGGTGATCATGTCTACTCAGCAATCATGCCGATCGGTGGCAGGCTGCTGGCTACAGGAGGGCGCGATCAGAAATTGCGTCTGTGGGATGCGGCCACTGGGCAGTTGATCGCTGCGCCGGTGACTCATGAGCGCAGTGTAAGCACCATCGATTTAGACAGCCTGCGGCAGCAGGTTCTCGTCGGCGGCAGGCATGAGCAGGTAAGGTTGCTTGATATTCGGCAGCGTTCAGCTTTGCCAGTGAGATTTCGATCGCCTGGAAAAGTGAGTTTTTCTCAAATCCAGGAAGGCGGGCGGGTGATGCGGACGTTATACAGGAAGGATGGCGGCTTTGTCATCGAGAGGCGTGAGACTGATTCCGGTGCCATCCTGGGAGAACCGCTCCAACTGGGAGCAGTGCCTGCGCTCGATGCGGCCAAGAAAAACGATAGACTTGTCGTCAAGCATGACAATAGACGCGTCAGCATTTATGCAGACAGTTCTGGTGCGCTGCTGGTGCCGACGTTCTCGTTCTACACGGACATTAAGCATATCGAGATCGATGCCTCTGGTCGATTTGTGTTCATTTGCGGAACCGCTGGCAAGGCGGTTTTGCTCACTCTCGATGAACGCGCTGAGAATCAATATGGCCTTGTTAGTGAAGTTCTCGAGCCATTTCCCGGCAGGCCCGTCGACGATGTGATCATGCTGGGAGATCCCCCGTATGTTGCAGCTCGGCTTGGCGATCAGGTTAGGATTTACTCGGTCGGCGAAAAGAGCTGGCTTCCAGAGGGAATTATGCACGAGGGCGGGATAGGATCCTGGGATTTTCATCCCGGCCAGGGGATTGTCATCACAGGAGGCTATCACGATACCGCGAAAATCTGGGACATGCATACCGGGATGCTAAAGCATCCAGATTTCGCACATGCTGACGTTGAGAGCGGCCTCGCTGTGAAGGTCTTATTCTCTCCCGACGGACGGCTCGCAGTGACGTCGAGCTGGCACGAACTCGCTGCGCGTGTTTGGAATACCGAAACCGGAATTCTCGTGGCAAACCCGTTATACCAGAACGCACACATCGATAGCCTCGCTATCGATCCGACATCGCGCTATCTTGCGGCGACATCGGATGATAGAACGATGCGGATCTGGAACATCGAGGATGGCTACGAGGCGATCCCAGTGCAACAGATTGAAGCTGGCCTCGCTCGTGGGCGTTTCCTGCCGGACGGCACTGGTTTCCTCGCAGTCCAGGGCAACGAAACTCTTCTCTGGCCGCTGCCAGCTTTCACTGAATTGGCTCCCGACTGGGTCATAAACTTTGCCGAATCTCTGGTCGGACGCAGACTGGATTCTAATGGTGTTCTGCTCAGGCTTCCCGACACACCCGTGCATCAGTTGCGGAGCCAGCTTCCAGAATCTGAATCCTGGTTCGAAGCGTGGTTCAAATGGATTGCCGCAGATCCTTCGGAACGAGCTCCGAGCGTACATGGCGTGAGTTACTAGATGGTTAGCAAGTTTCGGATCAATAAACGGAGGTGCCGAAAAGCGGTTGCCTTTGTCGGGGATTCCAGCCAGCTTCCGGTTTTTAATTCCTGAATGAAAACTACTCCCGGACTCTCTTCGCTCGATGCTGGAGGCCCATTTCCACTGTTCGTCATCGCTTCGGCATGGCGACGGGGTGTCTGCTGCTTATTGCTGGGAGGTCTGTGCGGGTGTGGTACGGTGGCCCCGGAGCGGCAGGCTGCCGAGTTCGATGCGAGTGCGGTGCCGGATTCGGCGTGGACGGCTCCGTTGAACGGCAAGACCGAGGGGCGGGTGACTGGATGGTTGGGCGATTTCGACAGCCTTCAGCTCAAAGCTGTGGTGCTGGAGGCGGCGCAGCGGAATCCTGATCTGCAGGCGTTGGCGGCAAGATTGCGGGCGGCGAAAGCCCGGGCGGTGCTGGCAGGCGCGGATCGTTTTCCAGGTGTGAGTGGTACTGTGGATGCTCGCCGGGCTGAGCGGTTCGATACCAGAGAAGTGCCGCAGCCGCAGGTGACCACTCCGGTAGCGGGAGCGAGCGCAACTCCTCAGACGATCCAGATCAAAGAATTCACGGATCAGTTTGAGCTGGGATTGAACCTGAGCTGGGAGATCGATTTGTGGGGACGTCTGCGCAATCGTGCGCGGGCTGGATATGCAGATTACCAGGCAGTGGAGGCCGATTTTGAATCTGCCCGTCTTTCGCTGGCGGCCAATACGGCAAAGTCGTGGCTGAACGTGACGGAAAGCGAGCGGCTGGTGGAGCTGGCGGAGAAAACGGTGGCGAGTTTCGAGGAAACGCAAAAGTCCGTTGAATCGACCTATAACCGGGGAATCAACGAAGTGACAGCAGTGGAACTGGCGCTGAGCCGTTCCAACGTTGCCTCGGCTCGAAGCAATCTGGAAGCCCGCAAGCGGGAGCGGGATGCGGCAAAGCGGTCTTTGGAAACGTTGTTAGGATACTACCCGCGTGCGACTATCGAATCCTCAACTGAGCTGCCTAAGCTAAAGCGCTCCATTCCTGTGGGATTGCCATCGGAACTGCTGGTCCGCCGTCCAGACATCCGAGCAGTGGAGCGCCGGTATGCTGCTGCAATTGAACGCGTCGCTGAATCGCGCAAAGCATTGATGCCCGCAGTGCGGCTGACCGGCTCCACCGGAACCAGTAGTGCGGATTTTGCGAAACTCTTCAACCGCGACCTTTTGCTGTCTACCATTGCGGGCAGCCTCAGTCAGGCGATCTTCGAGGGCGGTCGACTGCGGGAAAATGTAGCCATCTCCCAGGCCGAGCAGGACGAGCTGGCTCATGACTACACGTCGGCAGCGCTTGGGGCATTCAGGGAAGTGGAGACGGCGCTGGCTGCGGAGCAGTATCTGGAAACGCAGGCTGAGGCGCTTCGCGATGCGAGCAGAGAGGCGGTATTCGCCGAAGACCGCGCGTTGTCACGTTTTCAGAGCGGGCTGGTGACGTTCATCACGTTGCTGGAAAGTCAGCGGCGGGCTTTCGATTCTCGCAGTGCTCTCATCCGCGTCGAGAATCAGAGGTTGCAGAACCGCATTGATCTCTATCTTGCGCTTGGCGGTGATTTTGATACTACTGCCCCGCTTTTATCGACCGCTGCCAACGCGATTCCCCCACAGTGAACATTCTCCGCCAGGCCATTATCGTAACTCTGATCACCGCTGTCTGCGCGGGTGGCTATCACTTTCTCATCAAGACTAAGCCAGAGCCACCAAAGTTGCCGCAAATCAAAAAGGTCAAGGACATCGAAGCCATGCGTCTGAGAAAGGTGGACTTTCCGATCCTGGTGGAGACGTTCGGCACTGTAGAGCCGCAAACGAAGAGCACCCTCAGCCCGGAGGTGGCCGGACGAGTCACCGAGATTTCCGGCTCGCTCAGGGAAGGTGGATTTTTCGAAGCGGGGGATGTGTTGCTGAAAATTGAATCGATCGACTACGAGGCGGGAGTTACGATTGCTGCTGGTGAGTTGGCGCAGGCAGAGGCGACGTTGCGCGAGGAGGAGGCCCGGGCTGAACAGGCGGCGGAAGACTGGAAGCGCCTGGGACGGAAGGAAGAGCCTTCTGATCTGGTTCTGCGCAAGCCGCAGCTGGCGGAGGCGCGCGCACGGCTGGCCTCTGCGGAAGCCCGGTTGACGCAGGCGCGAAAAGACCTGGAACGCACCACCTTACGTGCGCCGTACGCAGGTCAGGTGCTTGAGAAGAATGTGGATGTCGGTCAATATGTGAGTCCCAGCACTGTTATCGCGCGCATTTTTGGAGTCGACTACGCGGAGATCAAGCTGCCGCTGAAAAAGGAGCAGCTCGGATTCGTCGAAGTGCCTGAACACTACCGGGGTGATGCCAATGTCGACGCACCAGACGGACCCAAAGTGCGGCTGCATACTGAATTTGGCGGAGATGAAGTGTCATGGGATGGTACGATTGTCAGGGCGCAAAGCTCGATCGACACGATGAGCTTTCAGCTCTTCGTGGTGGCGCAGGTGAAGGATCCCTACGCCCGCAGGGAGGACGGGAAGCCGCCGCTGAAGGTTGGATTGTTCGTCAATGCGGAAATCACCGGTAAGACGCTGAAGGACGTCTTTGTGCTTCCGGCTAGTGCACTGCGTGAGGGGAGGGAAGTGCTCATCGTCGGCGATGGCGACGTTCTGGAGAGTCGCGAAGTGCACATCGTGTGGAAAGAGGAGGGAGCTGATGCCAAGGACAACGTAATCATCGATGAAGGTTTGAAAGACGGGGAAGTCGTTTGCCTTACGCCGCTGGGATATGGAGCAGTCGGGGCAAAGGTGATCCCCACCATCGACGGTGAAGCGCCGCCCGCCCGGCCTGGTGAAGGCGGGCCTGGTAAGAAGCCTGCCAAGCCATGAACGCGCTGATCACCTGGTTCGCCCGCAACAGTGTCGCCGCCAATTTGATGATGGTGACGCTCCTCGTAATGGGGGGCTATGCAGTACTGTTTCAGCTGCCCGTGGAAGGCTTCCCCTCACTGAAACCGAACACCATCACCGTCAGTGTTCCATTCCGCGGAGCTACTCCTGCGGAGGTGGAGGAAGGGGTAGTCATTCGCGTTGAAGAGGCGCTTCACAATATCGAAGGAATCGACGAGATACGATCGACTGCCAGTGAGGGAATGGGCACGGTGATGATTATCGCCGAGGAAGGCTACGATCTCAGGGAGCTGCAGGACGACATCAAGAATCGGGTCGATGCGATTAACACGTTTCCTGTTGAGACGGAAAAGCCGGTGATCAGCGCGGCGGAGAACCAGCAGCTGGCAATCAGTGTGCTCATCGCTGGTGACGGACTCTCCGAGCTGGAGCTGCGCCGCCTGGGTGAACAACTGCGGGACGAGATTGCAAACCTCCCTGAAGTCAGCCAGGTCGAGCTTTCCGGAGTGCGCCCTTACGAGATCTCGATCGAAGTCTCGGAGAACACTCTGCAGAAATACGGCATGACCATCGATGATATCGCGCGTGCAGTGCGTGAGACATCGATCGACTTGCCGGCCGGTGGTATCAAAACCGATGCTGGCGAGATCCTGCTTCGAACGAAGGGACAGGCGTATGTGGCCAGCGATTTTGAGAGTATCGTATTGCGGACTCGTGAAGACGGTTCGCGTCTCATCCTGGGGGATATAGCCAAGGTGGTGGACGGCTTTGAGGAAAACGAACTTTACGCCCGCTACAACGGCAAGCGCGCCGTGGTGGTGCGTGTCACGCAGACGGGTTTCGGCAGTACCATCGATATCGCCAACGCGGTGAAGGCATACCTTGCCAGTACTCAGAGCCGGATGCCGGAATCCGTGGAGCTGACCTACTGGCAGGATTCATCGAAGATGATCAAGAGCCGCCTGTCGACACTCACTAACAGTGCCATATTCAGTGCGGTCGTCGTGTTCCTGTTGCTGGCGATGTTCTTGCGCATCGGTCTGGCGTTCTGGGTAATGATGGGGATTCCTGTGGCCTTTATGGGAGCCCTGGCGCTGCTGCCCTACATGGGCTACTCGATCAATATCATTACGCTGTTCGCGCTCATCCTCATGCTCGGGATCGTGGTCGATGATGCCATCGTAACGGGGGAGAATATTTACAAGCACATGCAGAACGGCATGGTCGCATCCCGGGCGGTGATCGTCGGTACACATGAAGTGTCGCTGCCCGTGACGTTTGGCGTTCTTACCACCGCTGTTGCCTTCCTGCCGCTGATGTTTATCCCGGGGCCGCGCGGGCAGATCTTTGGGCAGATTCCCGCAGTGGTATTGCCCGTCCTGATTTTTTCCCTCATTGAGTCAAAGCTGATTTTGCCATCGCACCTGCGGCATCTGCGCGTCATCAAGGACGACGAAAAGGGCTTCGGAAGCTGGATGTACAGGCAGCAGCAACGCATCGCGAATGGACTGGAGAACATGATCTTTCGTTTTTACCGGCCGATACTCAATCTGGCACTCAGGCATCGCTATGTAACGCTGGCGGTGTTCGTTGGCGGAGGCATGCTGATGAAAGCGTATGTGGGAAGCGGACGAATTGGCTGGGTATTCTTCCCCCGTGTTGCGACCGAGACGGTGACTGGAACGCTCACCATGCCGCTGGGGACACCGTTCGAGAATACTTCCGCATTCATCGACCGAATGGAGCAGGCGGCGTTCGATTTGCAGAAAAAGTACACTGATCAGGCGAGCGGCCAGTCGCTGATCGAAGCTGTGCTGGCTACGAAGGGCGCAGCGGATCTGGCGGGACGGCGTGGATCAGGCGGCGCGGGGAAATCGCATCTTGGCTCGGTCGCATTCGAACTGATTCCGCCGGAAACGCGCACGATTTTTACTGACGTGGTGGCCAAAGATCTGGCGCAGGAATGGCGAAAGATGATCGGGCCCATCCCAGGAGCCAAGGAGCTGAGCTTTCGGGCGGAAGTGGGTCGTAGCAGTGATCCTGTCGATGTCCAGATCGAGGGGCAGACGTTTGAAGTGCTGAAAGAGGTTTCCCTCAAGCTGCAGGCGCACCTTGCGCAGTTCGAGGGCGTGTTCGATATCCGGGATAACTTCGAGGACGGCAAGCAGGAGATTAAGTTGAAGATCAAGCCCGAGGGACAGCAGGTCGGGTTGAGCATGGATGCTCTGGCTCGGCAGACAAGGCAGGCATTCTTTGGTGCGGAAGCACAGCGCATTCAGCGCAATCGTGAGGATGTAAGGGTGATGGTGCGTTACCCTCGTGAGGAGCGGTCATCGATCGCCAATTTACAGGACATGCGCATCCGTGCCGGAGCTGGAGGAGCCGCCGTTCCTTTTGGTGATGTGGCGGAGGCGGACATGGGCCGCAGTTTTTCAACGATCCAGCGTGTCGATCGCAATCGTACGGTCGCTGTGCTGGCGGACGTCGACAAAGAGAATGTCGACATGGTGGCGATCAATGCTTCGATCACCCAGTTCATGAATGACACCCTGGTGGACTACCCAGGCGTGCGTTTTCAATTTGCGGGCGAAGCCAAAGAGCAGCGTGACACATTTGAGAGCCTCATGGTCGGCGTGTCGATTCTGTTCTTCGTCCTCTATTGCCTGCTGGCGATCCCATTCAAATCGTATTTACAGCCGCTGGTGGTGATGGCGATCATGCCGTTCGGAATCATTGGAGCCATGCTTGGCCACATACTGATGGACAGTCCCATCAGTGTCATCAGCGTCTGGGGCATCCTCGCCCTGATGGGAGTGGTGGTGAACGACAGCCTGGTGATGGTCGATTACATCAACCGGCAGCGCCGTGAGGTCGGAATGGATCTCATGGAGGCTGCCCGCACGGCAGGCGTGGCCAGATTCCGTCCCATCATTTTGACTTCACTGACCACGTTCTTCGGCCTGGCACCGTTGATCTGGGAGAAGAGCACCCAGGCTCAGTTCCTCATCCCCATGGCGATTTCGCTCGGCTTTGGGATACTGTTTGCAACGGTCATCACCCTGTTTTTGACGCCCGTGGGCTACGTCATCCTCGAAGATCTTCTGCGCTTTGGCCGCTGGCTGTTCAACCAGCCACCTCCAGAAGCCGATGATGAGTAGGAAAAAATCCCTCATCGGCCTTCAGTGGTTTGTTGAGATCAATCCAGGTCGATCTGACGCCGAACTGCCCTTAGAACTTCGCCTGTGGGCAGGCGAAGCCGCTTGGCAGCCCGAATGGAAGCGAGAATTTGTGCTCTTGAGAGCGGATCATCCCCTTCCTCGTCCATGAGAGTACCGGCTGACAACTCAGTGCGGCTGAATCTTGTTGCCGCAATTGCCATCACCGAGCTGCGTGTCGGAACTGCCTGACGTAGAGTCTCTTTTAAGAATCGTTTCATCGTTCTCTTTCCTTGTTTCGCCATCAACTTACCCCCTGATCACTTCCTTGCGGGTTGATTAAGGTGACGAATCCGCCATATTTCCCGGAAAGCAGGTGGGAACAGTGGCGTCGGCAGGATTCCGGAGAGAAAACCCACTCGACCACAGTGAAATTTCCTTTGATTTCCATTTCCACCTGTCTTATGCATACCGCCCCTCAACAGGGAAGCCTTACCCTTTAGACAGCAACTAGCGCGCCATGAACATCATCCAGAAGATCGAGAAAGAGCAAATGAAGGAATCCTTCGCCCCCTTTAACGTGGGCGATCAGGTGAAAGTGCACACACGGGTTGTTGAGGGTGGCAAAGAGCGTATCCAGATTTTTGCTGGAATCGTCCTTGCAAAGAAAGGTAGCGGGCTGGGCCAAAGCTTTACGGTTCGGAAAATTTCTTATGGTGAAGGTGTTGAGCGCGTATTTCCCGTGCATTCACCGAAAGTTGCCAAGATTGAAGTCACCCAGCGTGGCAAAGTCCGGCGCGCTCGTCTGCATTACCTGCGCGATCGCGTAGGCAAGCGTGCTACCACAGTAAAAGCTGCGAGCGACCAGAGCGGATTGGTGATGAGCACAGGCGGACGCCGTAAGAAGCGCGCCGATGCCACTGCCGCACTTGTGCCTGAAGAGGGCACAGCACCTCAGATGGATGAAGTGGCAGTAGCTCCAGAGGTTGCGGAAGCAGCGCCTGAGGCACCAGCAACAGCTAGCGAATAAAAACTTCGGCATCCTGCCGAAGTTTTTATTCTGTAATCGCCGCGCACGCCAGTCGGAGATATTCTTCGAACTGCCAGTCGCCGCTGCTACCCGTCTGCCGGGTGATCACCAGGTTGAGACTTGGCACGAAGGCGATCATTTGACCGCCGCCGCCAGGTTTTGAGCGTGCATCAGCTGGAATGCCTTGTCCATTGCGACCACTTTTGGGATCATGCTTTGCTGGCAGTTCCCAACCGTGCGAGAAGACTTCCGGATTCAGTTTCCATCGCATTTCGGGAGTCTTCACGTCGTGAGTCGGCGCGGTCGTCTGCTCAACGAACCACTTGGGAATCACTTGCTGCCCACCCCAGCGGCCATCGTTCAACATGCACCACGCGATGCGCGCCAGATCCCGGGATGGCATGCCTAGACCGTGCGATGGATGCTTGCCGTATTTCTCCCCTCCTTCGTAATACTGGAACCACCAGTGTTCGATTCCGATGGGCTTGAAAAGTGCGTCTATCGCGAACTCATCGTAAGCTTTCCCTGTGACTGTTTCGCAAACCAGTGCTGCATGGGCGAGTGCCTGGGTAGAGTAGCCGCAGCCAGTGCCGGGATCGAATGCCAGTGTGGCCGTCCGTTTGTCGCCGCTGTGGCCCAGAATGTAGTCCCAGCTTCCGTCATTCGGGGCTCCCGTCGCTTCCGGGCAAATGCCTGAAGTGTGATTCAGCAGCTGCTTCACAGTGATGTTCGCTTTGCGCGGATCGCTGAGCGGTTGCGCCCATGGGATAAAATCAAAGGCCTTGTCATCGAAGCTCATCTTGTGCGGCATCGTGCCCCGCTGGCTTTGTTCCGATGCGATCGCCAGCACGGTGGCGCACACGGCTTTTGATACGGAAGCGACACGACGCGCGTCCTCTTTTGCGCTGTTGCCGCGCTCGACTTCCAGAACGATCCAACCATTGCGAATGACCGTGGCGGCAAAATTACGATTGTCCGACTGCAACAACCACTCTCTCAAGGCGTCGAGTTTTTGCGGTTCCATGCCGCCGAGGCGTCGAATGTCTCCCGCGTTGTCCAGCTTGCGCCAGCCGCCTTGTGACTCTGGCTGCGGGAAGTAGCCGTCGGTCGACGGTGAGGAGATCGCCTTGAGCGCCGCGTAAAAAACCGGATCGTCATCCTTTCCGTCGAACTGAAATGGCATGGTCTGGTTGTGCTTCACCAGCATCAGTCCGTAGCCGCAGCCATTTTCGACCGATGCCCGCATGGCAGCCACCGCACTTTCGCCAGTCTTATCGTCTTCATTGCAGACGATTGGTTTGCCGAACGTTTTGAGTTCCGCGATACGCGCGGGGATGTCCTCCACCTTGGTGCCGTTCCAGTGTGGTGCGAGGAAGTCACACGCCGCTGCCACTTCCGCATCTACTTTGCCGTCTCCCAGTCCACTCGCGGTGAAGAGCAACTCTGGCGCGGTTTCTTTCCCAAGCCGGATCAGGCTTGCCTGGCCCTTCGCCTCCCGGATGACCGGATGCACAAATCCCGGGTGGCGGTATTCGTTTGCCACCTCGATCAGAACATTGGTGAAGCCGCTCGACTGAACCCAGCGCACCGCATTTAGCAGGGCCGCGCGCACGGCGGATTCATCGCGCAAAATTTTTGACTGACGCTGGTAGAACAGGCCCAGAATCACAGCAACACCGTGCTTGTCGCAGGCGCGAATCACCCGCTCCACTCGGCGCAGATAGTCTGAACGCAGCGAGCCATCTGCCTCGAATGCAGAATTCACCGCGCCTTCATAGCCGGGCATTCCGCCTTGGAGGCATATTGTAAATGCGTTTACGCCCTGGGAGACATAGCCGGGTATCATCGCGATGAACCGGTCAGCATTTGTTTCGGCATCAAATTCGGGCTTGGCCCTGTCTTCGAAAACCGCATTGACCATGCGCACGTTCATCAACAAGCCCTCTGCAGCGGTTCCCGCATTCGTCGGCTTGTCGTCAATGAACCAGCGCGTGCCCGCAATGGAAAATCTTGTGTCGGCCTGGGCCGGACTGACCGAACTGGCAATTGCCACCAGGGCGATCACGATCGTTTTGAAGGGTTTTTTGTTCATAGGCTTCTATGGCGGCTCTGCCCTTAAGGGGCGACGGCGCATTCAGGATGAACGCCCTCGTGTTCAGAAGCAATATTTGTCCACGCAGCATACCTGAAAGTTGATCCTCATCGCGGAACAACGGGGAAGTCCTTGTTTCAATTTTAGGATTTTAGAATGGGGCGGTCAGGCTGCGGTCACATATGAGGAGCATATTTCCTAAGTAAACCTCAAACCCGACTGACTTCCACGCGCATGCGCCTGATAGGCACTCTCTCGCCAATATCTTCTGCCGTCCTTGCGATTTGTCTTCTGCAAGGGTGTGCCAGCTATCAGGCGAAGCCGCTGGCTCCCTCAGAATCAGCGGCTGCGATCAGTGCTCGTAGCCTGGACGTTGCTGGATTGCGCGATTTCATCGCCAGACACCCACCCGAAAGGAAGGCAAGGTCAGGTGGCTGGGGACTGGGTGAATTGACACTCGCTGCACTCTATTTTCACCCAGATCTGGCCACGGCGCGGGCAGAATCCAAGCTGGCGCTTGCAGGTGAGAAGGAGGCTGGTGAATTGCCGAATCCGGTAGCAAATCTCGGCCTGGGATACAATGCGACTTCCATGGGAATCTCACCGTGGATCTTAACCACGGCGCTCGATATTCCTGTTGAGCTGGCAGGCAAGCGCTCGCTGCGGCGGAAGGAAGCCGGGCACCGGTCGGAGGCTTCGCGCTGGCGGCTTGCCGCAACTGGTTGGGCGGCGCGGAGTCGCGTGCGGGAGTCGATGCTTTCACTCTACTCGGCGCAGCGGACGAAGGCGGTGCTGGAACAACAGGAAAAGCTTAATGCGGAAGTCGCCAGTCTGGTGGAGGAGAAGCGGAAGGCGGGGGAGGCGTCGGCCTTTGAGGCGAGTCAGGCAAGGCTTGGATTGAGCCAGACTCGACTGGCACTGCATCAGGCGGAGAGGCTGGCAGAAGTGGCGCGGGTCCAGCTCGCAGCGGCCGTGGGGATTTCCGCAGCGGCTATGGAGTCGATTCCGTTGGACTTCGCAGCATTCCAGAAGCAGGGGACGGGGCTGAGTCAGGGGGAATCCCGGCGCTGGGCAGTAACGAATCGCGCGGATATTCTGGCAGCGTTAGAGGACTACGACGCTGCACAGTCGGCATTGCATCTGGAAATCGCGAACCAGTATCCAGATCTGAATCTCGGCCCTGGCTACGAACTCGATCAGACGGATAACAAATGGAATATCGGCGTGTCGATGGAGTTGCCCGTCATGAATCAACATCAAGGAAAGATTGCGAAAGCGAATGCCGAGCGCGAGCTGGCGGCGGCCAAGTTTCTCCAGGTTCAGGCGGCGGCGCTGGCGGAAATCGACAAGGCGGAGATCGATCTAAAGGGAGCGCGGGAGACTGCGAAAGCCGCGAGCGGAATCCTGGATGAGGTCATGAAAGCTGAGGCAACGACGCGAAAGATGAAGGACGCCGGCGCGATCGAGAAGCATGAACTGCTGCAGCGGAAGCTGGAAGTCAGCAGCAGCGAGCTAGCCTTGATCGACGCCGAGACCAGCCAACAGCAGGCAGTGGGAGTCCTTGAAGACGCTTTGCAACTGCCGTCGACTTTGAAAACCGAGATCATTTTCCAACCGGCCCACCAACCATGAAATCCCTGAAATCAATTACCGCAGCGGCGATCGTGATCCTGCTTGGAATCGGCGCGTGGGTCATGATTCACAATCGTCAGGCATCTCCCGAAGAAGAACAGGGCGAGGTCGTCACCGAAGTGGCGGTAAAGGCAACCAAGTTGATAAAAACGACGCTGCACCGTCGTGTGATCGCATTCGGACTTGTGGAACCTGAGCCCGCGACTGGTGGCCAGTTGGCCGGGATCGCGAAGCTGGCAGTGCCGTCGAGCGGCCTCATCGCGGAAGTGAATTGCAGCGAAGGTCAACGCGTGGACAAAGGGGCGGTGCTGGTATCGCTCGACACACGGGTCGATCAATCACGAGTTGATCAGGCAAAGGCTGCGGTAGCATTTGCCGATCAGGAACTCGGACGGCAGAAGAAGCTGCTGGAGATCGACGGCGCTTCCATCAAGACTTTTCAGGCGGCTCAAAGTGAAGCCCACAAGGCACGCCTCGAACTTGCTGCTGCGGAAACCGCGCTGTCGATGCTACGCATTGAGGCACCTATTCCGGGCATCGTCACCATGGTGAATGCAAGGCGCGGTGAGGCTGCAGATCCCACAGTGACGGCGATTGAGTTGCTCGATCCCACCCGTCTCATACTCACAGTTCGCATTCCAGCCGCAAGTGCTGCCGAAGTGAGAACGGGTCAGTCCGCAGCGCTCTATCGCGAAGGCAAAACTCTGCCATTCGAGTCGGCAGTTACTTACGTGAGCCCGCTGGTCGATCCCCTCACTGGTGCGGTCGAAGTTCGTCTCAGCATTGCTGGCGATGCCGCTGTTCGTCCTGGCGAATGGCTGGAGGCGCGCATCGTAACCGCTGAAAAACCGGACGTCTTCGCGGTGCCAGTCGAGAGCCTGACAACCACTGAAGAGGAGGGGCCAGTGATCGCTCTGATCAACGGCGATACAGCTACCCAAGTCCCTGTCACCACCGGAGTCCGGGAACGCGGCCTGGTAGAAGTCGCAGGCGATGGCTTGAAAGAGGGCGGACTCGTCGTCACCGAAGGTGCTTACGGTTTGCCGCATGAAACCAAAGTGCGCCTCCTCGACCAGTGAACCGCCGTCCATGAGCGCCTCTTTAGAAAATACCTCATCCATCGGCCGGTTCGCCACGCGACACTCGCTGGCGATCGTCTTCATCAGCCTGGCTCTGTGCCTGGCGGGAATTTATTCGGCCCGCAAGATGCCGTCTTCGGTCTTTCCGCAGACGAATTTTCCCCGTGTCGTCATCCTGGTCGACAATGGCGTGATGCCGGCCGACGAAATGATGGCCGCGATCACGCGTCCGATCGAAGAAGCGATGAAAGACATCCCCGGCTCGGTGACCATTCGATCCGGCACCGGACGGGGCAGCGCGGAGATCAATGTGTTCTTCAACTGGGATGTCGACATGGTCAAGAGTGAGCTGTTCGTGCTCGGTCGCCTTGGTCAGATTCGCTCCAGTCTGCCGCCCACTGCGGAGGCAACGGTCTGGCGGCTGACCTTCGCAGCGTTTCCCATCATCGGCGTCAGTCTTACCAGCCCGACCCGTGACATCACCCATCTCTGGGAGACCGCGCGTTACGATATCAAGCCGCGCTTCCTTCGCATCCCTGGCGTCGCACGGGTCGACATCGTTGGCGGTCGTGCGCCAGAGTGGCGGGTTGTTGCGGATCCCGAACGATTGCTCGCTGCAGGCGTGACGCTGACGGAAGTCGCGGCTGCCTTTGAGCAAAACAACCTCATTTCTCCAGCAGGGATGCATGAGGAAAACTACCAGCTCTATCTCAGCACTGTCGACGGGCGGGTGCGAACGGAAGAGGACATTCGCCAGCTTCCAGTGAGTGAGCGCGATGGCCGCGTGGTGCGGGTGGAGGATCTCGCAACCGTCGAACGCGGGCCAGCGCCGGTCTTCAATGTGGTCACCGCAGAGGGTGTCAACGCTGTCCTGCTGAACATTCGCAGTCAGCCCGATGGCAGCACCCTGGACATTGCCGACCAACTGCGCCGCGAGATCGAGGCATTGCGAGGTGAGCTACCTCCGGACATGAAGATGGCGTTTTACTACGACCAGAGCGAAATGGTACGCGCATCAGTCGGCAGCGTCTGGGAGGCGATCCTGTTCGGCCTGCTACTTTCGGTAATCATCATTTTCTTCTTTCTGAAAAACTGGGGCGCCACGCTGACGGCTATCGTTGTCATTCCTGTTTCCGTGCTGGTCACCGTGCTGGCAATGAAACTCCTGCACATGAGTTTCAACCTGATGACGCTCGGCGGCATCGCAGCGGCGATCGGATTGATCATCGATGACGCTATCGTCGTAGTCGAGGCGATCTCGGCAAAGATCAACAGTGGCCTGCCACGGCTCGATGCCATCCGAAGTGCCATCGGTGAAATTTTCCGGCCACTGATCGGTTCCACGTTGACACCCGTGGTCGTGTTTCTACCGCTGGCGTTTCTGGACGGCATCACCGGAGTCTTCTTCCGCGCGCTGGCCTTCACGATGGTCGTCGCGCTGCTGACCTCGCTGGTACTCGCGATCACTCTCACACCGTCACTAGCGACCTGGTTTGTCCGGGGAGGGAAATCAAAAGGCGATGACAGTGGGGGAGGAGAGGGGACTGACGTCGAAGCCGGTTTGATCTTGCGCCCGATCATGAAGCTTTACGAAATGGCGGTACGTGGCGCATTAGCTCACCGGATGCTGGCACTGCTGGCCTGTGCGGGCGTGATCGTTCTCGGCTGGGAAATCTACGGTAAGCTCGAAAGCGATTTCCTGCCAGCGATGGACGAGGGTGGGTTTGTCATCGACTACGTTGCCCCGCCCGGCACCAGTCTCAGCGAGACCTCCCGTCAACTGCTTCAGGCCGAGGCCATCCTTAACGAAATTCCTGAGGTTGAAAGCTTCTCACGTCGTACGGGTGCCCGCCTTGCTCTTGCTATTGCTGAGCCAAATTCAGGCGACTTCCTCGTTAAACTTCGTGCCGACCGCGAGCGCAGCACGGATGACGTCATCTCCGAGCTACGCGAAAAGTTCCTCGTCGCAGTACCAGGCATCGAGTGGGAATTTCCCGGCATTCTTGGCGACCTCATCGGTGACCTGACGTGGTCGCCCAAGCCGATCGAGATCAAACTGTTCTCAACCGACTTGGAATGGCTCAAGAAGAAAGCTCCCGAGATTGAATCAGCGATACAGGAAATTCCCGGTGTTGTCGACACCTTCAATGGCCTTACTCTGACCGGCAACTCGATCAATATGCACGTGCGCCATGCTGAGGCCCGCCGCTTTGGACTTACCACGGAAGATATTGCCGCTGCGGTCAATGCGGCACTGCTCGGGCAGGAGGCGTCGACCGTGCTGGAAGGCGACCGCCAGATCACCGTGCGCGTGCTAGCCGACAAGTCACGCTTTCCCACTATCGAAGCGATCAAAACGCTGCCGTTGCGAAGTGCCAACGGCGACCTCATCCAGCTCAGTCAGGTGACCGATCTGGTCGAGGAACCCGGGCAGCTTGAGCTGCACCGCGAAGACCTCCGCCAGCTCGTTGCCGTGACCGGAGACCTCGAAGGGCGCGACCTCGGCGGTGCTATTGCCGAAATCAAAGACCGCCTCGCCAACGATCCGACGGTTCCCCCAGGAGCCCTTGAGTTCGGTGGTCTATACGAGCAGCAGCAGGAAAGTTTCCGCAATCTCGTGTTAGTACTCGTGGCTGCAATGTTCCTCGTTTTCACTGTGTTGCTCATCGAGTTTCGCTCCTTTGCAGAGCCGCTGGCCATCGTCTTCGGTGCTGTCCTCTCCCTGTTCGGCACCGTCGCCGCGCTGTGGATCACCGGCACTTCATTGAATATTGTCAGTTTCCTTGGAGCCATCATCGGTATTGGAATCGTTGCCAAGAACGGTATCCTTATGCTCGATTTCGTCGAACACCTGCGCGAGTCCGGGCACAGCCTGGAAGAATCCCTCGTCCTCAGCGGTCGACGCCGACTGCGCCCCGTCCTCATGACCTCCCTCGCCGCAGCCCTCGGTATGCTCCCGCTCGCCTACGGCCTCGGCACTGGTGCCGATATGCTCAAGCCTCTCGCCATCGCCGTCATCGGAGCTCTGTGTATCAGCGTTCTGTTGTCCCTGATCGCGACGCCTGTGCTATTGTTAGTGCTGCGGGGCAATAATGTAGCGTGAGCTACTTTCGGTTCCTCTGCGCTCAACGAAATGATTCAGTAGCGGTATTACGAGCAAGGCCCTTGGGCAGGGTCGTCAACCATGCGGTTGCAGCTTCGGGATCAGCTTTAACGTAATCCGTGGCGAAACGCCTGACGGTCGAAGTCGAAACTCGTTTGAGCCGCGAGCCCAGTTCAGCCACTGCAGTTACCCTGTCCCGTTCGAATAGATCTGCAAATGCACGAGCCTCAATGGAGGGCCGCACACTCGCTGGTAGCTGGTCGACCCAGTCCAATCCCGCCGCTGGGTCGGCGGCGACGTATGCTAATCCTATTTTTTCGAGAGGGACACGGTCTGCCCTCACCGGTAGATTCGAAGACATCACGAATTCTGCAACCGTTGAGACATCTACACTTAGCCAATGTGGAAGGATCGCACGAAATCCCACTTCCTGTCGCACGGAATCTTGCTGATCAAGCGTCCATCCGAGCGCAGCCGTGAAATCCCGGCGTGCCCAAGCTTCGATGATTGGGCGAATTCCAGAAGCTTCCGATCGAGAGGAACCCGGCGATAAATACCAATCGATTGCTCCTACTGGATCTGTCTCGCCTAACTCGATCGCAATCTGCTCCTTGAACATCGATCGCGTTTTCCAATCCACGATTTGTCCCGTTTCGTAAGCCTTGATTGCCCCGTCGAGATCGTCTTTTGCCCAAGTTTTGATCACGTCTTCTATCGCAGTTGTTCTTGCCCAGCCTGCAAGCGAATTCGCCCAGGTGAGAGCTGCCGAAGGATCTGTCTCAGCCCAGGCAGCCGAAAAAGAAAAGTGATCCGCCCCGTCCTGATTCGCGGCAATTTCGGGGACAAGCCTGCATGCCTCAATGGGATGCTCCCTCAGCCACATGGGCAGTATATCGAGATGCTGCCACTCTTTCAGCACCTCCGCCGCCCTTGTCGGATCCTGCTCAAAAGCGACGTCCAGCACCGCGCCGACGGCACGATGCAATGCTCCATTCTTGATGCTGTGCAGTGCCTCGATTGCGCCCTCTGGGTCCCGCTGCGCCCAGGCTGTAAACATCGCAGCGTAGTGGTCGCTGTAGAGAAACCGTTTCGATTCTGCCACCGCTTTCTCCAGATCAGCAAGAGCACCCCACGGATTCCGGTCAGCCTTCATTAGCAGGTTCGTAACGGACGTCACCGGTTCTCTGCGAGGGAGTGGACCCAAGTCGTACGAGCCCACTTTTCGCTCTGGCGTGTGAACCTTCTCTCTCGATTCCACGACCGGACCTGATGTTCCATTCAAGAAACTTCCGGCGAGATATCCGAAAGATCCTCCGCCAAACAACGCGGCAACTGCTATCGCGACCTTTTTCACTGATCGCCGATCCTCTCTGTAGCTGCGCGCGCCGACTCCACTCGAAGTCGCCATTTTTCACGCCGCTCCACATCATCGATTTCCTCAACCCATTCCAGTGCCGCAATTGGATCCTGCATCAAACTTCCACTAATGAGAGCAGTGATCGCCTCTTGGCGAACAGGCCCTGGCTCAAGTTCGAGAACCAGCGCCGAGGCAGCAATGCCGTTATCTCTTGCCCAGGTCGGGAGCATCCAGGCTGTCGCCTGTTTCATGGCGGCTTCAGTGAGATCAATCGATTGAAGCCATTCGAATGTCTCAGCCGCCGACTCCGTCGGAACCTTGCTTGCAACTAAACTGGCAGCTTGCCCTCGCACATTTTTGTCAGTCAGAGACTCGATAAAATCTTTTGCGCCGTTCAGATCGATGTCCGCGATTGCGGTGGCAACAGAACTTGCCATAGCCTGGTAGCCAGGGTGCTCGCGATAACTATCCAGCTTTCCAAGTGTTTCCGGGCTCCCCGAATGAACCATGTCCGATAACCTTTTCGCGATGTGTTGGCCTTGGCTCTCAATCGGTGCACGATCAATCGTCTTCCAAAACAAATCGGAATGGCTTTCGAATCCGTATTTGGCTCTGGCTTCGAAAACAGCCTCCCACATTTCTTGAATCGCCTCACCCTCCGGAAGGGACTCAATGTACGCAACTGCGGAATCGAGTTCGACACCTGTCCGCCTTCCCAGTAGTGCCAGGCGCATCTGGGTTTTGATCGTGAGTGAACTGAGGCTATCGACCGATTTCAGTATCTCCCCGATCTGATAAGGCAGGGTGGGTTCGGAGAGTGCGCTGATCAAGTTCGCTTGTACAATCTCATTTGAGGTGCTGGCAATAGCGTGAATCGTCTCTGCTTCCCCTGCATTCAGGAACGATTTTTGCAGGAAATCTCTCGACCAACCCGTGACCTGTACTTCCTCGTTGAAGTGGCGAACTGCCCAGTCGATCGCCGCACTGGGATCAGTCTTGGTCATTTGCTCTAGAATCAACGCGGCAGACTTTTCCGAGTGGGAGGGATCGTCCATTTCCAACAGTAACGGAATGGCAGCGTCAGGATTCAATCGCCCAATTTCCACCGCAACTGCAGCAATCGCTGCATCTCGCTGCTTGGGATTAGCGAGTGCCGTTGCCCACTCTATAGCGGAGGCACCGTTGGTGCGCGCCATTGCCACCGCAATTCCCGCCATCGCTTCAACTTTCGCTTCCGGAGACAACACTGTCGCCATTTTCAAGGCCTTCTCCCGATCGTCGGCGAACCAATTCGCGAAGGCAATGGTCACGATACCATTCGCCCAATTGTAGGTTTGCCCTGTACTTTCCCAGATTGCCACCAACTCAAGGCACCGTTCTGGCGAGCGCAATACGATTGCTTGTGCAATGCTCGCAATCGTTCCCGCCCTCTTCTCAGAAATCAGTCGTTTTGTAGCCGCCTGCGGATCGATCAGCGCCCACTCTCCAAGAAAAGAGATCCACGTGTTCCAATCCTCCATGAAGTATTCATAGCCACCCTCTGGATCAATCGCTGCCCACCGCGCGAGCACCCTTTGTCGACCGATAAAGCCACGCGCGTCATCACCGAACGATTCCCACTGTTCGCGAAGGGAATCGCCATCGACGAGCTGCGCAATCTTTGAAAAATCGTCGGCGACCCCAGCTTCTAAATCTGAAGGCGATACTCTCGAGGCCATTATTTGCTCGGACGGCAATCTTTCGTCGGTTGATATTCGCATCGAGCCACTCTTCGCCAGTGCAAATCCTCCGATACAGCCCGCAACGGTCAATCCCATTGGAAGCCAGTGCTGTATCATCCCATTTTGCATCGTGCCTCTATGTGTATCACATTTTCTCTTTGGTGGTAAAGGCACGATTCTACATTCCTTCCGGAGGGTAAGGGTCATTGGAAATGCTTATTTTGTCGAGCATCGCCCCATCTTCGCGGTAGGCGATGGTCAGGGTGTGGTCGCCTGGTTTCAGCGAAAAGTTGTTGAGCTTGACCCAGCTCCAGCCGCTCGTTCCTAAACCGTTTTGCGATTCGAATGGGCCACCGTCCATTTTCATCCAGAATGAGTCGTCATTAGCAGAGGGGCAATTCAGGCGCGCGAATACTGCATAGTTTCCGTCCCGTTCGACTGAGAATTTTATCGAAATGGCATTTTCACTGCCGACAGGTGCTGACGCGATACTTTCGTTGCCTGCCTTTACTACCGCATACCGACCGTTCGAGGCCTGGTCATCGGTGACGATCTCCCAGCTTGCACCGACCGTTGCGCTTTCGATTTCGAGAGTCACCGTCTCAATTTCCTCCATGTTTCGTGGCGGGAATATCGGTTCGGATTTTCCCCACCAGGCGATCCAGCGGGAGTAATCAATTTCAAACGGGCTTTCCGCAACATTCGTGTCCGCATCCGTTTTTCCGAGAAGGAATTTGTCGACGAATGCCTCGACCTCTGGCCTCTGACTGTCTGGGAGCTGGCAGTGGCCGTGACCCGGAACGATGGAAAATCCAAATCGGTCTGCGATACCAAACGTTTTCCAGACTTCGTGCGCGGCCCGGCAGGAGACGTAGCCAGATTCATCAGCCAGCCACTCGTAGTCTGGATTTCCTAATACGAGCAGCGCACGGGGAGCGACCATCGCCATGAGTTCATGGTGATCCATGGGGAGCTTTGCGACGTTGCCACCGGAAAACTGGAACATGTCCTCAATGAACCAGGCGCGGCTGGTGGCACCCAGTTTTTCCACTTTCCCCAGCGTCTCCGAGACCCGCCAGGCGGCTGCTCCGCCGCCACCTGGTTCCTGGGCGATTGTCAGGGCAATGCGTTCATCCAATGCACCCGCGAAGAGCGCCATTTTACCCGCAAAGGAACATCCAGTGATAGCCAGATGTGCCAGGTCTATTGGAAGATCTTTCTGTGTCAGTTCCAGACCATCGATCAAGCGGCTTACTCCCCAGGGCCAGGCGCTGTAGGCACCCATCTCGGACAATTCGGGGTAGAGTTTGTTGATCGGTTCACTGCCACGTTTCTGAGTGTGGGACATGACCTGGCCAAAGTTGAATGCCACCATCGCGATGCCGCGGCTGCGAAAGATATCGACGGGAAGGCTGCCGGAACCTCGGCCAATTCCGATCACCGCCGGGAACGGGCCATCGCCATCGGGAAGTGAAACAGCTGCGGTCAGAGTCAGCGTTTGCCCGTTCACGGTGACATTCACTGTGAGTTTTCTATCACCGTAGCTGGCGGTGATATTCTCGGGACGGGCGGGTTTACTGCCGATCTCGTAGTGTTCGATTTCCGCTTTGATCTCGGCTCGACGGTGGCTCCATTTACTGAAGTCAGTGGCGCGTCCGCTGCCGTCCGACCAGAGGAACGGGTCGGTCAGCGGTGCCACTGCTGGAAGATCGCCAATATCTGGAAGAGGCGGTGCCGGAAACTCGGCCCCCGTGTTCTCGACCGTGTAAACCAATGGTGGATGCACGGCTCGATCCTTCTCCGCATTACCAGCAACTTCCTCCGCTCTGCCGCAGAGCGCTGCTCCCAGCACCATCGCAATCAGTAGCGCATTGTGGACTCCGCAGCCTGCAAGTATAGAATTTTCTTGTCTGATTTGCTGGTGGGGCGGGCGTTTCATGGAAACGATAATACTGACGCGGGGATAATTAGACAAGCTCGGGCGACTGGTAGCTTGAGCTGCCAGAATTCGAGCGACTTTATTACTCCTGTGGATCGGAGATTCGGACGTATCGCAATACTGCCCACGACCAGATTGCCACAGCAATGATCCAACTGAGCGCGGCGTAGATGTGATGTGATACTCGAATCGCGGGTACCATGTCTGCGACGACGCGGGTGGTCATTCCGAGTAGGACGATGCCTGTGATGATCTGGAGCGATCGCCTTTTGCCCGCTGCCAGTGCGATGTTTCCGCTGTGGCCCCAGGTGACTCGCGTAGCCACCGCCAGGATGAGTAGACCGTAGCCGCTGATGAACATCAGGTGTTTCACGCCGACGCGATAGGCTGGATTGGTTCCTGAGACCAAGATTCCGAGTAGCAGGCAGGCAATGGCAACGCGCAGCATGAATGACAGTGAGCCGGTGGAGCCACCACGGCGGAACGGTGAAAATTGTCTATGCAGGTAAACTGTCGCGACAACAGCACGCAGTACTGGCGCGCTAGTGTCCCATCCGGATGCCTGAGCAAGGTAGGTAGCGAGCAGGGCGATGCCTGTCAGAAAGGCGAAGAGGGCTCGATGGTTCCATGTCGATGTCTGTTCGATGGAGGATGCGTCTGCAAAGAATCGCGGGAAGAGAAATCCGCCGATGCCAGCGATTGGCCCGAGAATGAAGGCTTCGTAAAGAAGCAGGTGAGCGAGTGTTCGTTGAAAGTCCGACAGCACGAGGATTCGCCCTGTCAGAAGCAGGATCGTTCCAGTGATTCCGGCGGCCAGTCCCATTCCTGCGAGCACAAATCCTGGCGGTGGAAGATCTTTACGGAAGAATGCGAGGCGAACCGAGAGGCAACCGGTCATGAACATCCAGGTGAAAAGGAACAGGCCGTCACCCGCTGCCACATTGCCGAATGCGAGCGTAACCATACCACCAGCGTGGCTTGTGAGCAGAATCCCCAGCTCCGGCCAGGTGAGCGACGGGCTTTCGATCATCTTTGGAAATGCAGTGCCGAGGAATCCCATCGCAAATGCACCGACGAATCCCTGAACCATGAGCCGCGCATGTGCCTCGCCTGGATAGAATTCCAGCCATCCGGCGTAGAGAAGCAACCACAGCGAGACTCCTGCGAGACTTGCTACGATACCTGCCGGAAAGAACAGGCGGAACGGTTCCTTGCGCCAGGTGACTGTAGACCTGCGGCTAGTGGCGAATCGGCAACGGGGCATTCTAGGGAAGGTGACGGGTCGTGGGCTCGTTCCTAACAGAACTACAGGATTGCTCTAATGAATCTTCGCCCGGTCTCATTTTGCATCTGGTCATTCGGTGTCGGCAACACGTATTGCCTCGATCCTGGATCTCACAAGTTCCATCAGTTCGGCGGATGCTCCCAGCATGCTCAATGCAGTGTAGCCTTTCCACAGGGCCAAGAGTGAGACTCTCTTTCCTCTGGCCGATTTGGAATCGTAGATCATTCCTTTTGAAACGAATGTGGCAATGGTAGACCAAACGACGATCCGGGCAGCCAACTGCCGCAAGCTCTCGTCGACCACAGTTCGCCGTCGAAACACCATGTAACCATTGTAGGTGGAGCCTAGCCCAGTGAGGTCCATCACAACGATGATGTGGAGGTGCTTCCTCGCCCTGCTGTAGTAGATTGGGCAGGTTTGTTCGAGGAGCTGAACGGCTTCTCTAATTCTGGAAGTATCGTCAGCATTCTTGCCGAAGATGTGAATCCCATCGTAGTGCGTGTTGCCCTGCCAACCGTCCGGCCCGCCCTTGCCTCGCTGGATATCTTTCCGGTATCGCCCGTAGATGAATTTGGATCCCAAATGAAGCCCAATGCATTGAAGTCTCACTCTCACAAGGTGACAAATGCCGACCGAACTGTCAATGGTTCCCGGCTGGCAACCAGACGCTCATTTCAGAGCGACCGCGATTTGCCCAGCTGTAGTAAGGGATGAATCTGGCAGCTACGGGATGCGCTTCGCGCTGCTTGAATGTGCGATAGAGTTTGCCGTCCCAGGTGTCATCGGTTTCTGTACGGACGATCACATTGCCCTCCAGCACGGTCACGCCATCGAGAAGATCGGTAGTGTAGCGGGGCTCAAGTTGAATGTCGGTGGGGATGCTGATGTTCGAAAGCCGGACGCCTTCGGGCAGGTCATTGGACTCAAGGCAGTAAACGATGGGGCCGCGTTTGATCGCCAGTTCGTTGCGAGTCTCTTCGACGAGCGGGTGCGACTCGATGAGTTGCGGTTCCATGGAGAGATTGAGTTCAACGGTGTCGCCTGGTTTCCACTCCCGGCGTATCGCGGTGTAGCTGCCTGGTGCGCAGGGTGTCTGCAGTGCGCTTCCATTCAGCAGGATCGAGGCCTCGGTTGTCCAGCCGGGGATGCGTAGCTGAAGGGTGAATGGTTTGCTGCCGCACTGGGGGACGGTGATGCGGATTTTCCCTTCCCACGGGTAGTTGGATTCTTGAGTTAGAGTGACTTTGTTGTCATCGGCGAGTGTGGTTGTCAGGGTGTTGCCGCCGTAGAGGTTGACCCAGAGGGTGTCGTCGGATTTTGCGTAGGCGTAGCCGTTTACCTGGGCGACCGTGCGGACGACATTCGGCGGGCAGCAAAACGAGGTTACGAAAGGCACACGCAATCGCTTCCATCGGAGTTCAGCTGGAAGCGGATCGGTCTGCCGTAGTGCGTTCACATAGAAGTAGTCCTTCCCGTTTAATCCCACTCCAGACAGCACACTGTTGTAGAGAGCGAGCTCTGCAACATCCATGTATTTCGCTTCGCCAGTGACGAGAAACATGCGCCAGTTCCAGAGAACGTTGCCGATATTGGCGCAGGTTTCGTTGTGAGCGGTAATGTTAGGGAGCTGGTAGTTTCGCCCGTAGGCCTGGTGGATACGCGTGATTGACGCTTGATCATTGGAGCCATCGGGCGATGCACCATCATAAAGCGCGCCGCAGCCGCCGGTGATGTGCATCTTTTTTTGCACCATGTTGTCCCAGATTCTTGTCAGTGGCGACAGGAGTGCAGGATCACCGGTTTCAGCGAAAACATCGGCCGCTCCCGCGTAAAGATAGTTCGCGCGAACTGCGTGGCCTACTGCCTCGGTTTGTTCGACGAAAGGGATTCTATCCTGGTTGTCATCACCGCCGTCGGTGACGAGCGCGCGCATTTCGAGAAAGCGCTTCGCCAGTTCGAGATGCTTCGGATCTCCAGTGATGCGGTAAAGGTCGACCAGGCCCATGTAGTGGGACGGGCAGACAGCATGGCGCGCCTGCTCGGCGGTGGGATGGCTGAATGCGGTGTCTAGGAATGCCGCAGTCTTCTTCGCGAGAGCGAGAAAATTGTCCTTGCCGGTGACGCGGTGGTGCACGCACGCGGCAGTGATCAGGTGGCCCATGTTGTAGACTTCGAAGGCGAAGCGATCAGAGAACGGCCTGGCGTTTGGATCGCCATTGCGTGCACCGATGAGAACGGGAGTGTGAATGTAGCCGTCCTCGCGCTGCGCTTTGCCGATGACCTCGATGATTTCGTCCAGGCGTTGCTCCCACTCTTCGGACGGCTCGACGGCCAGCGTTGACGTAACGCCTTCCATCCATTTGTAAAAATCGCCGTCGTTCCATTTTGCGCCACGATATCTACCCTCGGAGAGACCGGCTGCGATTCGGAAGTGTTCATAAAATGGCTTGTACTCCGTTCCCTTCATGAGTTCCCACATGGTCGGAATCATTTTCGTGCGGCAGTTTTCGAAACGCTGTTTCCAGAAGCCGTCCGTCCATCGAACTTCACTCAACGGGAGTGCTCCGACTCTGGCATGGGGGCGAGTGCTGGCTTCGGCTTTCGCTGGAGCTTTGCAGCGATTCATTCGCCCGGCGAAATCACGGAGATAGTCTTCGCGCCACTGGTTCACGCTTTTGGCTCCGGGGTGGACTCCTTCCGCAGCAGCTGGATCTGGATCATCGATCCACCAGTTTGGATGCGTGGCGGAGGGTTTACTGGTGCGTTCGATTGAAGGCGGCACGGCATTGACGGCTCCTGACTTGCCGTCCAGCTCCGGTAGGTCGCTCTTGATAACGTACGACCAGACCTTTGCGTCACGGGGCGAAAACCTGAAGCGCAGGACGTTGCCCTCGTTCACTCCAGGCGAGGGGGGACGTCCGCCGTTGAATATCATGGTTGCGGTGTGGTTCGAAGTGTAGCCATCAGGCATTGGCAGTGCGAATTCGGTCACACCAAATACCTCTACTTCGTCGTCCCTTGTCGTCAGGCGGTCGAAGATGGCTTTACGCCCGTCCCAGATGCGCACATACTTGCCGCCCCAGCCTGGTTGCGTAGGATCCTCAGATGTGCCGCGCATCAGGCGTGCCAGTGACGGTGTGTCACCCATCTTGATCGTGTCTTTTGCGTCAACGAACAGCTTCCCGAGTGCTCCGTGCTCGGCGATGTGAGTCGACACGAACTCCCGGTTGTTCCATTTTCCTTCCTGATTTCCGCCAACGAACCAGCCACGATAGGTGGCGTTTGACTCAATCATCCAGAGTTTCGGATGGTTCTTCTCGATGTAGTTGTAGGCGTTCACGCCCCACTTTTTGTTCGGGCCACCGATCCAGTAGACCCGCAACTTTGGCAAAATGTCAGGGGCGTCGTGCAATGCCTGGCCGATGTCGTCGATGCCGCCCCATACCAGTACATGAAGTGGTCGCGGATCTTCACGGCGAGCGCACTCAATAATCCAGTTGGATCCGTCCGTCGCCTCGCCAATCCCGGAATGATCCGGCAAGTCCGGCGCACCCTGTTTACAGATGGCGCGCAGGGCATCCGGTGTGGGATACTTGTCAGAGTGCGATTTGAGATTTGGATAATCGATCGCGTAGGCATCAATGACTTTGAGAATTTGCTCCCTGCGCCCCAGTCCGTAAGGCGAGGCGACCAGCCCTTCGATGTCAAAGCTGTCAGCGTAGGTGAGGAGGTGCACCATTGACTGAAAATCGTCAGGATCGGTGCCGCCGATATCGCTTGAAACAAGAACGCGATGCCGATGTCCGGTGAGTGCGCCATCGTCCGCGATTGCGGTAGTGTCCGTGGCGAGTAACGAGAATGCGGCCGCTCCGAGGAGAAGAATGTGCTTTAGTGTGGATGTTTGGTGCATCGATTCAGTGATTGTTAGGAAGCAGGCGGTGCTATTTGGTCAGCCCAAACATTTCGGGAAGCCACAGGGACAACACGGGGATAAAAGTAATCGCCAGCAGTGCGATGATCATGGCGATAAAGAATGGAATCAGCGTGGGAGTAACCCGGGCAACGCTGATTTTGCCGACGCTGCATCCGATGAACAGGCATGAGCCGACCGGGGGCGTGCACAGGCCGATGCAAAGATTAGTGATCAGGATGATGCCAAAATGCAGGCCGGCCTCTGTTTCGTTGAGTCCGATCAGGGGCGCGAGCTTTTGCATGACTGGCAGAAAGATCGGAGTGAAAATGAGCACTGCAGGTGTCATGTCCATGAAGGTGCCGACGATCAGCAGGAGCAGGTTAATGGCCAGCATCAGCACGATGGGATTGTCGGCCAGGGGCAGCAGTGCGGCAGAGACTTCCTGAGGGACATTGTGGGTGATCAGCAGCCATGCCATTCCCTGGCTGGAGCCGATCAAAAGCATAATAACGCCGGTGGTGATACCTGCATTCAGCAGAATTCGCGGAAGGTCCGGCAGGGTTACTTCCCGGTAAACGACTACCGCCAGCGCGAACGCATATGCGACTGCAACGGCAGCCGCCTCTGTGGCAGAGAACAAGCCGCTTAGGATGCCGCCCATGACGATCACTACCAGCATCAGGCTCGGCACTGCGGTGACAAATGACTGACGCAGCACAGTGCCCGAAATGCGCTCGCCTGCGGCAAGGCCGCTACTGCGGGCGCGTAGAAAGCAGACGCTCATGATTGCCAGTCCCATAAGAATACCGGGAACGACGCCAGCGAGGAACAGTCCCGCGATCGACACTGATCCGGCAGCGACCGAGTAGACGATCATGATATTGCTCGGTGGAATGATGAGGCCGGTGGTCGCGGCAGTGACGGTAACCGAAACGTTGAGCGCGTTCGGGTAGCCTGCGCGTTTCATTTCAGGGAGCATGAACCCGCCGATCGACGAAACTGCTGCCGAAGCGGAGCCTGAAATGGATCCAAACAGCATGCATGTCAGGGTGTTCACGTAGGCGAGGCCGCCGGGGTAACGTCCGACCAGTGCAGCAGCGAAATCCATCAGCCGCCGAGCGATGCCCCCTTGTCCCATGAGTAGTCCGGAGACAATAAAAAAGGGAATCGCCAGCAGTGGAAAGCTGTCGATACCGTTCGCGAGTTTCATTGCCACCAGATATCCGGGATCGTAACCCGCCGCGAGCACGCCCAGAAAGGTGGCCATGGCGATGCTCACGGCGATGGGAACATCCAGTGCGAGCAGCAGTACGAAACCGAGCATCAGGATGGCGACGACGGGTTCTATCATGGTGTGTCCGAAGGGGTGCGGGGCGATAGCAGATCGCGCACACTTTGAATCAAAATAAAGCATCCGGACAGGGGCACGGCCAGATAAACGAATCCCCGGGGGATGCCCAGAGCCGGGGTCATTTGGCCGGAGGCAAAGGTACGGCTGGTGAGCTGCCATCCGCCGTAGAGCAGGACGACTGCCGTGAACGTGATGACGATGAGCCGGGCTAGAATAGTGAAAATGGGGCGGGTGCCCGGATGGAATTTGTCGATCAGCCAGTCGATGCCGATGTGGGCCCGCTTTGAAAAACCGAGTGCCGAGCCGAACATAGCCACCCAGACCAGCAGGAAGCGCGCGAGTTCCTCCGTCCACTGTGCCTGGCCATTGGGCAGGATGCCCCATTGCAGCTTAGTATTCAGATTCCCGAGCCAGCGCGAGCCCACGCCCCAGAGCACGTCCAGCACCAGCGCCGCCATGAGCACGATGATCAGGCCGCTCAGTGCCCTGACAAGTAGCCCTTCTTTCGGGGAGTTGGCATTGCTTTCGCTCATTATTTCACGCTTCGGATTCTTTCCACCAATTCGCCAACGACTCCGCGCGCGAATTCATCGTAAACCGGTTCAACTTTTTTCATGAATAGTGCAATGTCAGGCTCGAATACCTCCACTCCCTCTTTCGACTTCGCCTGCTCAAGACTCTCATGGCTCTTCTCTGCCCAGAGTTCGCGCTGATAAGTGCTTGAGTCCATTGATGCCTGCTTCAACCACTGGCGTTGCTCGGAGGTCAGGCTTTTCCACACCGTCGTGCTTATCAACAAGAGATCCGGCACGCGAGTGTGGGCGTCGAGGGTGAAAAACTTGCACACCTCTGAGTGCTTGTTTGAGACAAAGCTCGGCGGGTTGTTTTCCGCGCCATCGACCACTCCCTGCGCCAGGGCGGAATACAACTCACCCCATGCGATAGGAGTCGGCGACCCACCTAACGCTTCCACCATTTTCATCGCCACAGGGCTGCTCTGCACGCGGATTTTCATCCCGCGTAGATCGTCTGGAGTGCGGATCATGCGGGTTTTGCTATAAAAATTTCGGCTGCCCGCATCGTAGTAGCACAGGCCATGCAGCCCGCTGCCTTCCGCACATGTCAGCAGTTCCTCGCCGATCTCTCCGTTGAGCGTTTTCCAGAGGTGATCTTCGCTCTCGAAGAGGTAGGGCAGCCCGAACACCTTCATCTCTTCCACAAATCCCTCCAGTGGCGCGGAGGATGTCTTTGTCATCGCCAGTTGACCGTTTTGCAGCTGCTCGATGCACTCGGTCTCACTTCCGAGTTGTCCGCTCGGATAAATATCAATCCGCATCGTATCGTCTGACAGTTCAACCACCCGTTCAGCCATGCGCAGCATCGCCAGATGAACCGGGTGTGCCGGATCAAGGCTGTGCGCCAGTTTCAAAGTAACACGTCCGCTGGAGGCGGAACCCTTGCCGTTTTCCGAACGCGTCAGAACCGCAAAGCAAACCGTGGCAAGCAGTAGGCCCACGAGAATGCCTCCCACAAAGAGCGACAGTCGTGCGCCCAGAATTCTGGTCGGAGCAGTGGGGGGGGGCTTCGATGGGGGGGAGGGCATGATAAGAGGGAGCAGCTTTGAAAAACTGTGCGAAAACTTCAAGCGCCAAGCGGAGAATGACCGGTTATGTTTCACTTGCCACCTGTATTGCCGGAAATGGTTCCTGCATTTCCGGGTGAAAATCACCGATGATCGCTATTTCCTCACAGCGGTCATTGCGTGACTGATTCCTCTGGATGCGATGTTCTTGCAAGCATCGTTCCGGTGCCTGTTACCGCATCATCGAATGCGATGTCCCTCTTGCCCCGGGAGACAGCGGTGTTCCGCTATTCAACGGTGACGCTAATCTTCTCGGATTGCAGGGCGTGGTTAGGGGGCGTTCGCTCCGCTTGGGTCGCAAGCTCAAAGCGGTCTCCAACCGTGCCAGCGCCGTCGCGCCGGACTGGTAGTGGATTCAGGAATTGCTCGACGCTGATCGGGCTGCGCAAAAGCGGTGGGTAAAGTGAGAGGATATTTCGGATGATGGTGCGCACGACCGCCCAGGCCCACGGATTGGAATTTGCGACTTTGGTCGAAGGTATTTCCAGAGGCCTCTCGTTCCGTGAAAGTGTGCCAGGGCCTGGATATCCTGCTTTGATTTCTGCCGGAGAACTTCGAAAGGAGCGGGGGCGTAAATGAACTTGTTCTAAATGTGTGCATGTCGGATGGTGGATGAAATGACAAGCTATCAACCATTTCGCGCCTGTTTCCTCGGGGCATTGGCACTCGCTGGTGCAAGTTTGCTTTCGAATGCTGCGGCCCAGGAAGCAAAATCGCAGGCATCGACGCCGGGGCAAGTGCCTCCGTTGCCTCCTGTATTGCTGGAAATGATTCCTGCATTCCCGGGTGCATGGGGCGGGGGAATGTTTACCACTGGTGGTCGCGGTGGCCGGGTGATCGCGGTTACGAATTTGAACGACAGTGGCGAGGGCAGTTTTCGCGCAGCGATTGAGGCAGAGGGTCCGCGCATTGTTGTGTTTCGCGTCGCGGGGATCATTTACTTGGACAGCGCCATAGATATCGACAATCCTGACATTACCATCGCCGGGCAGTCGGCTCCGGGTGACGGCGTTTGTCTGGCTCACGATTCGGTCAATATTAACACTAACAATGTGATTATGCGCCATCTGCGCGTGCGGCGTGGTCGTCCGGAAGGCGGGCAGGGATCGGACAATATCGGTGGGAATCCCGAGAGCCAGATCATCGTTGACCATTGTTCCGCCAGTTGGGGAATGGATGAAAATCTGTCGCTCTATCGGCACATGAAATACCGGGAAGGGAAAACGGATCTCAAGTTTCCGGTTAAGAATCTGACTGTGCAGTACTGCATTTCCAGTGAGGCATTGAACGCAAAGAACCACGCCTTCGGAGGTACATGGGGTGGGCTGGACGCAACGTTTCACCACAATCTTCTGGCCTGTAACACCGGTCGGAATCCGTCGATCGGAATGGGTGGCGAGTTCGACTACCGCAACAACGTGGTATTCAATTGGCGTCACCGGACGATGGACGGTGGCGATGAAACATCGATGATCAATGTCATCAACAACTACTACAAGCCTGGCCCTGCAACCAATGCCAACATGCGCAATGTGATGGTGCGCATTGAGCAGCGCGACCAGTACTCGCCCGGTCGATTGTTCGAAGCGGGCAACTGGTATCCGCTCGGAATTAAGCGTCCGGGAAAATGGTATGTGGCGGGAAACGTGTTCGAGGAATATCCCGAAATCACTACTGAAAACTGGAAGGGAATGCAGGGGCCGGAAGAATTGGCCAGGGTGAATACCGCCTTTGAGGGCTGGCCGGTAAACCAGCAGTCGGCCGAGGATGCGTATGAGGCAGTGCTTGCCAGTGCGGGTGCCACTCTGCCCCGGCGCGATGCTGTAGATGCCCGTGTCATCGAGGCCGTTCGCACCGGCAAAGTGCACAACGAAGACGGCATTGTCAGGGATCCGAAAGAAGTCGGTGGCTATCCCGACTACACTTTCGATGCCACTGCTGTACCGGTTGATGGTGACGGCGACGGTATGCCGGACAAGTGGGAAATGGCGAATGGCCTCAAGTTTGACGATCCCTCTGATGGTTCCACGGACAGCGATGCCGATGGATACACGAATGTGGAGGAATTTCTCAATGGCACCGATCCACAGGAAGCGATCGATTACCGCAATCTGGGCAACAACGTCGATTCCAATAGTGGTGGGAAGATCACCGTTCAGACGTCCAGTTTGAATATGGATCCCGCATATACCAAAGTCTTGATCGCTCGTGCGGAAAAGATTATCGATGGAATGGAGGTCGAGGATTCTGCCAGGCGGTTGAACGTCCGTGATCTTATCGTCGCCCAGTATCGTACGCTGAGTTCCATTCACGATCAGCGGAATGCGGATCTCGCTTCTGCGGAAACTGCGAATATTAAAGAGGAGATCCGGTCAGAAGCCAAGGGCAAGGTAGACCTGCTGCACGCGTCTTACATCGCAGCTTTGGGTAAGGAGCTAAGAACTGAGCAAGTGAAGCAGGTAAAAGATGGAATGACTTACGGCGTGGTCGATCTCACATACGCAGTCTATCTGAAGATGCTTCCGGAGCTCACCGATGAGCAGAAGGCCACGATCATGAAGAATCTCGTCGAAGCACGGGAACTGGCGATGGACGGAGGATCCGCGAAAGAGAAGCACGAGATTTTCGGTAAGTACAAGGGCCGCATTAACAATTACCTTTCCAGAGAAGGATACGATCTTAGAACCGCATCCAAGGCGATGGAGGCAAAGTCATCGAAGGTTGGGAGTTTCCACAGTTTCTAGATTTTCGATGTTAGCGGGCAGCGCTCTGGCCAGTTTTCAGAGGTAGTGCCGGAGGGGAATTGCCTCGTAACGGTGTCGGTGGGGAAATGCTGATGCAGCCGCGCCGATACTGTTAGTAGGATTGTCGGAAGAATAAATGTCGCGACAACTTGATCCTCTCTGAGCCCAAAGAGAGATAGGGCAAAAGCGATTGTGCCGTCGAGCAGATTATCACGGAGATCCTTAGCAGGAAACCGCCTCACTGCTCTGATTTCTCTGGATTTTTTTCAGAGTGCGGAAGCTGATCAGTTTCTTGTTCTGCTCATCCCAAAGCCTGTAGGTGATCGACTTCAAGCTGACAAGGAAGCCCAGCGGTTCGACCTCCTGAAACAACGGATCGGACCGGTGGCATCGCTCAAGATTGTAGTTGGGGATTCTGGAGCTGAGGTGATGGATGTGATGGAATCCAATATTGCCGGAAAACCACTGCAGAATTTTTGGCAGTTTGTAGAACGAGCTGCCTTGCAGCGCAGCAGCAGTGTAGTCCCACTCATCGCTATGCTCCCAGTAGGCATCTTCGAACTGGTGTTGAACGTAGAACAACCACACTCCACCTGAGCCAGCGACGGCCATGGTGGTCAGCTGAATGATCAGCCATGGACCGAATCCGAACAAGGCAATCAGTCCTGAAACCATTGCGAGTACCGCAAGGTTCATGATCCACACAGAACGCTTTTCCCGTGGCTTCGCCGATGATGTGGGGATGCGCTGCACGATCAGAAAGAGAACCAGAGGAGCAATGACGAACAGGATCACAGGATTGCGGGCAAGGCGATAGGCGAACTTCTTCCATCTGGATGCTTCAAGGTATTCCTGCACTGTCAGAGTCCAGATGTCACCCATGCCGCGACGGTCCAGGTCCCCCACAGTTGCGTGATGAACAGAGTGCTCCCAACGCCAGTGGTGGAACGGGGTGAACGTCAGCAGTCCGCTGACAAATCCCCAGAAATGATTCGCACGGCGAGACTCAAAGAAAGAGCCGTGTCCACAGTCGTGAAAGATGATGAAAACGCGAATGAGCAGCCCACCTGCGAGAATTGCCAGAGGTACTGTCAACCACCACGAAACCGACAAGCTCAAATACATGAGAGCCCACATCACCAGGTAGCTTCCGACGGAATTCACTATCTGCCAGCTGGCGCGCCAGAAGCTGGGTTTCTCGTACTTTGCCACGAGTGACTTCCATTTGGCTGTCGACTCGCGGTGAATTTGCTTTTTGTCAGGCTTCGTATTCATTCAAAAATCTTTGCAAGGGCAATTTATAAATCGGGCGTATCCTAAGCACGCAATCGCTTCTGAGCAAGTGCGGGTGCGGCCTTTGAAATTTTGCACTCAACTCAAGGAATCCGCTGCTATTGTAGACCAGAACCAGAACGCATGCAGCCAGAGTTCCGAGGGAATTCGGCGGATCAACAATTTTTGGGATTTGATGTGCAATCGCTGCGTAGAGGGGCTTCGGAGAGCATATCTCAATTATGAGAATGGATTCGCCGCGAAGGCAACGCCTGGCGCTGCACGGTCAGAATTGTGCGTTCTCCAGGAATGCCCTGTCGGCGTCGGACAAGATCGGATTCTCGATCAGATGCCGGGAGAGTTCTCCGGGTGATCGATCCATGATGTGGAGCAAGGCTTCACGTCGTTTTGCGTCGTCGATGATTGTCGCTGCGAGCGGGACCAGATCGTTTGAGTCGTTGCCTTTGGATGAGGTGATGTAGACCTGTGCGGCAGTGTCGCCGAACGGGCCGGGTTCAAGGTGCTCGATCCATTCTTGTGTGGCCGTACGGTCAAGATTCGCGCGTTGGGTGACGATGGTCGTAGCGGCTGCGGCTTGAAAGGCGCTGTCAGGCAACTGCGCTGCGTACGTCATGGCGGCGGCGGAATCGAGTGTGACCCAACGTTCAAGTGCGGCGCGAGCGGCGGGCAGTGCCAGGGAATCATCGAGGCCTGCCGCCCAATTGATCGCCGCCTCAGGATCTTCGTTGGCAACTGGAATGCGATGGCTTCGGCAATTGCTGACGAGATCGTTGCGGGATCGGATTCGGAAATGATTTCCGCAGCGCGGGATGCGGGGACTGGCAATTCGTATCTGCTCAGTCGATCAGCTTCGGCAGCAGGATCGTCCATTGTAAGCAGATCCCGAAGTGCGTCCTCCGATCGGAGAGGCCATTGCGTTGCCTCCTCTGGTGTAGTGTAGAGTCCTCGTCTCTCCAGTTCTGCCGTGATGGCAGGGCGCTCCTCTTCGGTGGTGCCGTAGATCACACTTCGAGCGAGATGGTCTCGCTCCGCCTGGTTGGCACTGATCCCGATTTTTTCAATCAATTCGATCGCCTGCTGTGGATCCTTATCTGCGGCGTTCAGAGCTAAATTTCCGAGGAGTGTGTCATCGTAAGGGTAATCTTCGAAATACTTCAGAACCTGTTCCATGCCAAACTCAAAGTCTTTGGCGAATGCACCAGTGATCAGGGATTTTACCATTCCTTTGTTGTTCCAGCCCGTGTTTTCATCAGCCCAGCGTTTCGCCGCCTCATGATCCTTTTTCGCCAGCGCGGCAAAGGCGAAATCCACGCACGGATGCTGGTAGTTTTCCTCGATCAAAAGGTTGAGAAACGCATTCAACGAATTCGCTGATGCGGTCTGGAAAATCCCATCGCCAATTGTTGTGGTGCGATCCAGCACTTCCAATGTCAGCGCTGCACTCCCTCGCTTCATCGCTTCCGCGAGTGCACGGTCGGAGACGTAATTGTGGGAGAAGGTGTTTCCAGATGCACCAAAATCAGGCATTGCATCGAGATGCCGGAAAGCTGCAACGGGATCTTTCAGCGACCAGTGTTGCATCATGCGCGACAATCTTCTTTGATCGCCAGTCGCCCGGAGACGGTCCGCAGCGCTCACGGGATCCAGCTCGATGAGGCGAGCGAGAATGCGGTCTTGGCAGATGCGGTTTGCGGGATCATGCCACAGAGCCCAGAGCTCTTCAAAGCTGGCCGAGTCGATCGTCTGAAAAATTGCAAGCTGAGCGGCGAAGCGTGGCGAATCCTCCGCATTCGGCGATTCGATCTTTGATGGTAACGCAGCGGAAGCCAATATAGGTGCGGCTTCAGGACTCGTGAGCGGTGACTGACGTTGGCCTTTTCCAAAGAACCATCCCAGACCTCCTGACACTGCGAGGCAGATTGCGACGATGGTGGCGTGCTTCATGGTGATGCGTTGAGTTGGTTCTGCAGCCTGAGCGCGAGCGCCTGTTTTTCGCGATCGCTGATGGCCGCGTTGCAGATTGCTGTGGCTGCGGCAACGGGGTCGTTCGGAGCCCATCGTTTGACCACATTGATCAACTGTCCGCCGCGTTGGGCATCATCGTTGATCGACTGCGCCCAGGCGAAGGCATTCGGTGGGTCGGTTTCGAGTGTCCGCCTTACCAGACGTTGCGCGATGTTGTCCCGTCCGGTCGACGGCGGCAGCGCGTTGAACCATTCAGCCGTGGCGGCATTGGCGGGGATCACATTTTGCAGGCCGCTCAGTGCGCGTTCGCGGCCATCACCTTCCGGCAGCGCGGCAGCCCAGGCCATCGCCTGATCAGGATCCTGCCTCGCCCAGACCTCTGCCATCAAGTAGTCTGGATGTTGATTGCGGTAGTCCGACGGCAGAGCATCCAGAAAGACCGATGCTGCCTCGGCATTCAGGCCAGCGATCTCAGGAAAAGAACTGGCGATGATTTCGTGGGCGCGGGCCTCATCGTAGCGTTCCTGAATCATGGCCATTGCGGCTTCGCCCGTTTCACGACCTCCGCGCTTCGCCTGCCCGACCATGACTTGCATCTCATAGCTGTCCCTTTCCGGGCCTGGAGGAATGGTGTTCAGAGCACGGAGCGCTGCTCCGAAGTTTCTCGCTACAAAGCCAGCGCCGATCGTGCCGTAGGTATCGACTTTGTCACCGTCTGGGATGTTCTCATTGATCCATTCAATGGTCGATGCGTTCATTGGTCCAGACCAGTTGATCCATACATGGCGCGTCAGCTTGTCCTTTACTTCCCCTTCTGGAATGGCTTGCAGCAGTTGCAGTCGAGCGCTTCCCTCGGAGTCTGATGAAAGAGAATATAGAGCGTCATATTGCACTTCCGGTGGGCAATGCTTCAGCACCCAGTCGACTCCGGTCTTGGCATCTGTCGCGTCGCAGATTCTTTTCGCGATCTCGGCCACAAAATACCTGCGGCGATCTCTGTTTTCGAAGTCGAGGTCTTCAATCGCTTTGCCTGTGGCTTCGGGATTCAGCATGGCTGTGTTTTTGATGATGCTTTGCAGTGCGAGACTCCGTGTCTCTGGCGATTCGATTCGCGCCGCCCAAGTCGAGGCTGTTTTGGAATCAGCCTTGGCCCACTCACCAAGGAGTCTGACCGCTTCACTCTGATCTTTGACTGCGTCCAGCACCCGTGGAGCCAGGGTGGGATCGCTCTGGATGATTGCGTCGGCAAAAGTGTCCAGGAAACTCGGGTGCGATCTCAAAACCTCATCCAGCACGAACGCAGGCTCTGTACTTGTAAGATACCCTAACATTGATTGCAATGCGATCTCGCGATTGGGAGATGGAAGTCCGGTGGCGTAGTCCAGAGCGGCATCTCGATTGGCCTGTGCGAATGCAACCATGAACTCCCCGCCGAGTCCGTAGACCTTGTCATGCTTCATTCCCGAAAAGAATGTTTTCGCACCTTCCAGATCGAGATCGATCCAGCGTGCTACCAGCAAATGGCGCGCACCCAGTGTTCCTGCGCACGTTTCCCAGAGGGATGGAAAATCGCTGACTTTGGCCCGCAGAATTTCTGCAGCAGTGCGGGACAAAGACGATCCGATTGTGTCAGCAGAATCGTTGTCTTGAATGTTGTTCCTTACCAGTTCGCTCGTCGCCACCTGTGCCGTGCGCTCCTTGCCGCTGCCAAGGCAATAACCACAGGCAAACGTCGCTGCCATCGCGACTCCGAGCATTCCCAATTCGGCGATCGCGGCCCAATTGTTCTTCATCGTCGAAACCCTAGAGATTCCGGGAACGAATGTCAATCGAGCGTCGCCAACGGGCCAAGGGCTGATTGGTCAATAACGATTTGAGCTAAAACAGACGGAAGAGGGGATATCCACAGATGGGTATAGATCAGTTGCGGCGAGGCTGACTGCTTCGCCGCGAATCCTCCGCTACTGATTCTCGTCGATCAGTTGCTTCAAGGCTGCTTCTTTCTCGCTGTCGGTTTGTTTCTTCAGGTCGTTCTGAAGGCGTTGGATCTCGTAGAGGCGGATGATGGCCAGCTGAAACTTCTCGTTCTTCACCATGTGGATGAGAATTTCGTTCATCGAGGCGAGGACGGCGCGTTGTCCTGCGATGGCGTTTTCCAGCGAGCCGTTGCGGGCGGCGGGCGAGTCCAGATGATTGCGGGCACCGTCGAGAGGGACTGTGGCACCGGGAATGAGTGATTCGCGCAGGGTTTGCATGGGGGTGATAATGCGTTCCTGCAGTCGAGTTTTGAGTACGTCCTGTTCGTCTGGGAGACGGTTGTTGACGGCTTCTTCAACAATGGAGACGAGGCTTTCGACTACGGGTTTCACATTGCCGCCGACGAGTTTCTGACGGCGCTGCAGTTTGAAAAGAGCGGAGCGCTGCTCGTCGGTGAGTGATTCCACTGCCCGAGTTTCCGCACGGAATGCCTCGCAATCGGTCATGAGCGTGTCCTGCCGTTTGGCGATGTCTTCAAACACTTGCCGTTGCTGGCGTTCCCGCAGGAGGAACTGATTGCGCAGCTCGGATTCCGTGACGACGCGCAGCAGGAGGTCGGTGGATTCGCCAATGTTAGGGCCGGATACGGTGTCGTTGTCCTCGGCGCGCAGGCGAATGCGCAGCCGGGATGCGGTGGGGATGGAGAGCGGCTGGAGATCGAGAGCGTCGGTAAATGCGACGTTCGCTTCGCCGATGAATTCAGTTGCGGCAGCTGGGGAACTTGTTTCGATTTTCTCGACCTGATCTTCACTTTGATCCTGCCGCCAGGCGTATTCCAGTTCCACTTTGGTGATCTTGTAGTCGTCCTCGATCACGGCGTTGTACGGCAGGCGGGCAGACGGAAGTACCAGGCTGCCGATGCCCTGCAGTTCCGCTTTAACAGTGGGTGCTTTGTCGGCGAGTTGCCGCACATTGAAGATGACGGGGGCGCGGGTTCCGAGGCCGGTAATGCCAATCTCAGGCTGGTACATTTTTTCCAGGTCGACCAGCCGCAGCTGCCACGCGCCGGGTTTGACAGCTTCTGGTGCCATGGTGGCTGAGAAGCCATTGCCAGAAATTTGAAGCGGAAGCTGCTCTTCGCCGATGGTCAATGTCGCTGCTTGCAATGGCTTGCTTGCGGTGCCCTTGATCTCAAGGCTGGTTCCGCGCAGGAGGAAATAGGTGTCGCTGCCGGGTGGAAGTGTGGTGGTGCTCTGGCCAGTGTATTCTGGTGGTGTCACTGTCAGGGATAGATCATCGATAGCCGGGCGGTCGATCAATTTGGCATTGATCCAGTCGGTCGTGACCCGCCCGCTGCTGAGCCGGAAGCTGAAGGGTTCGACGACATTTGAAATCCGGTAGACAAAGGCGCGCTGTCCTTTGCCGTCGCTCATCGATTCCCGCCGGGACCCGTTGTTCGTGCGGAATTCGATCTGCACCTCATCCGGCAGTGAGCGGAAGCCATCCGCCACGCGTGCGGTGAGCGGCCACGTATCGCCACGGGGAATCATAATGTCACCGTCTGTGAGCCCGTCAATCTTGAGCTCAAAGTCCGCAGGCCAGGCCTTGTCCCCGAGCATGAGATTCCGGTTGGCCCAGATGCTCATCAGATTGTTGGAGAAAATTCCGATGGTGCCGAGTGCGACTACTGCCGTGAGCATTGTCAGCAGCAGGAGGTTGAGTGAAAATTTTCCGCTTCGCAGGATTCTGGAAAAGGACACCTGACCGAGTGCGCGTCCGCCTTCAGTCATTGCGGATTCGATCATCACTTGCGACACGTTGGTGTGGCTGCTCCAGTCGGCCCGGGCGAATTCCAGCGAGGTCAGAATGCTGTCGCCGATTTCGGGGTGGCGTTGGCTGACCTCAAACAGGATTGCTTCGTCAGAAATGGATGCCTTCAGCGGGCGGAACAACCATTTCCACGCTACCCAGAGGACGGCAGTGATCATCAGTACCAGCATGATGCCACGCTGAGCGCGATCCATTTGGAAGAAATAATCGATGGCAAAGTCGAGCGCACACACAGCCAGAACGGCGGCGGCAATCCGCACCAGTCCATCGATCAAAAACCAGCGGGTGATTGAACGGCGAACGCCGCGAATCTGCGATTCGATACTGGCCAGTGGATTGGTAGACATCAGATCAGCTTGAAGCGTTTGCGGAGAATCCATTCGATGGCGAGAAGGGTGACGAAAAGAATGAGCATGCGACGTGTGTCCCACAGTGGCTTTGGGGTGCTTTGGATCTCCAGTTTTCGCGTTCGATCGGGCACCGCTTCAAGCAGGGCGGCAGTGTCATTCACTTCGAAATAGCCACCGCCGGTTGAGTTTGCCAGATTGACCAGTGCCGGGCGGTTAAGGAAGGTCTGAAGCGTTTCGCGCAATGGCAGGGTGACAGTGTAGTCGGCAGTGATTTCAGCTGGGCCGGTATCATCACCGGGCAGCGTTATCTTTACCGAGTAACTGCCGGGCAGGTTGGCGGGGACGGTTGCTTGATAGGTGCCGGCATCTTCGCCGTCGTTCGGCTTGAACTGGATGTCCTGTTCTTCAGCTCCAGGAACGGTCAGCTTTGCAGGGATCTCGTCTTCGGTCACCGGCTGGTAGTCGGCGGTTTGCAGCTTGGCGGTGAGCAATACACTGTCGCCGATCTGGTACTTCGGTTTGTCGGCCTCGATGGTGCCGCGCCGCTTTCCGCCGAGTGAGCGGCCTTCGACCAGATAACGAACGGTCTGGATCCAATAGCGTTTGAAGAATTCGCCCTCTCGCCCGGTTTGCCGCCACAGCCAGGTTCCTTCGAATCCCATATAGACGGTGCGGCCCGCGCCGTATTTTCCGGTGACTACCAGCGGGCGCTCGATATTTGCGACTTGCAATGTGGGATCCGAGTGCTCGATCAATGTGCGGGCGGCTGGCTTGGCTGCCGTTGCGGGAAAGCTCCAGAAGATCCCGGGCAATTCTTTCCATTGTTCCAGTGTCTTTTGTGAATCCGGATAGAAGCGCATGATTGGCTGGTCGACGTTCGCGGCGACCACTTGCAGCGGCCATGCGCGTTCGTAGCTTTGGGTATCGACCGCAGCTGCGGTGGCAGCCATTTCATCGATGCGCACCGGGATCAGCTCCTGCATCGCCTTGGCATGAATGCTTGTGATAAAGTTAGGGCCGAACACCGGGCCGGGCATGTAGAGCACCCCGCCTGCGCGTTCACGGACGAACTTCTTCAGCAGATCCATCCACGCCGGGTCGAATTCGCGGGGATCAGGGTCGAACAGGAGCACGACATCATATGCGAACAATTCTTCCTGGGTGGCTGGAAGTGACAGGATGCGGGTGTTGCCCTGTTGCTCCCGGCCCTGATCGAGGCTCTGTAGCCAGCAGGAAAGGTCGATCGTCTTTTCCCGCGAAAGCATCACGGTGATCGCGCGGTATTCCCAACTGGCAGATCCCGCGACCAGTAGCACTTTCGCCTGATTGTCGAGCACCGTGACCTTTGCTGGTGCCTGGGGTGTGTTGTCTTTGCGGTCGGTCTCGTTTTCCATCGGCTTCACGCGGACGGTGTAGGTTCGGGTGCCGGTTTCCTCCGGTGTGTGCTTAAAGGCCATGCGCACCTGCTGCTCGTCCTGATCGGGATTGAGAGTGACTGATCGCGACTCAAGAAGTTTCTCCTGCGATTCACCTCCATCCGGTGCCGTAATCAATTCGATGAACTCCACGTCGGCTGAGGCCGTCTGTGCACCACGGGCGACGAGAAGAGCCTCCAATTCGAACGGATCACCTTTCCACACTTGAGGATCCACATAGAGGTCGGTCACGCGAAGGTTGCGCGGTTTCTGCGCGTCACCCACACCGATGATAAAAAACGAAATGCCGCGTTCCGTGGCCTCGGCTGCGACAGCGTCGAGACTGGTGTCCGCATTGTGCTGGCCATCAGTGGTCATTACCACTGCGGCGGTCAGCTTCTCCTTGATGGCTTCGGTCAGGGCTCCGGCAATGTCCGTGCCTGAACCACCGGTTTCGAGCGATGGGATTTCCAGTGGTGGAGCCGGTGAGGTGTCCTCGTCTGGTTCTGCATCGGACGCTGCGCTGATTGCCGCCTCGCCTGCCAGGCGCCTGGCCTGCCCTGGCTTGTCGCTGAAGTCGATCAGTTGCAGGCGTCCACGTTGTTCGAGTCCTTTAAGAAGCGCTTTGTCGTTGGTGTTGAAAATAGCATTCACGACAGCAGTGCGAGGCGGCTGTTTGGCCTTCAGTTCCTCGACTTCCATGCCGAGCAGGGCAGCTGTGGCGGCGGCACTTTTCGGATCAAGATACGGATCCTCGGTTGCCATCGACAATGAGGCATCACGGACTACGGAAATCATCGGGCGCAGGATCCGCGTCTTGGTGAAAATGACAGCAGGCCCTAACAATGTCATCAAAGCAACGGCGAACGCGCCGATGCGAAGCACTGCCATCAGGCGCTTCATCCAAGGAGAAGCACTGCCTGCCTCGCGGCGGTAGATCGCAAAGGAAAACCAGATGATACCGATGATCACAGCCCCGAGCACGAAGACGCCCCAGGACTGAGGCATGTGCTCGAAAGTGAGGCTGGCCTCAGAGCCTTCGGGGATTTCTGATTGATCGAAGCCGAACAGTGTCAGCCAGCCAGAGGTCGCGAGAATCATCAAGTGCGCTGAGTTTGATCACCAGAGAACTGGTGGTTGAATCGATTGGGAGAAAATTTCAAAATAGCTGGCAATTAGTTAATGAGCGTAAACTGAAACCGGGTGACGATGGGATCATTCGGATGCTCCATTCCGCGCCAACACCTACCTGAAACCGGGATTGGTTGCAACCCGCTTCGACAGACGGGAGTGTTCGGAAACTCTTTCGCGGTATTCCGTGATCTGGCTGGAGAGATCCAGCGATTTCGCGGCTTGGAAGGTCTAATTTGCGGGTTGTCAACATCCGTTCTGGAGCGTAAAATTTACTGATGTCCCTGACGATAGCAGACGTAGAACGCGTGAATGCCCCGTATCCGGCGGATGCATTGAAGCCAGTGCATTATCCCGACTCTGATGGAAATCGCATGGCTGACAACACGCGCCAGTTTCGCTATATCGCAACGCTGAAGGGAGGATTCGACAACTACTACCGGCAAAGGGATGATGTGTTTGTTGCCGGAGATTTGCTGTGGTATCCGATCGAAGGTGATAACAAGACACGCTATGCCCCGGACGTCATGATTGCATTTGGGCGGCCACCGGGAGACCGTGGATCTTACAAGCAGTGGGAGGAGAACAATCAGCCGCCGAATGTTGTGTTCGAAGTGATGTCGCCCGGTAACACTGCCAGCGAGATGGCGAATAAGCTACACGTTTATGATCGGCTCGGCGTTGACGAGTATTACGTGTACGATCCAGATCGGGGTGAACTTTCGGGCTGGATTCGAAATGAAGCGGGTGGTGGATTGGAGGAGATCGCGGACATGCAGGGTTGGCAGAGCCCGCTCACACAGGTAACGTTTCGACTGGACGGCGACCACCTTGAGGTGATGCGGCCTGACGGCGAAGTATTTTTGACGCCAGTCGAGATGGGCTTCGCTCTTGACGCTGAAAGGCAGCGCGCAGATGAGGAAAGGCAGCGTGCAGATGAGGAAAGGCAGCGTGCGGATGTCGAGAGGCAGCGTGCTGAGGCCTCGGAACTTCGGGCTGCGAGTCTGGCTGAGCGACTGCGAAAGTTGGGGATTGATCCTGACGCAGGAGATCAGGTTTAATGCCGCATCAGCGGGCGTAGACTGGCACCAGGTCCTTCGGCATCTGGAGAATAATCAGGGCCATCGCGGTGGCGTAGGCATTTCCCTGGCTGGCGCTCCAGCCGCCACCAGCTTGCCGCATGGCGAGGAGCGATTGCCGGATCTCAGGGTACCATTGATTCCACTCTTCGCCTCCCGCGTGCCACATCGCCTGCACCGCGTAGTAGTGCCCGTAGAAAAAGTGCCCACCTGCAGAGGCCTTATTCTTTTTGATGTAATCGAGCCCGGTCTTGATCTCCTTTCCGTCGTAGATGCCGGCGCTGTACAGCGAGACAACCCCTGCGGCAGTAAGGGCAAAAGTCGAGTGACCACCTGAAAGAGTATAGCGGAATCCGCCCGTCGGATCGTGGCTTTTCTTCACGTAGTCGATGGCATTGTCGCGAACTTTGTCAGGGACATTGATGCCTGCGTCACGCGCACCCCGCAGTGCCATGATCTGGCATACCGTGATCGAAAGATCGGCGTCGGTAGGGGAGGGCGAATAGCGCCAGCCTCCGTCTTTGTTTTGCGCGTAAAGGATCAGTTTCACTGCTGCCCGCAGTTTTTCCTCAAGCGATTTCTTGCGCGTCATGCCGTATGCCTGGGAAAGGAACAGCGTTGCGAACCCGTGGCCGTACATGTTGCCGTAGCCGTTCGATGTACGGGCAATGTAGCCACTGGTGTGCGTGTTGCGGACGATGAAGTCGATACAGTTTTCAACTTCCTTCCCGTATTTTCCGCGCCCGGGAACGTTGCCTCCGCAAAGAAAAGCCAGCCCAGCCAGACCGGAAATAGCGACGCTGCCGTCCGCTCCGCTGTTGCCGAATGAGCCCCGGTTCGGTCCGGTCTTGATCTGTGCCTTGGCCAGGTAAGCGAGTCCTTTTTCAATCGCGCTTTCGGTTTCCGGTGTGATCAGTTCAGCTGCGGTTTTTGTTGTGCTGGCGAAAGCAGGGCCGCCTCCACTGTCCTCTCCCTCCTGGGCGAGAAGCTGCGGGAGACCAGTTAATCCTAACATTCCCATACCCGCACCAGCGAGGAATCCCCGCCTGCTGGCAAGCGTTCGATACGGAAAATCGCGGTGTTGGTCGGTTCGGTTCATCTTACTTGATTTCGAATGCGCGCATCTCCCCCGGCGACATTGAGTAGAGCCGTGTTCCATCTGAGAACAGGCTGCCTGGAGGTTCTTCGCTGCCATCGATAGAAATGGTGGCCAATTCCTTGCCGGTTTCGGCATCCAGGCGGACGATGGCATTTTCAAGCGGTGCGTAGATGGCTCCCGCCGTGACCAGGCCATTGCCAAACTGCGGGGACGTCTTCGTTTCCCACGCGATGCGCCCACCTCTGGCTTCATAACAGCGGACGAGGTCCATGCCGCGCACGAAAATTCGCCCGCTGGAGAATCCCATGATGCTGGCGGCGGCACCTAGTCCATCTGGATTCTTGGGGGCCTCCCACAGGAACTCGCCGGACACGCGTGAAAAGGCCAGCATTCGATCGCAATCTGATGGCAGAAGGATCACCGTGCCACCGTGGACGAGAACGGTATCGGTGTTCCAGCCATCCGGTCGCGCCTGTCCGGTGTTCATCATGTTAACAATCTGGCGTGCCTGCACCTGAATGTTCATGTTGGCAACGCTTGTTCGTAATGCCGCAGAAATCGGGCGTGTGTACGTGGTGCACCAGCGGATCTCGCCGGAATGGGTGTCCATGCAGGCCACTGCTCCCGCACCTGTGGCGATGAGAGCGTCTGAGCCTGTGACGGTGACATCGATGGCGGCGGTGGACAGGCACTCTGCGGGTTCCTGGCAGATTTGTGTGCGACGCTTGGTCAGGCCGGTTGCGGCATCGATGATGACGAGCCACACCTGCCTACCTTCGTGCACTGCGACCGCCAGCGTGCCGCCGGGAGCGGGTTCCGGTTTGCTGGAAAAGCTGATAGTGCCATTGGCGCTAATGTTAGGCTCATTGGCGCGGCGGGTCCACAACAGCTTGCCGGTGCGAATATCATAAGCTGCCAGGCGATTGTCCCGCGCGCGTGTCATCTCCCGGGCACCGTAGGCCATGCGTTGCTGTTCGTCAGGATCGAGCGCTACCGGAACGACGCCAGTCAGCTCTTCTTCTGCAAAGTCCAGCGTCTGGCCTTCTACAGTAAAGAGAGTTCCGTTCCAGGCCAACGACAACTGGGCGGCATAGTCGCGGAAGAAATAGGCATCGCGCTGCAGTCCGAACGGAGCGGTTGAGCCGCTGCGCATTCCCAGCCAGCGTGCTTCACCGGTCGATGCGTTGATGGCTGCCAGTCGCTCTTCATTGCGGAAGATGACGTTGTTGCGATCGATCGAGATCTGGCCAACTGGTTCGTGATGCTGTTGCTTCCACGAGTTGCGCAGTCCGATGTCGGTCAAGTTGGCGTTTGCGGCGGCGGGGTAGTTGTAAGGGCGTGCATTTTCGCCCGGCTTGCGCTTGGGAGGATCGGGAATGACAGGCCAGTCGGCTGGCAGGTTGAGAGTGAAAGGTTGTTCCCAGGCCAGCGAGAATCGCGACGGTGCGGTGGCAAAGTCCGCTGGCACTGATGATTCCGCAGTGGAGTTGCTGCCCGCCAGTTGCAGCTGGTCACTGCGGGCGCTTGCGATATCGGTTTCGACTGCGGCGATGAAGCTGCGGGGCAGCGCGCCCGCGGAGTTTTTCAAATCAGTGAGTACTTCTGCGGCCCGGTCCGGCCCGCCGCTGCGGGCCTCGGCTACAGCGAGTCGCTTGAGTATCTCAGTGCGGCTCACCGTTAAAGCAGGGTGATGATCGAGCAGTTTGCGAAGCACTCGGGCTGCGCCGAAATACTCCATGTCATCGAGCATGTAGCAGGCCAGTTCGAAAGCGCTGTCGTCACCGATCGAGCTCAGGAAAAAGCGCGACACGACTTCTCCAAGCACTTGGCGCCGCTCGGAAGGAGTTGCCGCAGCCAGCAGTGCTTCCGCATCCCCATCCGCCTTCAATTGATAAGCTTTCAGTGCCTCGGGTGGTAGCTGGGCGAGCGTGGCTTCGATCTCTGACACTACCGGCTTGTACACTTGATAGCTATAGTCTCCCCGTTCGACTTTCCAGTCATCGCGTGTGAAGAGCGTGTCAGCACTGGTATCGAGCGCCTTTTGCCAAAGCACAGTAGCCAGTTCATAGCGCTTTTGATTTACCAGATCGTCGGCTTGAGCAAGGATATCGCCGATTTCTTCGTTGGTTTTCAATTGAGGCCCGCTAAGCTCCTGAAGCGCGCCCGGAGCATCGGGATCCTGAACCCGCACCCCTCCAATGATGATGGCTTGCGCGTGCACCTGCGAGTCCGGGGCAGTGGCGATCGTGGTTGCGATCATGATAGCCGCTGCACGTGCCATCGATCTTCCGCCCTGATTGAAAGAGCGAGGTTTCACCGCTCTCCGCTGAGCGGCAATCCGCCAGCCGTAAAAAAGTTCCACTGCCATCAGCGCCAGCACCGCGTAGAGGACGTAGCGCCAGATGCCGCTTTTCTCGGATTCTTCATCCAGCGCTTCAAAGCTTTCGGGCGACTGAACATAGCCGATGCCAGCCTGGGCGAGATCGCGTGACACGGCTTCGCGTGACGCGATGGCAAGGTCGCTTTCGGCGAGTTCCAGATTCGCTGCGTAGAGAATGTCCTGTTGGGCCGAGCCGTCGGTGGGACGGACCGATACCGTGTAGAACCCCGGCGTCGCCGTGTCTGTGAACTCGGCAACCCAGTTTGTCGCTCCTGTGCCAGAGCCTTCGGCAGGGCGTGCCTGAACGGTACGGCTTTCGGCGGATGGTTCAGTCACAATCACGTCAGGCCGGAACCGGGACAGGTCGACATTCTGAGAAATGGCTGAGCCGACTCCGATCTCGCCCTCTCTGACATTGCTCTGTGCCACGTGGCGGGTGATTTCCTGCATGACGACCAGGTAGCTGATGTCGAGCGGCCAGTTGCTCCAGTCGACGTCCATCGAAGTCGTGATCGCGAGAACATTGCCTTTTCCGAACGGGCGCTCGACGATGGCTGGTGACTTGTCATCGGTGCTGAAGTTCGCGAGCACCGCAGTCACGGCCGGTGCTTCTTCATCTGTGGTGGCGGTTGGCTCTGGAGGAAGTGAAGTCTTCCACCACTGGAAAACCTTCACATTGCTGCGCAGTGGATTTTGTCCACCTTCGAACACCTTAAAGATGGCGTGCTGAGCATTCTGTGGATCAAAGTAAGTCCACGTCTGCTCTGTTTCGTCACCTTCCACTGACTCCAGTCGTACGGGGAGAAGTCCCTGGCCGTTGCGGAACAGTTTGTCATTCCAGTCGTTCTGATCGATCTGATCTCCTAACGAAACCACCAATCCGCCGCCACCGCGCACCCAGTTTTCCAGGGCGATGCGCCGGTCGTCTGGAATGGCATACACGTTGCAAAGATAGATCACTTGGAATGGATCAAGTTCGAGCGTGGAAAATTCGCTCTCATCGACCACTGTCGTCGACACTCCTGAGCGTGTGTTGCCCCGTGGGGCCAGTGCTCTGGTCAGGAAGTAGGTTTCACTTTGGCCAAACGTTCCCGAAGGGTCGCCATCAACTACCAGCACCCGAATGCCTGAGGAAAGGCGAACTGGAAAGTACCGCTCGTCATCGTCTGGAAGTGCATCGGTCGTGTCGTCGCTCGTTCCGGAAATCCTAGCGTGGAGTGGCACCGGCGGCAGCACGACGGTCTCTGCTCCTTCTGGCCCTGCCGGTGCGTCGGGGAGGGCAACATTGAATGTCGCTGTGCCGGTTCCTTTTGCAGGAATGGGCTCCAAGTCCGCTGTCTGAGGCGCTCCAGTGCCTGCCGCAAGGCTCACTTTTGCACCGCTTACCTCGCGCTCGCTGTAGTTGCGAACGACCACCGAGAAGCGCGACATGGTGCCGGCGACGAGGGCGACATCTGCCGGGGCAATGGCTTCAATCGCAAGGTTGCCGCGCTGCTCACCTGCAAGGTCGATGACCCAGGCGCCGTTCGCTTTTTCACTGATGCGCTGAATGGATTCGAGCAGGGTCGAATCGATCCCCGGTTCTTTCGCCGATGCCCAGTCCTTTGCCCGCATATCCGTGATGACGTAGACGGACTGGTTGACAGCCCGCTCGGTGCCATCGCCTAGAATTTTTTCCACTTCGAGCATTGCACTGGCGAGGTTGCCCGCACTGGGAGCTGGGAGGAGATCTTTCAATTCTTCGAGGATCTGGCTGGTGACGTCTTCCGTAAGCGGAACACCATTGAAGAGAGGTTCCGCCGGATTTGAGGTGCGCAGGATCGTGATGGAGTCCGCCGAGTCGCTTGTGGCCAGATCGCTGATCCAGTTGCGCAGGAGCTTGCTGGCTTCTTCGGCCGGAGACGAAATGCCGGAGCGCGCCTTCATGCTGAGCGAATCATCCAGGACGATGATCCGATCCGTCCGGGCATCACCAAGGGAACCGCCAGCAGCACCTTGATTGAAAAAAGGTTGAGCAAGCGCGGCACCAAACAGGGCCACGATCAGGCAGCGCATCGCCAGCAGCAGCAGCTCTTCCAGCTTCACCCGTCGCCTCCGCACTTTATACGCGCGGCGCAGGAATTCCATGGCCGCCCAGTCGACACGCTTGAACCTGCGCTTATTCAGAATGTGAATAAGGATCGGTGCCGCTGTGGCGATCAGGCCGGCGATAGCGAGTGCTGGTATGGAAAAGCTTGGGAACAAATCGTAAAATGGGTGGTAGTGTCAGGATTTGCGCGAAGTGCTCTTACGGAAGTTCAGGTACTCGGACAAGACGGCATCCAGCGGCTGCTTTGTATTCACGAGCCGGTAGTCGACACCGATGGAGGCGCAGGTTTTCTGTGTGGATTTGAGGAACTTCTCGACTTCGTCCAGATACGCCTGCTGCAGTGCGCGCGGATCGGCTTCGATTTCGTCCTCGATGTCCTCCAGTCCTATGAAGCGTGTGTTCTCATCGAAGGGAAACGTCAGTTCGTGGTCGTGCATGATGTGAAACAGAATCACATCATGCTTGCGCAGCCGGAACTGCTGGAGCGCATCCTTCAGCGTTTTCTCGTCGACCATGAGATCGGAGAAAATGGCGACGATGCCGCGCTGACGAATCTGCCCGGCAAGCTTGACGAAGACATCGCTGACGTCTGTTGCTTCGTCCGGTTCCAGCTGCTCTAGCATGTGTACCATCTGCCGCAGGTGGTTGGCCCGGGAGCTGGCGGGAAGGACGTCCTTGATTTTGTTATTGAATGTCACCAAGCCGACTGCGTCCTGTTGTTGCTGGAGCAAATGTGCCAGCGACGCAGCAGCTGTCGCCGCGTAGTCGAACTTTGACCAACCCGGGCTGCCGTAGGCCATCGACTTGCTGGCATCGATGATCACGGTGCACTTGAGGTTCGTCTCTTCCTCGTATTCCTTGATGTAGAGCCGGTCTGTCTTCGACCAGACTTTCCAGTCGATGTGCTTCAGTTCATCGCCCGGCGCATACTCGCGGTGGCCAGCGAACTCGATCGCGAATCCATGGTAGGGGCTGCGATGCATTCCGGTGATGAATCCTTCGACCACCATGCGCGCACGGATTTCGAGCCGCTTGATGCGGTCGAGCACTTCAGGGTCGAGGTAGCCCTCTGGCTTGGTGGTAGACATCACTCAGTGGCGCGCGGCGGGCGAGATTAAGCGGCGGTCAGGGCTGCTTTCAACTCTGGAACGACTTCGTCTTTGTCCGCCCGCTCGGAAACGTGCTCGAGCAGCTTGTCAACGACATGGTCGCTGGTGATGCCGCTCGATTCCGCACCAAACGTGGTGATCAAGCGATGGCGCAGCACCGCGTGGGCAACAGATTTGAGATCGGCAGTGGATGCGGCAGATTTGCCATTCATCACAGCGCGGGCTTTTGCTCCCAGTAGCAGGAATTGCACAGCTCGCGGTCCAGCACCCCAGCTAAGCAGGTCGCTGATGAAATCCGGCACGTCGCCTTCCAGCACGCGAGTGGAGCGCACAAGGCGCAGCGCGTAGTGAATCACATGCGCAGGAACAGGCACCCGGCGTACGAGTTTCTGGATGTTGCTGATCTCTTCGCCGGAAAGGACAGCCGCCACCTTGGTGTTCACCTGCGATGTTGTCGTCGATGCCACTTGATACTCCTCGTCATAGGAGGGGTACTTCACGAACACTTTGAACATGAAACGGTCCTGCTGGGCTTCGGGTAGAGTGTAAGTGCCCTCCTGCTCGATGGGGTTCTGGGTGGCGAGAACGAAGAAGGGATCCGGCAGGCTGTGGCGCTGGCCGCCGACCGTGACCTGGCGCTCCTGCATCGCTTCCAGCAGTGCGGCCTGAGTCTTTGGCGGTGTTCTGTTGATCTCGTCGGCGAGAATGATGTTGGCAAAGATCGGGCCATTGATGAATCTGAACTCGCGCGCACCGGAGAGTTTGTCTTCCTGTAAGACTTCGGTGCCGGTAATGTCTGACGGCATCAGGTCCGGCGTGAACTGCACACGATTGAACGACATCTTTAACGAATCCGCCAGCGTGCTCACCATCAGCGTTTTTGCCAGGCCTGGTACCCCTTCCAGCAGGCAGTGGCCGCGGGCGAAGATTGCCATGAGCAACTGGTCGATCACCTCGTGTTGCCCGATAATCACTTTTGCCAGCTCCGTGCGGACTTTGCCCGTGGCATCCTTCACGGATTCCAGTTGCTGGAGGTCTTCGTCGTTCATGTGTTCGTCTGCCATAAGAATCTTGTAGGTGTAAAATATTCAGGCTCCGTCAAAGTGGAGCTTTGCGGTGGGCGCATCCTTCTTGAGCCAGTCCTTCCATTGTTCGATGAACGGGCGGCGCACCTCCGGGGCGTGTCCGGCTCGGTAGCCGAAACGCTGTCCTGTTAGTTTTTTTAAGATGTTCACGCTGTTGAATCGAATGTGAGTGTCGTGCTTCTGGTAGTCGTCCGGAAGTGTGGTGTCGAGCAGCGAGATGAATGCGGACAAACATTCGTCCGATTTCAGCTCATAAAACGCCAGTGCGGCGTGGAATCGGACGCGTGGATCCGGGTCGGTAAGCAGTGGCCGGAGGTCTGGGATGGCTTCCGCGCCTTTGATGTCGGCCAGGCCCTGGCAGGCGATGGCGCGGGCAGTGGCCTCGGGCATTGAAATTCCCCGACGCAAAACATCGGCGTCGTTCCCGGTGACGGTGCGATCGATGGCGGTGCGCACAGCGTCCCAGACGGAGCGTTGTTTGACGGGGACGGAATTTGCAGCCTGCAACAGAGCCGCTGCCAGTCCCTCGTAGCGTTCGGTGCTGATGGCGGTTGCTGCCAGGTAGAGCAGGAATTCTCTTCGTGTTGGCGTATTGTGGTGCAGCACTTGACAGATGCGGCGGCGCTTTTCCAGAGAAAGTCCAGGCTTGTCGAATTCCTGAATCAAGCGCTGGTGGGGAAGGGATGCCATGCGCATAAGGGTCGCCGTGGCTTCATCTCTTGTGGCGAATTCTTCGGCGTCCAGATGCTCAAGCGCCTGTTCGAATTCAGCCAATCGCTCGGGCGTCCAGACCAGATCGGAGAGGCAACGCTCGACGCCAGCTCGCGTATGGTCATAGCCGACGGCTTCAAGAGTCGTGTCCCCGGCGTCGTCCCCACTGGCGGTGGCCTGCGGCAGCAGCGCGAAGACGAACATCGCCAGCAGCAGCTTTTCAAGCAAGAGACGGCTGTGAGACGTATTGATCACTGTTCTTCTGGTGCGAGCACACGATCGACGTTGATGAATTGCCCTCCATAGATGGAGCCTGAGGTGATGCCTTCATTCAGGGCGACCAATTGCTTTGGAGTCAGCATGTCGTTGAGGCGCGGGTCGTTGCTTCTCACAATATTGCTAAAACCGTTTACGATCCGGTAGTATGCGGAAATTGGGTTGTTGGTGGATGCGTAGTTCTTTGCTGTCGCCGGATCCGTGGCAATTTCGCGCAGCAGGCCCAGCATCTTTGGCCGTTGTTCTTCGGTAAGAAAGATGCCGCAGTTCAGGTTTGCGTAGAACATTTCGATGGTGGATGAAAGGCGTTCTTCTTCCCGCTCTGCCACGAACTTGGAATACTTCGCAAGTTGGCTGGGTGTCAGGATCGCCGCGAAGGTTTCGACCAGTTCCTCATCGTTGGTAAGCGATATCTTGTTCTGATAGATTTCGTTGCGCAGCAGGTTTTGGGCTGCCTGATCCGCTTCGGCACTGCGTTCTTCGATCGATCTACGCAGCCTGGCCATGGCATCCTCAGAGGCCAGGGCGAGTTCTTCAACCTGGTCATCGGTAATTCCGATTACTCTGGGAAGAGACTCCAGCATGTGTCTAAGCCGTGACTGCTCTGGCTTGATCCGTGCATCGAAGATCGACAACAAGGACGCTGGTTGGGCCACGCCAATTGCTGCGACTGGTGCCACCGGCGGCTCTGCAAGTTTAGCGAGTTCTACCAGTTGCTCCTGCTGCTCTTCCTTCTCATCCAGTGCGGCGAATTCCTCAGCCCGTAGTCCCAGCAGCTCAACATCCAGGAACAGATCGCTGCTGTCTGCGTCTGCCTGGTGGACACTCACGCAAAGCACGTTCTTGCCGTCTTTCAACGCATTGGAATCTACATCGAAGGTGACAAACTTCTGCTCCAGCCCTGATGACGCCCCGGCTTTCACGACTGGCCTGGTAGTGTCCTTGATTTTCCCCTCCGGCATCCGGATGCGGTGAATCTCTTCGCCATTTAAATAGAATACGGCTCCGTCGTCTACGCTTGCACGGATAGCCCACGTGGAATGGGTTTCCTTTTTAATCGAAAAATCGAGCCTGAAGAACGCCGCCGGATACTTGTTTGCCTCATTTCCGAACTCGATCTTCGTGACCACGGTGCTCTCACCGTATCCCAGAGGCGCTTTTCCTTTTTTCCACTGCGATGCATCGAAGCCGGGATCTATCCATTCGTCCGGAGGCCCGGTTTCTGTGTCCAGATACCGCCATTCCGATTCGCCTGCGGCAATAACCCTGCGCATCCCCAGCCACACATCCGCTTCGACCGGCGGCAGGGATACTATTTCGCGATTTTTTTCGACCTCAGCCCCAAAGAGAGAGCCGAGTTGAGGAATGATGGCGATGGAGCGGGGAACGATTCGGCTTGCTGGAAAGGTGTGCGTGCCAGTGGCGATCGAAACTTGTCCGAAAGACGATGCAGGAACCCACGCCAGCGCGAATACTGCCGGGAGGATCGCGCGAAAGACGGAATCGATTGTGACTGGAACCACCAAGTTGAACGTTACCCTATTCATTCCAAAAGCTCCAGAACCGAAACTGCTGGTGTCCCGAATTTCATTGTCATCTGATGGCTCGACGGAACGACCCGAACTCTCTGCTGGCGCTCTTGTTGGGCGGGCGGGACGGTTTCCTCATTTTTTTCTGCGTCTGGTTCAACGTCGTCGGCACTGGGCTCATCGCCCGGATCTGTCTCATGAGCTTGCGCACGTGTGCGTTGCGAGAAGACAGGATTCGCGCTCAGAGACTCCGTCATCGACACCACTCCGATCACCTCGCCGCGTTTGTTCAGGATCGGGCCGCCGCTTGACCCCCCGGCGATTTCTGCAGACACGCTGATAAGCCTTGCTCCATTCGTGCGCGATTTGAAATACCGCGACACGTAGCCCTGAGTGAGATTGAAAAAATTGGTTCGCGGATGGGCAATGATGCACACCGGTTCGCCGATGTGAGCGCCCGAAGCCAGCGGAAGTGATACCAGTTTTTCCCCCAGCGTGTCGAACTGCACCACCGCGACATCTTCATCTCTTCGGGCCGCCAGAACCTTTGTCAGCGGAAACACTCGGCCATCGAATGTCGTGGCAGTAATCACGTCCGCTTCGCTCATCGCTTCGATTACATGCCAGTTGGTGACGGCTACCCCAGCGTCGGAAATAATGAACCCCGAACCCCAGCCTTCACCGGGATGATTGGGATCACTCGACTCACTGACAGGGGAAATGATGAGCACGGCGGGTGCGCATCTTTTGTAGATTTCGGCTGGCGACAGCACATCCAGGCCTCCGATCGGAAGGTTCAGGATCGAGTGCTGGCGATTGTTCTCCATTTCACGCAGCAGGGTGCGACCAGCCACGGCTTTTTCATGCATCAGCAGTTCCTTGCCCTTGATCGCGATGTTTCGCACCACTTCGAGATCGTCCAGATAGATCTCATCGCCTGCCACCGGTTCGGTCACATTTCCTTCGGGTGAGGTGAAAAGCTCGGGGATTGCTTCCAGGCGGGCGTCTTCGGATGTCAGTGCCGCCAGTTCAAAATCGAGGATCAAATCGCTGCTCCCGGCGTCCGACTGGTGCACTTCCGCCGCCAGGATATTGCGGCCTGGAAGCAACACATCTCTGGAGATGAAAAACTTTTCGTATCGGCCTTCCCATCGGCTGCTGGAGCTGACTTTGCCGGTGGAAAACTCCTGGTGTCCCGGTTGTCCTTCACGAGGCATGTTCATGCGGAAGATCTCCGTGCCATTTAAGTATAAGATCACGCCATCATCGAACCGGACACGGCCACCATACTTAACAGGCTCCGTGTCCGTCTGAGAGTCAGGGGCATCAAAGGTCAGGCGAAAGTAGGCGGCGGCAAATTTGTCCTCCGGCTCGCCGCCGAACGAGATTTCTGTAGTCACATCGTCTTCGCCGTAGCCCAGCGGTGCAGCGCCGGATCCCCATTTGGAGTCATCGAATTCAGCGGCCCTCCATCCTTCACCCGGAGCTTCACCCGTGTCGAGATAGCGCCATCCTTCTTGACCGCGGCGAATGAGACGCGACTCCGGGATCGCGGCAGTCGGTTCCGTCTGCGCGAAAAGTCCCTCGGTCATGATCGCAGTCGCGAGCAGGAGCAGAGCAAGATGAGTGGCGGAAGATGGAATTTTCATCGGAGACGTGTCTTAAACTATAGGGGGCAACGCGTTGCGAAACGGTATCCGATCGTCTGCGGCACCGATGGCGAAACATTTTGGAAATGCCACCTGATAATCTCGTCGTTCAAGTGGAGACGGTTTCATGGAATGCTAAAAACTTTACCAACTCCGAAGGTTATTTGAAATGAATTGTCACTAAGCGGGGCAATCTGGTTGATGATTATGGTAATTATAGTATAATTTTTAGAATTCACAGAATATCGCAGTAGCAATGGATTGGAACCACTTAAAATCACGAACATGGCGGCGCATCGGCACTGCCGTAATGGCACTGTGGCTACTCGTTGTGGGAGGAACGGAACAGGCCGCAGCATTTCGTGTGGTTCTCGATCCTGGACACGGCGGGAGGGACAACGGCACCCATTGGGCTGGAATCCGTGAGAAGGATCTCAACCTTGATGTCGCTAAACGGGTGGAGCGGATTCTAAGAAACAAAGGCGTTTCCACTTACCTGACCCGGCGTAGCGACTACTACCTGTCCCTCACCACGAGGGCGAGCCGGGCAAACCGCTACCGTGATGCGGTCTATATCAGCATCCATTTCAACTCCGCACCGAGCCGCAGTGCTACAGGGATCGAAACTTTCTACGCAAGCACTACCGGCCAACGTCTCGGTTACCAGATTCAGAATCGACTGGTATCCCGCCTCGGGACTAAGAACCGTGGCTTGAAAAAACGTGGCTTCGCCGTCCTGCGCAAGACCCGTGGCCCGGCCGTTTTAGTCGAGTGCGGTTTTCTGTCCAACTCCTGGGAACGCGGCCGCTGCAAGTCCCCCAGCTACCGGCAGAAAGTCGCCCAGGCAATCGCCGACGGCATCGTCTACTACCGCCGCCGGTACTCCTAATCCTGAACGCTGGAACGGTAAGTGATGTTCCCCGATTTTCGCTACGACGGTTGAGTCGCGACGGTGTATTCGTTGCCTAGCTCAAGGAAACGGAAGAGGGCTCTACTTCGGCATTGTTGCCTGCGGTTGCCGATCCGTAGCCGGCAAAAACGGGTTGCATTTCTGTGCCTTGCTGACACGCCAGCATATCCGCAACGACTGGTCCGGCACCGGAGCCCGATACCACACTCACGACGACGGCGCTTGTTTCAATGAATCGACCGTGGTTTTCTAGGCTGCCAGGCATTCGGTCATTCCTGATGGTGGCCTTGGGATGGTTCCTCGCGGCGCATCTCCACCACGGCGGTGCTCGCCTTGTCGAAGCCCGGGCGCACGCCGCCACCGGTGCCCGCGAAGCCGCCATCGATGCGACGACCCTGGCCATCAAATACCTGCCCAACAATCGCGAAATATCGCAGTGTCCAGCACCCTTCAGGCACGTAATCGTTGAGGAGTGGAACGCCCCAATTTAAGTTGCTCGTAGTTCGACTTCGCCCACTCTTCGTTCTGGAGGCCATATTGCCGCTTTAGTTGAGCGTAAGGGACCGGCGCGTATGTCGATCCGGCAGATGCCGCGCCTCCAGGGAATGCTTCTCCCTACTGCGGAACATCCAGCTGATGGATAGAGTTGTGGATTTCTCCTTCAAAACGTTCGCCGGTTGCTGCCTTCAGGTTGTAGTGGATCGACATTCCCCAGGTAGGTGCGAGTTCTGGAACCGCCAGGGTGACTCGTGAGCCGTCCGCCGAAACTTCGACTTTGCTGACTGCGAGTTCGCGCTCGTTGTAGTGCTGGGAACCGTAGTTCTTGGTGCGCTTGAGATCCCAGGCCTTGATTTCAAAGTTGGACGGATCGGTTGCGGATGCTTTTTCGATGTTTCCGGAAAAGGTGAGTGTCAGGGTTTTGCCGCGTGCGATGATTTTAGTGGGCAGATAGACGGGCCTCCCGGTGTAGCGGATGCGGTAGAAGCCGCCGGGCTTCTGCTGGCTCCCGGCCCATGAGAACAGGCCGCAGGTGTAGAGCTGGCCGTCTGCGGGAGAAAATCTGCCGCGCATGATGCCGGTTTCATTTCGGGGAATTGGCAGTGCACACATGCCGCCCTGCGCCTGGCCGTTGATGATCTCGTGCGGCACGACGTAAACCTGGCCGTAGCCGTAGGAAAGGTTGAGCAGACTGCCTGCCAGCGGTGTCCAGGCGGAATTCTGCGGCACCCAGAGCAACTCTGCGGGCGAGCGATCGAAGCTGTTGGTGATCCAGCACAGCGGTTGTTCCATCGCGTCATCGGAAGAATCGGTAACGTCATGGTAGCCGAACATATTGCCGTAAAAGCCACCGCGTTTGACGTAGTTGATACGGTTCTTCGGGTTCCAGTGCCCTTCCTGATCGGTGACGATGAACGAACCGTCCGGGTTGAGGCAGACGCCGTTCGCTGCGCGGAATCCGTTGGCGATGATCTCTGTCTTCACGCCATCACGGGTGACTTTGAGAAGAGTTCCGTGATGTGGGACGAGCGCTGGCAGCGCGTGGCGGGCGGACTTCGCGTAGTAAAAATTGCCTTCCTCGTCGGTCTGCAGGCCCATGGCAAATTCGTGGAAGTGCTCGGTGACCTGATGGTCGTTGTTGAACGATTCGACGTAGTCGGTTTCACCATCGCCGTTCAGATCGTGGATGCGCACCAGTTGATCCCGGCAGGTTACAAAGATTTCGCCATCGCGGTACTTGAGCCCCAGCGGTTGAAACAGCCCAGAAGCGATACGCTTCCATTTCAAAGGAGCGGGCACTGCGACTCTGATGCCTTCCACTGTCCAGACATCGCCCAGCCAGGTGCAGATGGCGGCTTTGTTAGGATCGTCTGGATCAAAGTCGAAGCCGCCCATCTGCATGTGCGAATTCCAGGGATTTTCGTCAGGCACAGTCAGGCAATCAACTGCGAACGGGCCGTCCTCATCGAAGCTTACGGTCGACTCTGTGGTCACTGTTTCAGTCCAATGCGCGGGGCCGCCGTGAATGTGCGGTTGAAGATCAGCGAAGGTGGCATCGGAAATACCAACCAGTTGATCAGCAGGGGCCTTAGTGAGAAAGACGGTTACCTTTGTTGGTGTTGCGGAAGCGGGAACGACGAGGACTGCGTGATCGCCGACGGTTTGAATCTGCGCAGTTGCGTGACCCGCTGTGGTGATCGTCAGACCGGCAGCAACAGGAGCCAGACGCCAGTGAATGTCCTGATTCGATTTGCTGATGTTGAGTGTCCGGGTGAAGATCGGGGTCTCGCCAAAATCAGTGAACCCAGGGGACTCAAGCACCTCCGCGGTGCCCACGGTGTAGCGTAGCACGACCTGGTCTCCATCGATGAACAGACCCTTGTAGTGAGCCCAGTCGCGGGGCAGGGGACCGTAGGGTTTCTCATCGCGCCCGAGCATGCGCGGATCTTCCCAGGAGCCATCCGTGGGCCGGGCGATACCGGGACCAACGGGATTGACGAATAACTTGTCGCCAACGATCGAAGTGTGGGTTCCGTGTGAGCCGTCGAAGGCGATGCCGCGCCAGTTGACGAATTTGTCGCCAGTGTAGGCAGCGGCGACGCGCATGGTATCATGATCGTAGATCATCCAGGCACGGCCTTTACTCACTCCGCCCGGGCCGGGGTCGAGCCTGACCGCCAGCGCCTTGTAAGCGATGTTGTTGTCATCCACCTGATACGTCCAGAACAGATAGGGGCCAAAGTTCATACGCTTGTAGTGCGGGTCGTCGTCGTCGCCAAAGCGAACAGTGGCCTCTGGTCCTGTGCCGAATCCCACGGGGAGCGTGGCCAGATACGCATCGTCCACTTTAGCCAATTGAGCGGGATTCTTATCGCGCAGGAACGTTTCGCGGATGTAGTGAATGACATCGTACTTCTGCTGCGGTGACATCCACGTCTGCGCCACCATTTGCCCGAATCCTTTCGAGATCGTTTGATACATCGCGTACGGATCCTTGCCGTTTTTGAACTCACCCGAGTGAAAACGCAGAGCTGTGGGCAATGTGCCTTCCTTCTCCGCAGTTCCGTGGCAGGTGATGCAGAGGTTATTGTAAATCGTTGCACCGCGATCGAGTGCATTGTGATCCCAGGCAGCGATGAGTGCTCGGTGGTTAACATCGGCGAGTGGCTCGATCGTCATTTTTTTGATCCGCTCCGCGCCAGCTGTTACTTTGATCGAGTGGGCGATGAAACCGTCAATAATCGTCGGCTGGGACGAGTCCTTGTCCGCCTGTTGTTCCGCCTTCCAGTTCAGGATCGGTGTGTTGGTTTCTGCGGCGCGTCCGGTCGATAGCTGGCTGATCTCTGTGGCATTCAGAGCGCGTTCCCAGAACCGGACGTTCTCGATTTCGCCAACGAAGTCGAGGCCGAAGTCGCTGTTCGCCGCGCCAATCTTAAAGACAAAGCTATCCGGATCAGGCCGGCCAAAGTCGGTCTTCCGGGCAATTTCCTTGCCATCGAGGTGAAGCGAAGCGACTCCTTTCGCAACTGTCAGCACCACTGCGTGCCACTTGCCATCATTGACCTTTGCGTCGCTGGACATGGCTCCGAGCCAGCCGATATCGTAGACGAGCCGACCGTCGCGAATGAACAACGCCTTGGCGTCCGGTGCCCACTTGCCCTCTGGCGCACACTTCGAGAAAAGAGTGCCGCGTCCGCCGTCGGAACGAAATCGAGCGTAAGTCGTAAAGTCACCATCCATCCTCAGTGCGCCTTTCGATTGCTCTTTCGAAGCAACAAAGCGCGAGCCAAGTGAGGGCGCATCTTCCGGGGTCCAGGCTTCCCCAAATTCCGTCTCCTCCAGAAGCGGTTTATCATTCAGCCACGCAGCGATCAGGCCGCGTTCACCAACCGCTTGACGGCAAGCGATGCGAAGCTCGCCAGCGCCAGCGCCCTCAACGGATATTTTTGTTCCTGCGACATTGAACGCAACCGGTTGCGAGCCTTCGGCACAGGTGGCGCGGAGTAGAAAGTTCGCATGAAGCCCGGTGTCGGCACCAGCGGTGATTTCCACCGGATCAGCGGATGCTGGAATGCTGATCGCTGCGGCCAGGATCAGAATAGCCGCGAAAATGGAAATTCGAGAGTGGGAATGATTCATGTCCCATCACCTTAAAACGATTGTGTCCCGTGGCGAGTCGATAATTGCCTTCGTAGCAGGGTATGCGCAAAATCCGCTCTCGACGCCGTCTGCTGAAAAGTTTATCTACTCGTGTGCACAGGGTGCCTGACTATCGATGTCTGAACGAAAACCAACTTCGCACGCGAATCTCTCCAGACGCACCATGATCCAGGCCGGTTCCATTGGTCTGCTGGGGCTCGGTCTGCAACAGGCTGGCCTGTTGAGAGCGCTGGGAGAATCGAATGGGGCGCCTGGCAAACGGGCGAAATCGGTGATTTTCATCTTCCTTTCCGGCGGGCTGTCGCAGATCGATACCTTCGACATGAAGCCCGATGCTTCCGAAGATATTCGTGGAGCGTTCAAGCCGTTGGCCACCCGGACACCTGGGCTGCACATTTGTGAACATTTGCCTATGCTGGCCAAACGTAGCCAGCTCTGGGGATTGTGCCGATCGATCACTCACGATTCCAACGAGCATTCGCAAGGCCATCACATTATGCTCACGGGCCGGTCGGAATTGCCTGTTGGTTTCAGTCCTGCTACTCCTCTGCCAACAAATTGGCCGTCGATTGCCGCTTTGGCGGGCAAGGTGCTTCCGCCAGTTGGAAGTTTACCTGCATCAGTGGTGCTCCCGGAAAAGATCATTCACCGAACCGGTCGTACTATTCCCGGGCAGTTCGCGGGGATGTTAGGGAATCACCACGAACCATTCTTCGTGGAAAGTTCCCGATACAATCCTAACAGTTACGGTGCGTATTCCGACTATCTCTTTGATCATGCAGAAGGGAAAGTCGACGGCACTCGATTGCAGTTTCGCGTGCCTGATTTTTCGCTTCCAGACAGTGTCAGTCTTGATCGCCTTCGTGATCGCATCGATCTTTCCCGCCATATCACAGCTCAGCAGGAGCATCTGGAGCGGGCGGCGGCCAGCAGTGGAATGGATCGTTACGGTGAGATGGCTGTGTCTCTTCTTGCCGATTCCAAGACCCGTGCGGCCTTCGATGTCCATGGCGCTGATCCGAAATTACAGAACAGGTATGGCCGGAATGCCTTTGGTTGGTCGCTGTTGATGGCCCGTCAGCTGGTGGAAGCAGGAGTGAATCTGGTGCAGGTCAACCTTGGCAACAATGAGGCGTGGGATACGCATCAGGCGATATTTCCCAGTCTCAAGAACTACCTGTTGCCGCCCACTGACCGGGCAGTCGCGGCGTTGCTTGATGACCTGCAGGAACGTGGAATGCTTGATGATACATTGGTTGTCATGGCTAGCGAGTTCGGACGGACGCCCAAGATTTTCAAACTTCCCAACGTGACTCTGCCCGGGCGTGACCACTGGGGGGCCGCGCAGACCGCATTCTTTGCAGGTGGTGGAGTTACTGGAGGGGCGATTGTTGGCTCAACAGATTCGCTTGGTGCCTACCCGGCCAGCGATCCACAACGTCCAGAGGATTTCGCCGCAACGATCTACCACGCGCTAGGCATTCCTCAGCACGCTACCTGGAACGATTTGTCCGGCCGCCCCCACTTCATCTACCATGGTCAGCCCATTGCTGAACTGTTCGGGTGAGTGGGATGGGACGTGGACTAATCTGAGAAGGAATTGCTAAGGGGCGGAACGTTTCACGTGCCAGGGTTCGCGAAAACCTCCAGCTGATGAATCGACCAGAATTTGCCGTTTGCTTTTCCGTTCTGGTTGATGCGGACGTGGCGGGTTTTGGTCGGGGGCAGGAGGATGTCGGTAGCGGGCTCTTTGCTGTTTTGAGTGTTGGCGACGATTTCCTTCCAATGTTCGCCGTCGTCGGAGACCTCAACTGCATAGGAGCGCGGGTAGTCGTCGGGTGAGCTTTCGCAATGAAGCGTGATGGATGTCACTTCGCGCGGGTCGCCCATGTCAAACGCAAACCACATCCCCGGTTGCTGCACGGCACCGGTGTCCCAGCGCGTGCGGGCATTGCCGTCGATGGCGCGTCGGCAGCCCTTGCCATTGTGGCTGGCGGAGAACTTCCATTTTCTCATTTCGCGAGGCGAAACCGGCGTCATCGCCAGAATCTCCGATGAATGATACATTTCCTTGCGGTCGGCAATGGAGGCTCTGACACTGGCAACGTCTTCTTTGCTGATTCCTGACGCTCTGTTGCCCCACGAACTGCGGAGGAACGTCAATACAGATGCGAGCCATTCGTCATCATAAGTTTCCAGCGGCAGCATTGGGCCCGGGTATGCCTTACCGTCGAGGTCGCCGTGCATGCCTTTGAGTACGATACGAATTGGGATGTCTTTCCGACCGAGCAGGCGGGGGGAACCGGCGAGTGGTGCGCCGAGTGTGACGTCTCCCAGGCCCGGTGCTGGCGTTCCTTTTCCATCGGGGCCGTGGCAGGCGATGCAGATGGTCTGGAAATTCTGCTCACCTGCTGCGAGGAACTTGCTGCGCTCGCGGCGGCGTTTGGCGTCTTCAAGCTGCGCGCGTCCGATGTCGGTGATGCGGGCCAGTGCTTCATTGCCGGAGTGTCTCGATTGCGTGGCTGCGACCAACTCAGGCCCACCGTCGACTCCTGACCGCCCGAGGGACAGCACCCACTGGATGGCGACATCGATGTCCGGATCGCTTTCGACAATTTTCAGTCGCTCTAACAATGCCATATTTCCCCTGGTGAGTTCCGGTTCACACAGTCGCACAGCTGCTGCGCGAACCCGTGCATCCGGGTCGCTGAGGGCGGCAACGATTAATTCCTCGTCGAATGTGTTCAGGCCATCGAGAGTCCAGAGAGCGTGGAGTCTGCCCAGCGGATTCGTGCCGTGCTTTGCAAGCTCCTTGAGCTGTGGAATGACGCTGGTGTCCTGGCGCACCACGATCAGCTTCTGTGCGGTATCGCGCCACCATCCATTTGGATGCGACAAGTGGCCGACCAGCTCTTCGGTGGGTGCTTTCAACATTTGCGGCTTGCTGCCGCGTTGAGTCGATTCATGAACGATGCGGTAGATGCGGCCGCGGTGGATGTTTTTGTCGAGGCCATGGTTTTCGACCACCTCGCGAAGGTAAGAACCCGGGCGCACCCAGTTTCCCTCCTGAATGATGCCGCGGTACATGTCACAAAGGTAGAGGCATCCATCGGGGCCGGTCTTGGCATTGATGGGACGGAAGTTTGCATCGCGCGAGCGCAGAAATTCCGTGCCTGGTGTGGCATTGGAGACGACGATCCTGCCATTCTCATTGGTGACCTTTGCGCGGCGGACGAGTCTGCCTACCGGCTCGGGAATGATGTAGTCACCGTAGAAATCGGCGGGCAATCGATCACCCCTGAAGATGTGCTGGCCGGCGCATCCGGTGAAGGCATTAAGAGTAAGGCTGTCGGCGCGGAAGCGGCCCTTGCCTCCCTGGACATCTGGAATGTGCACGATAGGAAACACTTCGCGGAATCCGGGCGCCTGTTCGCCGGGTAGCGAGATCTGACCGTACACATGCGGGCGTTGAAAATTCATCGCTGGGTTCTCACCGCCCGCCGCGCTGAAAAAATTCCGTCCCACGTCATCATGGGTCACGCCCCACTGGCCGGTGCCGTGCGGGATGTCCTCTGCGATGACGTGATCACCCATCCAGCGGTAGCGCTTGTTGGTGTAGGTGACGTACATCCAGTTGTCGATGTTCCAGTCGAGCCCGCTCGGCTGATGTTCCAGGTTGCCGCCGCGCGGGCCGCCTTCGTAGACGAGCTTTTTTTCATCTGCCACGCCGTCGCCATCGGTGTCGCGATAGCAGTAGAGGTCAAAGGTGTTGGTCTCCCTGATCAGCACGCGGTCATCGATTGGCTGAATCATCCTGGGCATCACCAGACCGTCAGCGAAGACCGTTCGCTTGTCCATTCGCCCGTCGTCGTCAGTATCCTCTAACAAAACCACACGACAGACGGGTTCAAGTTGATCCCTGCCGTCGATCTCCTGCATATAGGAGTTCAACTCGGCCACATACAACTTGCCATCGCCATCAAATGCAATCGCCGCCGGTTCATCGACCATGGGTTCGGCAGCGACGAGTTCAACGCGGTAGCCTTCCTGCAGCTCCATCATGGCCATGCTCTCCTCCGGCGAGTAGGTGCGGGCTTTCTCGTCGTAGAGCGCCTGGTCGAACGGGGTGGCTGCTGCTATGCCGATCGTGAGGGCGAGGCAGGTGACGAGGAGGTTGATTCGGGAGTGCATGTTATTTCGATGGAATCTCGTTCATGGTGTAGTAGCCGACCGGGTGGAGCAGGGGCTGGTCTGCAGCATTGCGAACTCCGGGTAATGTAAGCTTGTGCACATGGCCTTTGATCAGCTTGTTGGTGAACAGGCGGGCGGATTTTCCATCAGCGCCGGGAACGGCTCTTTCGATCGTCAGTGTCTCACGATCGACTACCGGGCTGCCGTAGCTGGCCTGGTAGATGTAAGTGAATGCGTCGAGCACATAGGATGCCGGATCCGCGATCGTTTCTGGATCTGCCGACTCAGTGAAGGTAAGCTCAAAGCCGTCCGGCCTGGCCTTCATTTCCAGGATTTCGAAAGGGATTTTTCCAGTCCAGTTCACGCGTTCCAGGGCGAATGGCTTGCCTCCCCGGGCGCCCCATCCGCGATCGGTGCCGCCGACGAACAGTGAGCCGTCCGGGCACATGCGGATCGGCACATTACCCGAACCAAACCCCTCCAGGAACGGGAACGCAGCACCTTGATACATGCCGTTGACCTGTTCGAGGAATACGCGATGAACGGTGGATGCGGTCTGCTCGGCGATGAACATTTGGTTTTCAAATGGGCCGAACTTCCCACCAGTGGTATCACAGGCGATGCCCGCTGGCGAATTGCCCATCTCGCCGTGTGGAAGCACCACCGCCGGAGGAACGAACTCGGGAATGCGCTCGCGCTCGGTGACGATACGGCTGCCGCTGTTGGGCTCCACGGGGCGCGGGCCGATGGCGTCGGTCAGACCATAGTGGACATTGCCGGTGGGATTGCCCTGGAACGATCCGGGCTTGAGGTGTTTCAAGGAACTTGAGCCATTCCACGGGCCCTGGTTGTCGCAGTAGAACATGTCACCCAGATGGTTTTCTCCGATGCCGCCGGGAGAGCGAATACCGCTGGCTGTGGGGATCATTTTTCCATCGGGTGTGATGCGCATGCACCAGCCACGGTAGTCCGCGCGCGTGCCGCCTGAGCCGGTGAGGCAAAGGACGACCCAGATGTTGCCGTCCTTGTCCGGGCGGGAGCCGAACGCGTACTCGTGGTAGTCACCACAGATGCCCCAGTCGCTGCTGACGCATTCGAAGATGTCCGCCGCGCCATCGCCGTCTGAATCCTTCAGTCGCGAGACTTCCGGGCGCTGCGTTGCGTATAGCCAGCCATCTACCCAGGCGAGTCCGAGCGATTCATGCAGGCCCTGGGCGAACAGCGTCCACTTGGCATTCGATGGATCGGGGGCAAAGGCACCATCGATGGTGTAAATGTCACCGCGCCGGGAGGCGACCGCCAGCATTTGATTCGGCATGATTTCGATTCCGCTCGGTTCCAGAACCACTCCTTCCGGAATCGGGATCGGGGTGATAGGGTAGTAGTCGCTTTCCTGCGGGGGCGATGTCTGGGCGCTGGTGGTTCCGCCAGCAGCGATGAGGTATATGCAACCAAACAGTGACAGAGATAATTTTGTTACGGTCATTTTGGTGATGATCACTGAGGGGTCGTTTCGGTTTTGCTGAGCCATTGGTAGGTGATGCCGAAGCTGGCACTGCTGTCAGAGAACGCGACGGGGATGATGAGGTTTCCACCTTGCAATGTGGAGTCCGCACCGGTGATGCTGATCCTTTGGCCGGCGGCAGTCAGGTAGGTCGAGTTTTTCTCGGACGCGATCTGCCCGGTCGCCACACGGAAGTAGAGCTGTGGGGCCTCCGGTTTTCCTTGCAAGGTGATGGTGCGCTGGAGTGAAAGCTGGCCATCGTCGCCAGTCACGGGGACACAGCGGTCGACAACGTCCACGCTGCCATTGATCTGGTAGAGAAACTCGGGGTTGCCGTTCGGATCCCAGAACCGGTAACCTTTGAATCTGGAATCCACTGCGCGGGGCGCTGGTTCCGGCCATGGGGCATCGGGCGACGCCAGCGTGGCGAAGCCTTCTCCTGGCGGCAAGGGGATGACGTCCTTGCCGCTCGGTGGCTGGTAGCCCTGTCCGCGTCCGTTCCAGTGGCGCGCGGCATCCATGAAATCGCCTGTCCACATCAAAGCGAGTCGCACCTGATTGGCGTCGAAGGCGAGGCTGACGCCACCAGGGAAACCGACGGCGATCGCGCGGTCTCCTGCTCCTTCGATGAAGTTTCGATAGATGACCGGGCGATCTTTCGGAATCAAAGGGATTCCCGTGATGAGGCTGCTGTTAGTTGGTCGCGGCGCTCGCTTGCTAAGCCGGGTGGCCCTGCCCTTGAGTCCCGGGCCCGCCCAGCGTGCTTCCAGGCTTTCCTCGCCTGCACGCTCAAAGTAGTTCAGGCGGAGACGGTGTTCTCCAGCGGTCAGCGTGACGATTCCTTTTTTTTCTCCGTGTGCGTGGATGCCGTCGTTGTTCACGATGAGTTCGTCATCGACAAAAATCTGGGATCCATCGTCGGACGCCACTGCAAAAGTAAACTCGCCCGCTTCAGGCGCAGTGATGATTCCCTCATAAACGATAGCGAAGTCACTGCTGAGTTCGCCCCTTACCGCAAGGTCGATCTGGCCGCTGGCAATGGAATCGGTTTCTTCGGGTTCCAGCGCAGCGAAGTCCGGCATCTTGTCCCAGCTTCCTTTGAACAGTGTGTATGTTAGATCTTTGATCGGGCCCTGCGCATTCCTGGGCTCCGCCGCTTTTTCAGGGCCACCTTCGCGCACGATCATTACCCCTTTCATGATCACGGCGTGGCCGGGATAGGTGCAGACAAAATCGTAGCGGCCTTCCTTTTTAGGAGATTGAAAAGTGACGGCAGCGCTCTGCTGCGGGTCGACCATGCCTGTCGCGGCCAGAATGCGCTCGTCCTCCGGGATCCACTGCTTCTCAAAACCCTTTTCCCCAAGCTCCCAGGCCACCTGGGCAACGGCCAGGCTGACGCCTTCGCGATCGCACACGACGAGGTTGTGGGGCAGGTCATCCGCGTTCTTGAGCACAAGCTTTACTGGCACACCAGGAGGCACTGTGAACTCGCTGGTGTCGTACTTCATCTGTGCTTGAATCGTGCCAATCTCGACGAGGAAGGGGGTCGCCGAATCCTGAGCTGTGGCCCGGTGTAACGCGAATGAGGAGCTGGTCAGCGCGAGTGCGACGAGTTTTTTGACTGAGGAGTGAAATAGGGGCATGATGGACGCTTTGCTAGGGGAGGAGACGGATCGATGCAAGCCCACCGTCGCGGCCATGGTGCTGGCCGTGTTTCTGGGGTAGTTTCTAAAACGGAAACGTGTTAATCCGCCGAATCCGCCCGTGCCTCCACAAGCGCGCGCTCCATTTCCGCCAGTCGCCTGGAGGTGCTGTCCAGGCGCTGCGCCAGCACGTCTGCCAGAAACCGGTAAAGCTCGGCCTGGTACACCAGCCGTTGTTCCTCAGTGAGGGAATCGACAAATGACCCGTCCACCCGGAGGCAGAAAACCCGCTCTTTCGCACGCACCGTAGCTGAGCGCCGACGGTGGAGCAGTGCCTGTTCGCCTAGAATCTCCCCGCTGGTGGCAATGGTGGCGACCACTTCTCCGTCCGTAATGATTTCCACCGATCCCTTCATTAACACGAGGAAATGATTCTCGTCTTCGCCCTCCAGCAGCAGCACTTCGCCCGGGGCTGCTTCGAGAATCATCGATTGCAGCATGAGTTCGTCGATCGTCTTCTGGTCGATGTGTGCCATAAACGGCACACGGCTCAATTGTGAACCAAGCCTGAAGTAGCGGTGTTCTTTCATGAAGGGTGAGACTAAGGGATTCGTCCTCACAGGCAATACTGATTGTTGCTCAAACGCGCCACACACTTGCATCCGAAGATCGCACTTAACCAGGGCCAGACACGCAAAATGCTTGAGAATCACAGCATGAATCCGCTACTGTCAGGCAATACGTCACGCATCCAGGCACCATGAAGATTTTTCCCAAACTCTCCTCCATTTCCAAATTCTTGTCTCTGATGGCCGGGATATCGGCCGTTGCATCGGTGGGCATGGCGGCTCCGCCGGAATATCGTGACTGGACCATCGGTGGCGAGGGCAGCATTCGGGCGAAATTCGTTCCAAGCACTGGGCTGGGGGATACGATCACGCTCGAAGAGGCGAGCGGCAAGACAAAGATCGTGGCGTTTCCCAAGATTTCGCCGCCGGATCAGGAATATGTGGACCTTTGGTACCTGACTGACAGTGTCGAGAAAAACGCGAACGAGTTTCTGGCCACGGCGGATATTTCGGCCTTTCTCCGCGCCCGGGACTTCGCGGTGCTCGATTACAAAGTCTCGGATCGTGCCGCGTTTTTTCCTGGGAAGATCAACGATAAGGATTTCAAATTCTTCATCGATACCGGTGCATTTGCCAGTTTCTTAAATGAGGAATCCGCGAGGAAAATGGGGCTGGAGCTTACTGTTCTGAGTGAAGACCAGTGGGGATCCGGGATCGACGGGATTCCGCTGAAGACGTATGCCTGCAAGGTTGATTCGATCGATCTTGGCGAGATCCGGGTGAACAACCACTTGATCCGTGCCGTTGACATTGCCCAGTCGCAGTATTCCGCCCACGCCAGCGGACGCGTGCTGTTGGATGCAGTGTTAGGCTACGATTTGCTGGATGAGCTTGATGCCGTCATCACCTACAAAGGCAAGCGCGTCTACATCCCGCGCAATCAGATCAAGAAGTCCGTGGATATGCCGGATTCGGTCCGTGACACCTTGCCGATCTTGAACGTAAAGGCTACCGACACCCGCGGTTTGCGTGACAGTGTGGGGACGCCGGTCAATGTGACTGGAATGATCCGCACGGTGGAAGAAGCGGACGGAGGCACGCTGGAGTTGCAGTTCTTCGGAAGGCGTGTGATCGCAGCTGTGCCAAAGGAAGTAGCGGACAAACTCCCTGCCGGTGCAGCAAAGCGCTTTGCCAATCAGGATGCGCGAGTCTCCGGAATTCTGAAAGAAGTTGAGATCGAGCGGGCAGGGCGCAAATCAAAGGCCTACCAGATCGATGTTGCCGACACTCAATTCATCGAAGTCAACGAAGTCTGGAAACCGAGCATTGCCGCCCGTCCAGAGAGCGATCAGCCTGACTCAACTACGCCCGCTCCAGCAGCGCCTGTCGACCTTAGCAAATTTTCGCTGGGCGATGTGGTTGGTTACCGCACCTGGCTGGATCGCTTTGGTAAGAAATTACGGGCACGCCCGATTTCGATCGAGGACAACACCCATGTAAAACTGAGGGTCAGCAACAACCAGCACTACTCCCTGGCAATTTCCGATCTGAGCGACGCTGATCAGGCCTATCTGAAGACCTGGCCAAATCCGAGTGACGGCAATCTTGTCGGCACCTTCCTTCAGACCATTTCGCTGCCCGAATTCACCAGCAAGCGGGGTTACGACTCCGTAGACTTCAAAGCCCGCGACAACAAAATCTGGGTGAAATGCGAAGTTGAAGGTGAGACATTTGACTTCTTCATTGATACCGGCGCTCAATCGACAGGCATGAGCTACGCGGCAGGCGAAAAACTTGGCCTCGATATGGAGCCAAACGGTTCAGCAATGGGATGGGGCGGCAAGCCCGTCCCCATCTTCAAAGCCACCGCCACCGACTTCAAGATCGGCACCGCAGAATTTAAAAACCTGGAGCTTTCCATTATCCCTGCGGACTGGGACGGAATCTTCGGATGGGACCTGCTTGAGAAGCTGGACGCCGCGATCGATTACAAAAACAAGGTCATGTATCTTAAGAAGTGATTTCTCATTTTGCATACTCGTAGCCAAAAACAATCACCTCAAAATCGCGTTCTCCTGGATTCGTGATGGCGACGTTGATGACCCCCGTAACGGTAAGCGTTCCCGGTGTCGTAACGGTCGCATACGGGCTGGGGCCGGAGGTCACAGACGGGGATCTTTCAGTCCCAATTGGAATCGTAAGCGAATAGAGATTTCCACGTTTAAGCGTGCTGCTATACCCGTTGTAGTCGAATCCGATTTCCGCTAGCCCTCGTAGAAGATTTGAGGAAAATCGCTCTGTAAATTCCACATAAGAAATGGACTTCAGAGATATTTTCTTTCTGATCGAAAAGTAGGAATGGTCACCTGAAGTGCCCCCGCCTCCTTGCATGGTGTCTGTGATACTGAACTCTTCATTCTCCGGCACGGGGAAGATGATTCGGGGATTGTGTTTTCTAATGAGTTCACGGAGCTCCAAATCTCCTTTCTCAGTGGCTTGGCTACTGATCTCAACACCGTCAGAGTCAATACTGGCGAGAGCCAGGTTCTCTCTAGCCTTGGTCTCGGGGAAGGGGTGGGCGGTTGGTATGATGT